>DITF01000118.1 GCA_002422125.1 bacterium UBP17_UBA6191
GGGAAGATTATAATCCTGAACAAAAAGCTCAATGCGGGTTGGAAAATCCTTTCTGGCCAGAGTCTGATTATTTCTAGGACGACTCTGAACCTCTCCAGCAGCCCCGGATAAACGAAACAATCCCGGAGCATTCCCATCAACCACCAACCCAGCCACCACCGTACCCTGATTTTTCAAAACTCCTTGGGTAATATCGATATCATTGCCGGCCAAGTCTATCCCTATCTGGGCGTTAGCAATGGTTGCGGCTGCCGGACCAAACTGTAAATCCACAGGACCAAGGTTTCGTGGATCAAACAAGGGGGTAAACTCATACTCCACAACCGATGGGTTGCTGGCAAAAAGCTGGGAATCAAAAGGAACGGAATATGGCTGTGAAGGCTCTCCAGCACCATTTCCCTGATGTTTTAATGCCATAGTCGGAGCAACCTTGAGTTTTTCGCTAAAGGTGGCTCTAACCCGAATTTGTGCCCCCCCCTGAACAAATACTCTGGGCACTTCCTGCACCTTCTGATTGTCCCCTGTGCCAAAAATCACCTCCAGTTTTGTTAAAACCGGCTTTAGGGTGTCCTTAACCACTCTGACGGTTCTGGGTTCAGATTTATTGGCAGGAGATCCATCGGCAAAAGTTAAGCCATTACTATCCAAACCAACCAGCCTAATCTGAAACTCCCCATCCTGCTCTTGAGCCAGATTAATCGGAAGATTAAAGGTTCCGTTAGTACCAGAAGTCACCGGCACTACCTGACCGCTCGTAGTTAACCCCTCCTGAACCAATACAGCCAAAAGATTGGGATCCTGGGCCGGCTCAACATCATTCACCCTTCCCTGCACCACTATGGCATTGGATGTAAAAAATGTAGTCCCTCCAGAAAACGGGATCGGTACTCCCGCATTGACATCTGGAGCCAAAACTACCGAGTTGATGGTCAACACAGGGGGGGTATCATCATATACCACCCTGACGGAGTTGGTAGAAGACTGCACCCTGCCAGTTATAGACTGAGTTACATCCACCTTGATTGCCTTGCTGCCAGAGCGATTAAAAATAGCCGTCACCTGGCCCGTACAAAGAGATTGAGTCAAAGGAATACCTGTGTCATCGGCATCGGCTTTGGGCACAACTGTGTAGGAGCCACTGCCACCATCATGGGCATAAGACACTGGGAAAAATTTCTTGGAAGTTCTGCCCCCAGGAACCACCACATCCGCAGTTACATTGGCATTCACACCACCGCCAATCCCAACGGCGGCTCTGGTTACTGCACAGAGAAGCGGATCCTGATCACAAGGTACGCACTGTGCCAAGATGTTACGGGTGAACAAGAAGGCCAGCAACTGGGCAACATAAAAAAACCGTAACAAATTTGTTCTCAGCATAGTTTGGGTAAACACCAATGTGCGGATATAGCTCGATTCATACAAATTCTTAATAAATTAGTCACGAATAGTATCAAAATGCACCTAGTCCCACAAGGGTAAGCTGGAATTACTGTATCTTATTTTTTAGTTTCTCATTTAATACATAAACTCTAGCCAGAATTTTTGCCACCGCAGAGTATAGTTCATCAGGGATCTGTTGCCCTAGATCCAATTGTGACAAAACTTCAACTAAATCAGCCTCCTCCTGCACCACAACATTATTCTCTTTGGCTAGAGCAATAATTTTTTCGGCTACAAAACCGGAACCTTTGGCCACAACCAAGGGAGCCTTATGCCCGGCTTTTTCATGATTAGGATCATATAAAAGCGCAACCGCCTTCACGATTGGACTCTTAGGCTTTGGCATCAAATCCCTCCACTAGTCCTTCTTTTTCGTACACCGGGGGAATCTTTGGCGCATCCACGGCCTCATGAAAAAAATAAATAGAAACAGAGTTTGCATAAGGCTCGGCCGTTAACTCATCACGAAACTCAGCCACACTCTGCCGCAAAAACTCCACCGTCTCAGTCTTTGGACTTCTGAACCACAGGTTCAAATGATTTTTATACAGTTCAAATGTCAGGTTTAAGGGGCCTAGTTCACTCATTTCAAAATACAAATCAAGTGTTTTGATTTCACCCAGACCCGCCTTCTTTTTGGCCCTACGGTAACGAAGAATCATTTCACTGACATTTGAGCCGTTAAGATAGGGTAGAGCAAATAGCATTCCATCCTCCATGCCAGCATGAACCAACTGATACACGGACAAAAGGTCTTTGATTTGTCGTTTCAGGTAGCCACCCTCATCAGGCAAGTCTGAGCCCCACTGAAAAACCTCACCACCATTGAACAAATCTCGTTCTGAATTCGCCCCTGACCGTGCTAGCAGGCGCTTTAAATCAAGCCCTTTTTCGTCCAACCTCTCCAAATCCGGCTTTAACCACTCTGCTAAACTTTTGCCCTGAAACTCCATACGCATCAGCTTCTTTAAAGACAATTTGCCTTCGTAATATCTCCATAGAAGATCAACCGAAGATTTACTGACAGGAAGCCTCAGAGATACAAGCAAAAGGGCCGCCTGTAAGGCAAACTCATTGGGAATCAAAACAGTGGCCTGAGCTTTTTCCAACCCCTGAAACAGGCGAGCCTCCAAGGGAATTCCCATTTGCAAAGCCTTGTAAGCCGCCAGATAATTAGCCTCAGTTTTGGGTACGGCCAATACATCTAGAGCCTGGGTCAGACCCATGGACACAGGCTTGGCCTGGGACATAATCTGTGTTTGTCCAAGTTTTGGCTTATCTGGGGTCCCTTCAAGCGCAGTCCTAAGAATCTGGCCCTCCTGTAAGCCCTGAGTGTTCGAAACAGTTACCGCCTTACCTGCCACCAAAAGAATTGCCTTCTGGTGTAAAACACCAAGAACTCGGGCTTCCGTCAACATACTCATAGCCCAACTGACTTTCGAAGCCAGAGAAGGCCCTCTGAAAACTGTTTTGGACAAAACCCCTTGGAAGGCCTTTTAATCTTCAAGACCCTATTTAAAAGATCTACTTTTTTATTAAGTGTGGCTTCCTCCAACCATTGCATAAGTTGGGCCCGATGATAAATCAAGGCCTCTAACACTGGCTGATAGCTTAACCTGTGAATGGGTGTAATTCCATATTGAATCAGGGCCTGCAAATGTCTGGCTGTTGGATACCCCTTGTGACTAGCAAATCCATACTGGGGATAAATATCATCGTACTGGGCCATCACCAAATCCCGTTCGCATTTAGCTAAAATGGATGCCGCCATGACACATTCCTCGCTTAAGTCAGCTTTTACCAGATCATAGACTTCAATCTTAGCCTCCGGTAGAGGCATAGCATCACTGATAGCCACCTGCGGCTGTGGATTAAGTCCATCCAAAGCTTCTAGCATGGCCCGTTTTGTGGCCTGGTAAATGTTTAATCTATCGATTTCTGCCGCATCTTTTTGCACAATTATAAATCCTTGCAAAGACTGCTTAAGAGATGCACTTAAAGAGGTAATTGAATTGTGATTCAGAAGCTTAGAGTCATTCATGCCCTCTGGCAAAGTTCTTCCATCGGATAGGGCAGCCGCGACCACAACAGGCCCAGCTAGCGGCCCCCTACCAACCTCATCTAGCCCGGCAATCAGGGCATGGACAGCTAAAAGCTGGTTTTGTAAATTGTTTCTTGTACCCGATAGAGCACTTTTTATGACAAGACTCACAGTCCCATGATAGCATCAGTCTTTGGGTCCATGCCTGAATTCGTCTTCCCATTTTTGTATTCCTGATGACATTATGTATGGATCAACCACAGGAGCTGAGTGACATGTCTTTTGATTTACATCGAATTTTTGATGTTTTGTATTCTCAAGAACAAATTGAGGCCCGTTGTCGCGAGCTTGGCAAAGAAATCTCAGCTCATTATGGCTCAGAACCACTGATAGCAGTGGGCATCATGCGCGGATGCATGTTCTTCTTTACGGAAGTACTTAAATCTGTAACCACTCCTCTTAAAGTTGATTTTATGGTGGTGAGTTCCTATGGAGATGGGCAAAAATCCACGGGCACGATCAAGTTTGAGAGAGACATGAAGGAAGACATTCGTGGATATCATGTTCTATTAGTGGATGATGTTGTCGATTCTGGATTAACCTTAAGTAGCCTCAAGGAAATGCTGGCACTCAGACAACCCAAATCCATTCGTATCTGCTCCATGCTCAACAAACCGACGGCCCATAAGGTGCCCGTTTGTGTTGACTTCACCGGCTTTAACATTGAGAAACAGTTTGTGGTGGGCTATGGGCTGGACTATAAGCAATTTTACCGAAATATGAACTTTATTGGGAAGCTCAAAGATGGTATGCAGCCAATATTAGATTCACATATCGAAAGCTTAAAAAACTCATGAAAAATGCCATTCTGGTCAATTGCACCCCTTCAGGAAGCAGAGTAGCCGTTCTTGAAGATGGGAGATTATCGGAAATTTACATTGAAAAACCATCAGACCAACAGTTGATGGGCAATATTTTTAAAGGCCGTGTTACCAACATAGTGCCTGGTATGCAGTGCGCCTTTGTGGACATTGGTATCAATCGTGATCTGTTTCTACCACTATCTGATATAAACCTTGGAGAACCCAAGGATTTTGATCCTGACGCGGACACTAGCGACGATTCTGATGAACCCTCTTCCAATAAACCACAGGCATTAATTTCAGATGTCCTCAAAGTCGGCCAGGAAATCATGGTTCAGGTCATCAAAGAACCAATAGGCAACAAGGGCCCTCGCGGCACGACCTACTTGACCCTACCAGGCCGCTACATAGTTTTGATGCCCACCATCAGGCATCTTGGCATCTCTCGTCGCATTGAGGACCCGGTCGAAATAGCCCGTCTAACCGAATTTGGGCAGACTTTAAAGCCCAAAGATATGGGCATCATCATCCGAACCGTAGCCTTAGAGAGAAGCCGTGAAGAACTGGAAGAAGACCTGCAGTTTCTACTGAACCTATGGGAAAGCATATTGAAAAAAGAAGTGGCTGTACCAACTCCATCCCTGCTACACCAGGAATCCACCCTTTTATTAAAAGTCGTTCGCGACCTATTCAATAGCTCCATGGAAAGTTTTTTGATTGATTCCAAGGAACATTATGAACAGCTTATGAGTGTCTGCGGGTTTTTAACTCCAGGACTCAAGGATAAAATTCGCTACTATCCCAAACCCGATTTGATGCAGTATCACGGTGTAGAAGAAGATATCCACAAGGCCGTGGATCAAAGAGTCTCTCTACCTAGCGGAGGCTACATCATCATTCAACAAACTGAGGCCCTGATTTCAATTGATGTGAATACCGGTAGTTTTATTGGGATCAACAATCTGGAAGAAACCGTATACCAAACAAACCTAGAAGCTTCGGTAGAAATCGCCAAACAACTAAGGCTCAGAAACCTCGGTGGCATCATAGTCATAGATTTTATTGACATGGATGAAACCCCACATCGTGAAAATGTGTTTCAAACCCTGACTCAGGAATGTCGCAAGGATAAAAAAACCAAGTACAATATTTACCCAATATCAGAACTTGGAATTATACAAATGACCAGACAAAGGACAGGACAAACTCTGGCTCACTACCTTTTGGATCGCTGCCCCTATTGCAAGGGTAAGGGAAAAATCAGCTCGAAGGATTACATCTGTCACAAAATTTACACTGAACTGAGAAAACTCTGTACCAGTAAACATATTAAAGAGGTTGTACTGGCAACCTGCCACCCTGAAGTGGCCTCAATCCTGCTTGAAAGGGACCAGTCCAAGTTTAAACAACTTGAGGAAGAAACCAACACCAAGATATTTATTCGGGGAGATTCAAGTTTTCACTGCGAAGAGTTCAAGTTTTCTTGACGAACCATGGGCTCAACCGTATAATTGCGAGCTTCCGATAAAGTCTAGCATTCATAGGAGAAAATCATGTTTGCAATTATCCGCACAGGCGGCAAACAATACAAAGTCGAAAAAGGCTTGGAAATCTGGGTTGAAAAACTGGAAAAGAATGAAGGGGATTCCGTTGAATTTACTGATGTTCTGCTAGTTTGTGACCAGGATACATTAAGCACTGGGCCTAACCTGAAAGCCACTGTCAGTGGCAAAGTAGTTAAGCAGAACCGTCGTAAAAAAATTCTGGTGTTCAAACAAAGACGCCGCAAGCGCTATCGTAGAACCAAAGGGCACAGGCAGTATTATACAGCGGTGCAGATTGACGATATTCGCATCAACTGAGTATGATTCAGGTGCATGTCACTCTGAGACGAGGGATGATTTCCAGACTCTTGGTTAGTGGTCATGCCCCTTTGGGCTCACACTCTCTTTTGTGTAACTCGGTATCCTGCCTGACTCAGACCCTGATACAATCCTGTATCAGTCTTTTAGGTGGGGGAATTAGGCAAGAATCATCCTCAGGGAAAGCCCTTTTGGAAATTGATTTGTCAGAGTTAGACGAAATAGAGATGTTGCGTCTGGACACGCTTGGAAAAAGTTATTTACTTGGATTACAAGGGATTTCAAAACAGGAACCAGACCATTTAGACATTTGTCTGATGGATGGGGACAAAAGTAAGGAGATGTGACATGGCTCACAAGAAAGGTGTAGGTAGCTCCAGTAATGGTCGCGATTCTAATCCACAATACTTGGGTTTAAAGGTTTCTGGCGGCGCTGATGTAGTAGCTGGAAACATAATTTTGCGTCAGAGAGGCACCAGAATTCACGCTGGTACCAATGTTGGTGTGGGACGAGATTACACACTGTACGCTTTAAAGGATGGAGTAGTCACTTTTGAACGAGTGGGGAAAAATCGCAAAAAGGTCAGTGTTTATCCACAACATGGCTAATCAATTACCCAGCCAATTCAACCAAGGAATGGCTGGGTAACTACATTTATGTTTAAGTCCCTTTTANNATCATTTTGCCTGGACTATCCCAGTTCATGTCAGGTCAGAAGTCTAAGGCTCTGGTTGTGTTTTTCTGTGTAACATTCTGCTTCTTTTTTGGCCTGTTTCTTGATTTGGATTATTATTACCGCTATCAGGATATTCGCCGAGCCAATTTTACGATTGAAGTGAAGCGGGACACCAAAATTCAAAGACTTTCTCATAAACCAAGGGTTATCAATCCTTTGACGGATTCCCCTATTGTCTTTGACTATTTGCCACCTGTGCATGCCGAAACCGAAATTGTACTTTCAGGAAGCACCAAACCGTTGCTGGCCCTAGAAGTAGTAAACAAATCCAATAGTCAAAGAATTCAGACTCAAGCAGACTATAAGGGACGGTTTCAGTTCCCCCCCCTTCCCATGCTACCTGGGCCCAACGATTTGGTTTATGGTGCTGCTAACGACTGGTTAATTCCCATGACTGGGCAAAGTGTTCACATTGCCGACTATGATGTTGCGGGACGATACCAGCCCTCAAAGCTCGAACAGCTCTGGCACTTTTTGTACAAACTGGTATTCCCTCTGCTTCTAACCCCGATTTATTTTCTCTTAGGGGCCAGTATGCAGGCAGCCACTTCTGGCTGGTGGGATTTTTATCCTCTTGTTCGGGGCGAGACCATGTTGCCGGCCTCCATTAAAGATGTTGGCTTTTATCTGATTGTTATGGCTTCCATGATGAATCTGATAGCATGGTTTGACGGATTTGATACATCTTATAACAAGGAAGTGATTGATGACCTCCCTTGAAACAGTGCTATTTGTCTTTCTGACTGTTTGCTGCTTGGTGTTTTCAACCTTTTACGCCTTCATTGACTATCATCACGGCTCAGAAATCCGGCAAGGTATTTGCATTAACTTTCGCGACTATTTTCTAGGCCTGTGCGCCTGTGGATTAGTTGTACTAATCATCCAGTCTTTGTAGCAATAATGCTATTTAATACTCTGGATCGTTATATTCTGGCCCAGATTGTAGGACCGATAACCTTCTCGTTTTTTGTATTCTCCAGTTTGTGGATTGTAAATCTATTGATTCGTCTCCTGGATCTGGTGGTTTCCAAGGGTGTCCCAGTGGAGGCTGTATCGCAGCTACTTTTGTACTCCCTGCCCACGATCATCGTAACTTCCGTTCCTATGTCCGTTTTAATGGGTAGTATGTTAGGCATTGCCAGACTAAACAACGATGCTGAAATCATTGCTATCAAAGCCTCGGGAATTTCGGCCATTCGTCTCATGCAGCCTATCGTCCTGTTTGCCTGTTGTCTGTGTGCCATGGTCTATTTCCTGAATGAAAACATTGTGCCCAAGGCGCGATTTTTGCAGGAAGAAGTATATATCAATGAAATTACTTTAAAAAAACCCCTGCCCAAGGTAGCCAAAAATATATTTTTTGATGGGGGTAAAAGATTTAAGTTATATGTTCGTGATTATGACCCAGATACTGAGACTATGCGTGAAGTCACCATGTTTCAGTTTACCGATTCCTATCCCCAAATCACTGAGGCAAAATCGGCTAGAATCGACGCTGGTAATCTCTGGATTTTTCAAAACGGTCGCACTACATATTTGGACGCCAACGGAAAAACCGAATATTTTATTCAATTTGACCAATGGATTTATCCTATATCTGATCGTTATGCCAGTCGCATCAGAAGAAAAGAGGAAAATAAAAACCCCAAAGAAATGAACTTAAAGGAACTGGATGAGCAAATCCGTGTTCGCAGAGCCAAAAACCTCTCAACTCTCGAATTTGAAACCCAGTTTCACTCAAGACTGGCCTTTCCCTTGGCATCTATATTCATGATGCTGGTTGGAACGCCCATGGCCATGCGCCACTCCCGTTCAGCCAAAGGTAAGGCCAATGGATTTGGCATGGCCATTTTGATTTTGCTCTTATACTATGTCCTTCTGACCACAGGAAACACATTGGGGGGCAATGGAACCCTGCCCCCGGCTATAGCTAACTGGATACCAAATCTGACCTGCCTCGGATTTTCGATCTATTACATTCGTAAAGCACTTTATTAACAGATGCCTAAAAGGACCTCTCTAGGGCAAATCGTACTCCCTTAAAATCCAGATTCAACTTATCGTTATTGTCTTCAGCATCCAAAGTCAGCCCCTTGTAACCAATGGATGCTCTCCAGTCATCCACATGCTCAGGATGAAAGTAGTATTTACCACCCAACTGATACTCAGTGGCTTCAACATCGGCTAAGGTAAACATACGAACATGACCAAATAAGTCCAGATGATCACTAACATTACGCACCATTTCAAACCCAACCATGGGTAATGCAAGAGTGCCCGACATGCTGCTCTTCTGCCCGCCGTTACGCAGGGAGGCATCTACCTCAGCCGCCTTTAGCGAGAATAACCAATTAATGCCAAAATCACCTCTATCAGAACGGATAAATGGCCTTCGGTAAATGATATCCAGGCCCTGCATATCAAAGTCGAATGCCGAACCAGCCGCAAAATTTCTACCATTAAAACTCGAAGCCCCTATCGTGGTTGATGACTGACTAAGGCTTGTGTAAACCACATCAAAACGGCGGTTAAAAGCTTCGATGTCTGCTCCTACTTCCAAATGACTGCCGGAAGCATCCCTA
>DITF01000149.1 GCA_002422125.1 bacterium UBP17_UBA6191
CAGATGCAATGGCCTCTTTCATTTCCGGGATTGAGATAGATTTTCGAGAAACCGTTATTAAATTGCTGACCGTAGCGGCACTGATTCCCTGACCAAGATTTAAGTAATCAAAAAGGGAGGAATAGCCAAGTTCCAGATAAAATTTGGTGAAGTCGGCCTCTAGAACCAGATCGATTAAAATGGCTTCCTGTTTTCGGTATTCTTTGACGCTTTCTGTGATTTTTAGATGTAGTGTTTGCATGAATTTATGCTACCACGGGGTTTTTTGGCTTCTTCACAAGCCCTAAAAACGGGAAAACTCAGGAATTTGGTGATTTTTTGTCAAAGGAGTCAAGATCAAATCAAAAACACAGGAGCTAGCGGATTATACAAAGGATTTTTAAACCCATCCTGAGCTTCCCAAAAATGACCTGCAAAAATCTGTCAAGTGATTTTTGAAAAATTTTTGTCCGTGACAGATGCGTATTTTTGATACGGGCCTAGCAGCAAACCGTGACAGATGAACATTAATCGGAACATGCTAAAACTGCGGTGGGAGCATGCGGCTCTGATCAAAACGAATCTGAAGTGGGGTTGAGCCTCGAAAGGCTCCGATATGGATATGAGGATGACGGGAATAGCCATTATTTCCCACGGTCCCAACTACCTCACCAGCAGTTACGGTGCTGCCTTTTTTCACACTAAGTTGATCAAGGTGGGCTAACATAACCTTAAGATTATCTTCTCCCTCAATTACAATATAGGTGGCGATTCCCTGACCCATAACTCCTGGGGTATTTGTGAGCGGGTTGATGTTCACCGCGCTCACGATTCCAGTTATCGGGGACATGACAGGTTGATGCCAAGTGTACCAATCCTCATTTGTAAGACCCTCACCCTTATAGGAGCGAAGCCAAGTACGACCATTTACTGTCTCAAATTTTTGAATGTGGCAATCGGTTCCTAATGCGTCACCAAGTCCCTGAAACTGTTTTGCCCAATGCTCGGTACAGGCATAAAAGGGGTGAAATATCGGATGCAGAAGAACAGAACCAATCTCATCCCCATAGCTGGGGAACAACAACAAAATCATCAAGGCTGCAAACATCATCAAGGTTCCAAAAACCATCCATTCAGATTGTATGTAGAGCTGTCCCGATAGAGCAGATACAAGCGCCCTCGGTGAGCCGCTAACTTGCCATCAGCGACATTACTGATACCTGAGCCAGCCAATAAATCACCGCTAAATTCCCAAGCATTAGTGTTGGGAAGACCTCCCCGAATCAACAGAGGTGTATAAAGCGGAGAGGACTTCACCGCAAAAATATAGGGAACAGAATCCACAATGGCCATATCAAAATTAGCTATATCACTCTGGTATGCTTGGTGTGCACTAGTCCAATAGTCCCCTCCTACATCCATATTGTAGGAGTTATACTGGATCGATTGTGTACCAGAGGTATTCCAGATGGCAGCCAGACTTAAGTGATTGCCCCAATTCTGTATACGAATGTTAGTGTAATCATGACCTGGTATAAATGGATAATTTGGGGTTACCGCAACCCAGGCAGACCCATCAAATATCGATACCCTGACTTGATCAGGAGCAGATTGTGTGACAAAGGCCACCACCGGATTGCCATTGGGCAACACCGTTAAATCATAATGGTTGCTAATATCATTATAGATATTGCCCCCAACCAAATCCCAGGTGTTATCCGAGTGATCCTGCTTATAAAGCTGCAAGGCATAGGGAGAACCTCTTAAAGTCAAAGCATATTGACCAGGATCTTGAGCATTAATTCTTGGGCCCACCTTGTGTACAATTTGATGTACCCCAACTCCAGCCCCAGCAATACTTGTGGCTTGGGTCTCCCATACAGTGCCATTGTAACTCATGGCATACATTCCGGTTGAATCCTTAGCCACAAGCCAAGCCTGATCCTTAAAAAAGGCAATCTGTGGGTAAGCAGAACCTGTTGGTCCAAAGCCCGTGACAGATGAATCCGCCTCAACCCAGACAGAGCCTGTGGAATGAAACTTGGTGGCCAGATTCTGGTTTGATACTCTGTTCCAGGCCACCCATTTTGCATCAACCCCCACTCCCGAAGGTTTAATGGCAATCGAATAATCGTCTTTACTGCTAGGATATTCACCGGCAGTAAATCCTGCATCCGCAATTAGAGCAGTAATGCGTCTGGTCGTGAAGGGTACAAACATGTCCGTAGGCACCCCAAAACCCTGCATATCACTAATACCAGTAGCCACTCTCAAAAGAACGGTTGAGTCAGGAGCGAGATTGGAAGATGGGTTTACGGTGGTCACAAAGCCTGCCGTTTCAGAATAAGTAGTCGAAGCGGCCATGGTTGTGGCCGGAGTGGCTTTGGTAGTTACTCCCACAAAATTTTCAGATCCGGCCATCAGAGGACGGTTCCACTCCAAACTCAGATTCATACCAGTTTCAACTTTGGTTGCGCCTAAAGATGGGGTGGCATTTACAATCATAGGCATTCTGGAATTTAAGGTCCTGACCACAGCAGGCTCCACCGAATTTAGCTGATGATGAACAAGCACTGGCTGACCAACTTTTCGTAAAATACTCATGGCTGGCCCAAATGTTCCCGCAGGACTTATCATGCTATTTTCCCAGCCACTGCCTGTGAAACGAATCACTCTGGCAGTCCCATCATTTTGCACTGAAGCTATGTGAACTGGTCCCCGGCCATCAGCTAGCAAACTGACATGGACAGAGTCTACCAAATCAGGATCTTCAAGGCTTGTCCAGGTCATGGCAGCCGTGTGCATAAATACCTTGGTGGTTCCATTGTTTAGGCGAATCAATACATAAGTTTGTAAACCATTATGCGATGCCTCAATCTGAGCCACATTGGAATCAGTAAACACTGTTCCATGACTAGCCCAAGCCGTGTTGTTCCGTACATGGGCACGGACAGCGGAACCATCATAATGAATAACAATGGGCTGCTCATCCAGATTTAAAACCATCTTTAAAAGAGTTATGTTTGGGAAATTAGGCAAGGCAGAAACTTCAGACATTGGATGCCAGTATTGATCGTAATACACACATCCTGGTTTGGCTAAGGCCTGTGATTTTGCATAACAAACAATAGGAGTGCCTCGGCGAGTAACTGCCATATCAAAGGCACTGCTAGTCACAACAGCCATTCCAGGTTCCCCAAGTCTTCGTAATCCCCGAGTCAGAAGTGGTGAATGCATCACAGAAATATTGTTGCTTCTGCTCGCATCCCGGTAGGCCACATAAACCTGATTTTCGTGATTTCTAACCACCATAGCTGGAATTGTGGTGGCCATAGTACCTGACAAGGTTCCCCAGC
>DITF01000026.1 GCA_002422125.1 bacterium UBP17_UBA6191
CAGAATACACTTTTTCGGTGCCTGATCTGGATACAAGTCTTGCTGGCAGCTCGGTTCTGACTCGCGGGCAAAGTTCTTTGGAACTGGTATTGCCACAGTATCTCCGTTATGTAGGTTTTTACGATGTTGAAATTACCAATCAGGCTTCCAGCCGCAGATTTCCCAAAAAACTTCGCTCCACCGAACAGTTTACAGCAACTATCAGCGGTTTAAACCCAACCCAGTTAATCAACACCCAGGATGTAACCATCAACCTATCGGGAGACCATTTAACTGGCACTACTTATGTAGCTCTTTGGTCCATAAACTCTAATCAGGATTTGGTGACAGAGGTATTGCGATTATCGTTTACCCAGAATCCAACCGATCCTTTGCATTTTTTGACATTTAATGTGCCCCGCAACATTCCACCAGCCTTGTATGGAATCCGGGTCAACAACTCTTTGGGATATAACAGCATTCCCAGAAACAACATTCTGACTATGGCCGAAGCCTCTTTGTCAGTTTCTGACTTTTCCACTTCTAGCCTAATCAACAATACCACCAAAACCCTGCAACTGTTTGGAGAGGGTTTTTGGGGAGTTGCCCAAAATCCTGTTCGTCTGATTCCGGCAGAAGACCCAGTATTTGGCCCATTAAATCCGGCTTATGGAATCAGTCACAGCCCCATTTCCATCGAAAATTACCGTGTTGTCTCCAGAACCCTGATGGAGATTGATGTACCTGCCAGACAACTGCCCGGATATTATCAAGTCAGCATGAAAAACACCTTAAACACCACTTTTACGACAGTTCAGGTGTTAAGAATTCGCGAAGATCAGCCAAAACTGTTTGATATCTCCCCCTCATCTCAATCGTATGCTATTACCAGTATGGCCAGACTCACGGGCGAATCCTTTTTAGGTATCCGATCTGGTAATGCCAATACTTTTGTAAGACTGGTATCAGCCGATAATTCTTTTTCCAGAACCTTGAGTGTGACTCCTGTCAGTTATACAACCGTGGAGCTTGAAATTCCCCAGAATTTAGCTATTGGTGAATATCAGATTCTGGTACAGAATACGGAAGGTAGCGTAAGCTCTGGGACGACCACCAGATTTACCATTGTTGAAGAGGCTCCATCCATTGCCTTGGTTTCGGTTACGACTTTGGCATATAACCTGAACTTTCTTGGTGGCTCGGATTCTACCGTGGATTTTACGGGCTTAAACTTGCAGGGAATTCGCTCCATCAAAATTACTACCACCGTCACCGCAGGAACCTTTACCTATGATTTTAGTGTTCCTTGCCCTGATTTGATTCCCTATATATCCCTGGGTCAATGTCGCATTAATACCTCAGGGATTGTTTACCCGGCTGTGTACCAGATAAGCCTTGAAAACTCAGTGGCCACCACCATATTGACTCAGACTCTAAATGTGACGATCCCTCCCTCACAAATCACAAATTTTACCGCTGATGGCCCCCTGAATTCAGAAAATCTAATCGAACTGACGGGAGCCCATCTTCGTCGCTTTGAGGTTTTGGAGTTAGTTTCCACGGCTGATGATAGTGTGGATAACATCTTAAACAGTGCTCAGGGAAGTACCTATACAGAGTTTTCCAACTCTGAAGGGTATATTCTGTTTAAGGATCCGCCCTCCAACCAGCCGGAAACCTTTTTGATTCGTTACCAAACCTATGGGGACAGATTAGCCGGCCTTGCGGTTAAAGAACTTCAGTACTTTTCGCGAACCGGATTTGTGCCTGAAATTACCTCAATCCTTGACAGTAACAGTGTGGTGTTACCAACCACCACCGAATTTGTGGGGGCATCCACGGCTATTTTTACAACCAGCATTGATTCTGGGCTACCGCAAACCCTGATTTTACAGGGGAATCACTTCAAGGATATTCAAAGAGTCATTTTACACAAGGATTCCAAGTTTTATACTATTGCCTGCACCGATGGTTTTGGGGTAAACAGTCTGAATGCATCTACTCAGCCTACGGTAATGGTTGAGGTCCCCAAGACCATTTTTGAGTACCCACCTACAGGGGTTTCGTTTACCGGTGGGACCTGCGTATCCGTAAATACCAGTAGCGCCGTAAACCCAGATGTATTGCCCTTGCCCTTAAAACCAGGTGTGTACAATTTTGTACTCTTAGGCCGTGACAACGGAGAAATTTTATACTCGTCGCGAATTTCGGCCTCTTCTTCCATGTATTTTTCTGAAGGTTATCCTAATGGTTTGAGTGTAAATCTTCTGACTTCCACCAGCTTTAACAATTTGGACATCAACTACGAAGTGACTGGGACTAATTTATCGGGAGTCGATCAGGTTAGAATCTACCGTACTTTAGCCCCTCCATTTTCTAAGGTTTTTAGTATTGCTAAAGAGCAAATTACCAGTAGCCAGCGATTTACCGGCACCATTCCTAAAGGCACTGTGCGGGGTATGAAAAACCCCAATTTCCCTTATCTGTTTGAAGTAAGGAATTCCAGGGGAGTAGTCAGAAACTCAACCCCCGTATTTCAGATTGCCGAAGATGTGCCCGTTGTAAATTCCATTAGTCCCAATTCCAATCGCAATAATGCAGTAGTGTCGGCAACAGTTACTGGTCTGAATCTTTTGGGTGTTGGTCAAAATACAGGTGGAACCCAGATTAACCCGATTAAAAATCGTCTGCGCATGATTTATAAGGAGGGGATTGATAGCTCTGATATCAGTTCGGAGTCGGTTGAAGTTACAGCCTCGGTGCAAAATCAGAGCCTGACCTCATTTTCGTTTCAGATTCCATCTCAGCTTCGGTCGGGGGAATGGGTTTTATCGGTAGAAAATGACCATTTTTCTACAGCCTCCAATCCCAGAATTGTGACAAATGTGGTTTTTACGGTGGTAGATTCCTTGATGCAGGTGAGTCAGGTACAACCCTCAGTTTCGGTTTATGATTCCTTACCAACGAGTCTGGTTCTGATTGGTCAGTCCCTGGGTGGTATTAGAACGGCAATTTTGGATCTACAGAACCCATCGACTCCAAATCAGTTGGTACTTTCTTTAACATCTAGTCCCGATGTCACGGCGGCCACCTGGGGTTCAGCCTCTTTTACCCTGCCACAATCCCCCCAATTTTTGATCCCTGGAACTTACTCCATAACCGTGATTAACAGAAGTGTTACAGAAACCTTACAGAATCTTCAGTTAAAAATCCTTGAGAAACAGCCTTTTATCACGGGCTTAAATGCAGCGACTTATGACAATGCCGTGACCAGAGTGCTGGATATTTCAGGAATCGATCTGTTTGGCAATCCGGTGGTTACCATGTCTTTGGGCTCTCAGACTGTGACCTTACCACTGACAGGAGTTGTGCAGACACCCCAGTTACTAAGCGGTTTTGTTATTCCCGACACTCTTTTTCCCGATAGCTGGACTTTATCTTTG
>DITF01000361.1:0-3904 GCA_002422125.1 bacterium UBP17_UBA6191
TTTGTAAAAGCTCTGAATAGGACAAAATAAATGGCTTTTCCACCAGCCCAAAAACCTTAAAATCCCAGCCATCCTCCACAAACTCCGGCACTGGGCCATAGTGCAATACCGGCCACTTGGGTGTCTTTATCTGTCCAGGAGGAACGCGGCGCTCTCGCTCCATATCTTTTGATTTAATTCTACGGGTTACTTTCATGAGTATATTCTACAAAAATTATTGAAAACTAGCCAATTTTGTCGATTAAACCTCTCAAACCTGGGAGAACTTTTCATGAAACCATTTCTTAAGTGGGCCGGTAATAAAATTCATATTATAGAAAGAGTCCGTGAAAAGATTGGTTCGGGGCAACGGCTGGTAGAGCCGTTTTTAGGCTCTGGTGCCGTGTTTTTAAACTCTGACTTTGAGTCCTATCTCTTAAGTGACACCAACCCGGATTTAATCAACCTCTACCTGACACTGCAAAAGCAGGGTAAAGAATTTATCGATTATTGCCAGTCTCTATTTTGTCCCGAGTATAATCAGGAAGACAAGTTTTATGAATTGAGGGAGATGTTTAACAATCATCCCGATCCAGTCCTTAAATCAGCGATTCTGGTTTATTTGAACCGGCACTGTTACAACGGATTGATCCGCTACAATCTCAAAGGTGGATTTAATACCCCATTTGGGCGTTATCATAATCCTTACTTTCCCAGAACCGAAATGCTCTATTTTTTTGAAAAATCCCAAAGGGCCCAGTTTTTCTGCCAGGACTTTGAAACCTCTATGTTAAACGCCAAAAGAGGGGATGTAATTTATTGTGACCCTCCCTACTCCCCCATCTCTAAAACGGCCAATTTCACTAGCTATTCCGCCAAGCCATTTGGACCACTGGAACAAATGCGTCTGGTTAAGGTGGCCTGGCTGGCCGCAAAACATGGTTCCAGGGTAGTCATTTCCAATCATTCCACAGAATTCACTGAAGATGCCTATCAGGGCATGACCGTGAATCAATTTGAAGTGCAAAGAACCATCAGTTGCAAAGCAAAGGGCCGCAACAAGGTTTTAGAGCTTATTGCCGTCATGGAGCCATCGGCCCAGGTTTAATGAGAATAGACATAGGCTCTTAAAAGTTTCCATGTCTCTTCAAAGGCCTTTATGTGAGTCCTTTCCCAGGAGTGTGAAGCTGAAATTCCGGCACCAATCAAGGCAGTTTTTGTGTCTTCTCCCCTTCGTGTGACCAGCTCAGCATCTGAGCCATAACTTTTAAAGATATCAAAGACACTGGCAATTTCATGTTGTTTAGCCAACAAATCCAGTTTCTTTATCAAACCTGGATCAAAGGGCCCTGTAGAATCGCGAACACAAATCGTCACCTTGTTTTCCTCGGATTGTTGACCATCACCGACTACAGCGTTATCCACAATCAATAGCTCCTCAAGGCCCTTAACAAACAAGGCTCCACGGCCAATTTCCTCTCCAGCCGTCAGAATAATTCTTAAAGGATGCACCAATTGTTTCTCTTCACCTTCTGCCAATTCCTGCAAAAGGGTTAATAAGAGCGCAACGCCTCCCTTATTATCCAGGTGCCGCCCCTTAAGGTAGCCACTGTTAGTAATCTCAAAGTGAGTCCTTAAGGAAACAAAGGCTCCCATATCAATGCCAAGGGCCCGGACTTCATCCTCATTTTTTACCATTTCATCAAGCCGGATCCACATAGTTTCATTGGTTCGCGGTTCCTTTTCATAAGCCGAGCCATAAATGTGGGTAGAGGCTTTATCAAAAAGAACTGTTCCAGAATATTCCTGACCCCCATAGGCATGAATGGTTACAGACTCCCCTTCCACAGCAGTCCATGGATATCCCCCCACCTTACCAGGGCGAATCTTTCCATCCTTACCAACCGAAGCCACATAAAGCCCTAAGGTGTCATAATGAGAACAGACCCCCCGACTGATGCGACCACCATTTCCAGGTATCAACACTTCAATCCCATTATTGGCATAGGTATTGATTTGGTATCCCGATGTAATCCCCCGGATTTTTTGTAAAAGCCAGTCTCTGGCCCTATCGGTATAACCAGATGGGGAAGGGATGTCTAACAATTCTTTCAGATTTTGTATAAATACTGTACGGCTTTGCTCATTCATGCTGCGCATCATACTGAAACTCGCCGATTTCTTCCATATGTGTCTAATCAAAAATGGGCTTTGTGCCGATACTCTTAAGAATGTGCCTTGTTTGGGCACACCAAAATGATCACCTCCAACATGGATGTATAGCGAGGTCAATATGTTTATCCACGAGCTGGAACAAAGGATGTTCCATACTCCAATTCATAAAACCGGGGTTTTACCAACAGCATCGGTATCCCCTGCAAGCAACACCAGAAAAGATCAGGTTCATTTGCACAAGGCAAAAAACTCACCTGTGAAAGATCCCCAATCCTTTGCCGAGCTTCTGAAGCACTATTCCGACAAGGTGTAATTAAGTTATGATTGAGTAAATGCGCCAAACCATCTTTTATCTTATCTGGCTATTTGTCTTTTTGCCCCTCAGCCTGATGGTTTCATTAGGGGTCAAAAATGAGGGAAAACTGGTTCCTGCCTGCAAAAATCTGGATAGCCCTGATTCACAAAACATTGGGCCCTATCTATTACAAAAATCCAACCTGATTTTATGGCCTGTGATTCTGGCTTTAGGTTTTGGGTTAGGCATTGGAATCATTGCCGATACTCTGATCAAAACATCACCCTTTTTGTATCCTTTGTTTTAAGATGTTAACTTTAGGAATTTCTGCCTTCACACATGACAGCTCCATTTGCCTGATTAAGGGTAATGAGATTCTGACAGCCTGCGAAGAAGAACGATTTTCGCGAAAAAAACACGATGGAGCATTTCCAATGCTGGCCCTGAAATGGGCTGTGAACAAGTTTGAAATTGATATCCAAGATCTTGACCAGATCGCTTTTTTTGAAAAACCCTATTTACGATTTGAGCGCATGTTAAAAACTTGGCTTTATTCAGGCCTGAGAAGCTGGCCCAGTATTAGAGACACCCTACCGCTGTGGCTTCATCACCGTCTGCCACCAAAAAAAATTCTGGCCCAAAAAATTTCAGACGCTACCGGCTGGAATCTGGCTCAAATCAAGGAAAAATTGACTTTTTTTGCCCATCATCAAAGCCACGCTGCCAGTGCCTTTTATGCCTCTACATTTGCCGATGCAGCTATTCTGGTAATGGATGGAGTAGGAGAATGGAGCACTACCACAATCTGGAAGGGTACAAACAATCAATTACAACCCCTGCTTGAACTTCAATTTCCCCATAGTATTGGATTATTTTATTCTGCTTTCACGGGATACTTGGGGTTTCGCATCTTAAGTGGTGAGTATAAGCTGATGGGATTGGCGGCCTACGGTGAACCACGATTCGTAGATCTTTTAAAATCTCATGTAATCACAGTGCATAAAGATGGGGGCGTAAGTCTTAATCTCAAACATCTGGATTTTTTACACCCTACTCAGGTTGTCAGAAAACCATTGGAAATACTGCTTGGGTTTAGCAGTCGAAATCCAAGCCAGGAAATCCAAAAGCACCATCAGGATCTGGCTGCATCGGTTCAGTTTATACTGGAGGAAGTAGTACAAAGACTCGTCCATACAGCACGCAGGATTACGGGCACCAATAATCTCTGTCTGGCCGGTGGAGTTTCTTTGAACTGTCGAGCTAATGGAAGGCTTCTAGGTCAATTCCCAGATTTGAGTTTTTTTGTGCAACCGGCGGCCTCCGATGCTGGTGGATCGCTTGGGGCCGCATGTCTGGCGCAAAAACCATCCCTAAAACAAGACTTGTTTCGAGTCCAGATGAAATCCTGCTATTTAGGCATAGAACTGACAGAATCGGATGTACAAAACGCCCTGA
>DITF01000361.1:3959-6855 GCA_002422125.1 bacterium UBP17_UBA6191
TGGGAGCCAGAAGTATTTTAGCCAACCCAAAACAAGCCATTATGAAGGACAGAATCAACACCCATATCAAACAAAGAGAAGCCTTCCGTCCTTTTGCCCCAATTGTGCCTCTTGAGGACTCCTCATTATACTTTGATATAACCAAACCAAGCCCTCATATGCTCTTTGCAGTTTCCGTAAAGACCAAGGATTTACCTGCCATAACCCATATTGACAATACGGCCAGGGTACAAACCATCGCTAAGGATGACAATCCTCGTTTATGGGAGTTGTTACACAAATTTAAAGAACTAAGCGGGGTCAGTGTCCTTCTAAATACCAGCTTTAATCTAAGAGGGGAACCTATTGCTGCTACGGCAGAGGACTGCCTCAAATCTTTTCTGATGTGTCGTCTTGATGCTCTCGTTTTGGAGAATTTTCTAATCTTGCGCACGAATTTGCCCAAGACTATGCTTAACTATCAGGACAATGACATCCAAGCAGATTAAATCTCACTCTCTGTGGAAAAACTCTCTGTTTGCCACTGCCTTCACATTTTTAGGTAAAATGGCGGGATTTTTAGCCTCACTGTATGCCGCAAAACAACTAGGGGCCACCATTGCCACCGACATTGCCTTTTTTGTCTTTAGTCTGACGGGCTTAACCGCCAGCTTCTTTCAATCCTACAATGCCAGTGTACTGGTTCCGCAATGTGTGCGAATTCTTGAAAAAGACGGAAATGATGCGGCCAGAAATCTGTTAAGTCTTTTTGCTACCAGAATCAGCCTTTTATTGATCCCTATCACCGGATTTACGCTGATGTATTATCAGACCCTGCTTTTGCAAATCAGCCAGTTTTCCGAAGAGAGCCTTCATCTTCACAAGCTGGCCATTCTTCTGATTTTACCCATTCTACCCCTTGCCTATCTCAATGATTTAATGACTCACTGGATCCAGATTCAGAAAAACTTTCTCATCACCAACTTTACCGCCTGTTTTCACGGAATCTGCGTATTTCTCTGCCTATGGTTTTTTGGGCCCCAATTGGGGGCTGCAAGTTTGGCTCTGGGATTTTTAAGTGCCGCAATATGCCAGTTTTTATGGCTGTCCTTGCATCTATGGCACTCAAACAACGGCCTACACTGGCAATGGAGATCCAAAACCGATCTTACCTTTATCAAACAGCTATTTATTCCAATTTGCAGTCTGCAACTAATCGGCTGCCTCGGTTCCTGGATCGTGGACTATTTTGCCAGTGGGCTGCCCTCAGGACAACTGACCGCTTTTGGTTACGGACGAAAGGTGCAGGAATTGATCCCCAACCTTCTGATCTATCCTCTGGTGGCGGCCCTCTACCCCAGACTTTGTGAACTAGCCACCTACGAGGATCAGGATCTTTTAAACCAAAGACTTCTGGATATGAATCGACTGCTTACCAGTATTGTTTTACCTGTAAGTCTATTTTGTGCCTGGCATGCCAAAGCCATTATTCGCCTCTTGTACTTTCGCGGTAATTTTGATGAGTCCGCCTTACAGACTGCGGCCCTGACCCTTGGGCTTTTAAGCCTTGGAACCTGGCTTACAGGCAGTAACTCCATCCTCATTCACTCTCTTTACGCCCTGCAAAATCCCCAAGTCTACCATTCCCTCATTTTTAGAGCCCTCAGCATGACCATATTCTTGGGAATCAGTCTGTTTGCCCTTACCCCTATGTATGGAATCGACGGGCTTATCCTTTCCATCCTGATGGTCCATCTCCTGTGTCTTCCTTTATGGGGCATCTACTTAAGAAAAGTGTATTTTCAACAAAACGATACCCTGATTCGACTGGTACACTTCAGTAAAGTAGCTCTGGCCTCCCTTGTTTCAATCCTATTGGTAGCAAAAACACAATGGGGTGTGATTCCACAATTTATGGCCGTTATCTTTTTACAAGTCTTACTGCACCTGTTATGGGGCAGTAAAGAAACCAGGCTGATTCAAGAGCAACTTATCAAGCGGGAGTGATTAGCTTCAAATACTAGCTCGCCATTCCCAAGAAGGAAAGCATAGGTTGTGGTAAAATCTGCTTGTAGGTTAGGGGTGAAGCTAATGGTTTTTATCAAATCGATTCAGTTAAACAACTTTTTGAGTTATGGCAATACAGAGCCACTCGAGCTAAAGTCACTTAATGTTCTAATTGGTCCCAATGGCAGTGGTAAGTCAAATCTACTGGATGCTATTGATTTAATGCGTCATTGTCCTGAAGATGTCAGTAAGCCAATTCGTGCCGGTGGTGGAGTATTGGACTGGATTAGAAAGTCTGAAGGGGCACCAGTACCCGAGGCATCCTTAAATGCGGTTATCTCGTATCAGCAGCCGGATCAAAACCTCCGTTATGTACTAAAATTTACTGCCAGCGGTACGCGCTTTGAAATTTCTGATGAAAAAATTGAGCGGGAGAGCTGTGATTTCGGTCACAACGAGCCCTATTTTTATTATAAATTTAATCGAGGGAAACCAATTCTGAATATTAAGTCGAATCAACGGAAACTTCAGACAGAGGAGTGCGATCTTGACCTCTCGATTCTTGCCCAGAGGCGTGATCCCGAAAACTATCCTGAGATAACATATTTGGCCCAACTGTTCGGTAAATTTAAGTTGTATCGTGAGTGGAGTTTTGGCCGATTTGCAAACACACGGGTTCCCCAGTCCGTAGACCAACCAACAGACTTTATTGAGCCTGATGGACGAAATCTTGGAGTGGTTTTAAATCATTTTCGCACGATGCCTATGACCAAAAAACGCATTTTGTCAGCTTTGCAAGAATTGTATTCTGGAATCGAAGACTATGATATGCAGTTAGCTGGTTCCAGTGCCCAAGTATTTTTGCAGGAAGAAAACCGAAAAATATCTGCGACCCGACTTTCAGATGGCA
>DITF01000161.1 GCA_002422125.1 bacterium UBP17_UBA6191
TAACCAGAATGTAGCATTGTCAAGACCTGCCTGGCATGTAGCATGCATACACAACAACCGCTCCTGAGCCGGCGTGACAGATGGCGAATTTTTGTTTCAACTCGGCCTGCTTCGAGAAACTCCGCAAGGCCGAAAACCCACCCATGCGGCCGTTCTATTGTTCGGATCGGGTCGTGATGGAATCCAACATCATTCAAGCTTGGCTATCCTTTCTGGACTGGTATCTGAAGTTTGCCACCATCCCATTCCGCCTAGACCCCATGACCATGGAACGGGACGACACCCCACCCGATTTTGTTACCTTTCGCGAATCCTTCATCATTTTACGGTTCGCACCATCATCTGGAAACCTCTTGGAACCCGGCCCGAAAGAAGTTCGCAATCCCAATATCGCCACGGCTTTCCGCCGAATCGGCTTTAGTGAAAATCCTGGTTGGGGCTTAAATGATGTTATCGCTAATTGGCCCAAACTAGGGCATGCCCGTCCTGTCATCATCAATGACAAGGCTGGCCAAGTCTTCGAGGTAACATTGTGGGTGTCTGATTCTTCCTTGGTTGACACCGAACAAATAGCCGTACAAGTGGAAGACTAGATTATTGATATTACTGTCTCCCGTCCCAAATAGGTATGGTAAGATCAGATAGCTATGATGTACAAAAACATTTCCGACCTGATTCAACAAATAGCCTTGGGTGAAGACTCTGTTCTTGAACTCAAGGCCGTGGAGTTCAGCGGTAACAAAGTTGTCGGTCCGAACAAGGATGGCATGGCAGACGAACTGGCAGCCATGGCGAATACGGCATCCGGCATCATTGTTCTGGGGGTTGATGATAAGACAAAAGAGATTCGAGGGATACCGGCAGAGAAACTTGACATAGTGGAAGGCTGGCTTCGTTCTATATGCAACGATTCGATCGATCCTCCCTTGGATTGTGTCATACGCAAACTCATTGTGCCCGATCAACAGGGTGGTGAAAAACCCATCCTGCGAGTCGATGTGCCCCGCAGTCTGTTTGTCCACAAAAGCCCCAATGGTTATTTTCGCCGCCTAGGCAGCTCCAAGCGCGAAATGAAGCCAGATGTTTTAGCGAGGCTATTCCAACAACGCAGTCAGGCGCGGCTCATTCGCTTCGATGAACAGACGGTTCCGAGTACTTCTGTCAATGATCTGAATCCCAAACTATGGAATCTATTTAGGACGGTAATCTCGTCCAAAGCGGATCAGGAATTTCTCGAAAAGATGAAACTCATTGCCAAGGATGAAGACGGTAGCATGCGAGCCACCGTCAGCGGTATTCTGATGGCCTCGGATACTCCGGAGGCCTTTATGTCCAGTGCCTTTATTCAGGCTGTCTGTTACCGAGGCAGCGAGCGCAACGCTACCTATCAACTGGACGCCAAGGACATCACTGGCCCACTTGATGTTCAGATTCGGGATGCCTGCAAGTTTGTGGAAAGAAACATGCGAGTCTTTGCCATCAAAGCACCCAATCGGATTGAAACCCCACAGTTCTCCATGAACGCCGTCTTTGAAGCAGTGGTCAATGCCGTTGCCCATCGCGACTACTCCATTTATGGCTCCAAGATTCGCTTGCACCTCTTTTCGGATCGGCTGGAAATCTTCTCGCCCGGTGCCATCCCCAACACCATGACCATTGATAGCATTTCAGAGCGCCAATCGGCACGAAACGAATTAATCAGCTCCTTGCTGGCTCGTTGTCCTATGAATGTAAACGCCATCGGCAGTCAGCGAAACTTTATCATGGACAAACGAGGTGAAGGCGTGCCAATCATTATCACGCAAAGCGAAAAGCTCTCCGGTAAGAAACCGGTTTACAAGCTTCTTGATGATTCTGAGCTGATGCTGACGATTTTTGCCGCCCTTCCACCTCATGGCGAGGATTGAGTTTAGGAATCAAGTTCTAACATGGACTGTTTTTTGGTCTAATTGCCTCCTTTTCTGACACTTGATATATTCGGGACAGAATGGATGTCAAATCGGTTGCCCAGATTTATAGTCAGCTCAGCAAAGAGAATCTCCACTTGTTACGCCAGGTTTATCACGACAATGTGATTTTTGAGGATCCGGCTCATCGTATAGAAGGTTGGCAAAACCTGTCAGATTATTTTGCGAATATGTATAAAAATGTCATTCGTTGTGATTTTGCTATCCATCACCATCAGCAGGTGGGCGAATGGGGATTTTTGACTTGGACAATGTCTTTGCAACATCCGAAGCTTGCTCGTGGCAAGACTATAGAAGTGCAGGGCATCAGCCATCTGAAGTTTTTGGAGAACCAAGTGATTTACCACCGTGATTATTTCGACTTGGGGGAAATGGTCTACGAGCATGTCCCAGTGCTGGGAAAAATTGTCCGATTTATCAAAAATAGTTTAGGACAATGAAGACTGAAACCATATGAAACTAGCAATCATTGGTAGTGGTATTTCTGGTCTGACCTGTGGCTATTATCTGCATAGACACCACGATATCACCATGTTTGAAGCCAATCGCTACATTGGCGGACACACCGCCACCATTGATGTTGAATACGATGGCAAGAACTACGCAGTAGACACCGGATTTATCGTATATAACGACAGGACTTACCCAAACTTCATTCAAATGATGGATGAAATTGGCCTAAGAGGTGTCCCGACTCAAATGAGTTTCAGTGTACGCAATGATGCTATCGGGCTTGAGTATAATGGCCACACCATAGCCACTCTGTTTGCACAAAAACAAAACTGGCTAAATCCAAAGTTTTACCGATTTATTTTGGAGATCGTCAGGTTCAATCGACTTGCAAAAAGGCAAGCCGAACACGCTCATCAGACGATGCAGACCTTAGGCGATTTTCTGCTTGAGCATCAATTCTCCAACTATTTTTGCGAAAATTACATATTACCGATGGGGGCCGCGATTTGGTCCTCTTCCTTAGCTGATATGCGGGTTTTCCCGTTGAGCTTTTTTCTGCGATTTTTCCTCAATCATGGACTGTTAGAGATTACCAACCGCCCTCAATGGTATGTATTCAAGGGTGGATCCCGAGCCTATATTGAACCTCTCACCCAAGGTTTTAAGGACAAAATTCGTCTTGATAGCCCAGTAACACAGGTCAGACGCAGTTCTTCGGGCGTAGAAATCATCGCGAAGGGACAATCACACCAATTTGATCAGGTAATTTTTGCTTGCAACAGCATTCAGGCATTGGGCCTTCTTAAACAACCAACAGAGGCAGAATGCTCTGTGCTAGGTGCTATGCATTATCAGGCCAATGAGGTGATACTGCATACGGACACATCCCTCCTGCCAAAGCACAAAGCTGCCTGGGCCTCTTGGAATTACTGGCTTGATGGAAACAAAAATCAGGAATCACGGTTGCCCACACTGACCTACAACATGAATATCCTGCAGCATATAGACAGTGCCCATACATTCTGCGTTTCACTCAATAGTCGTGATCGCATCTCACAAGATAAGATTTTGCGAAAATTTACCTACCATCATCCTGTTTTCACCACAAAATCTATCGCTTCACAAAAACGCAAGCAGGACATAAGCGGTGTCAATAATACTTGGTACTGTGGGGCTTATTGGCACAATGGCTTTCATGAAGACGGTGTGAAAAGTGCTCTGGATGTCGTGACACGACTTAAGGCACTGACATAATGTCCATGGAACAGAAGAGCTCTTTGATGGTCGGGATGGTTCGTCATCGCCGCTTTGCACCAATTGAATATGACTTCAGTGACCCCTTATTTATGCTCTGCATTGATCTGGATGAGATAGCAGAACTAGCTGATTCTGTGTGGGGATTTGGCGAAAAATGGTGGCATTGGGCCCGCTTTAAGCGATCGGATTACCTGGGTGAAGGTAACTTAAAACAGTGTGTGCAGGATTTGGTTTATGAGCTTTCCGGGGAAAGCTTCTCAGGAAAAGTGCTGGCCGTCTGTCACCTTCGTTACCTAGGAGTCTATTTCAGCCCTGTCAATTTCTACTATCTTTATGATGAACAAGGTGAATGGCGCTATTTATTGGCTGAAGTTAGCAATACACCATGGAATCAACGACACTACTATGCAGTTAAGGCGCAACCTGGGGAGAATCAAGAAAACTGGCGACACGACAAGGCATTTCATGTTTCGCCATTTAACCCCATGGATCAGCAGTATCATTGGATGTTAAAACCGCTCGGTTCTTTCTTGAGCATTCATCTTGAATGCCATAAAGCGGGTAAAAAAGAGTTTGATGCAACCCTCTTGATGAAAGCACAACCAATGAACTCGAAAAATTTACTGCGGTTATTGATCAGAACTCCAATGATGGCAGTAAAAGTAACCATAAGCATTTATTGGCACGCATTAAAATTGTGGCTTAAGGGAGTCCCTTTTTACTCCAATCCACATTCGTAAACTCAAAAGGAGAATGCCCAATGCCCAACCCACCAACCCTTGCCTTGACCAAGCAACCAACAGGTTTGCAAAAGGGTGCCAGAAGCCTGTTTTTTCGCTGTATTCAGCGTCTCCAGGTTGGCACATTAACAATCATTGAAACTTTTTTAGATCAAGGGCTGCCAAATAAGGAGCATTTTGCCGCACCAGATAGGCATGAACCATATGCGACGATAGAAATTCACCACCCTCAATTTTACGCTCGTTTGTTAAAAGGTGGCAGTATTGCCGCGGGTGAAGCCTACATGGACGGTTGGTGGAGTAGCCCTAATCTAACTGTTTTGATGGAGCTGATGGCTCGAAACCTTTCCGTATCAGATGGCATCGAAGCCAACAGCAGTCTTATGACCCGGCTATTTTATAAGGTGAGCCATTGGCTGAATCACAACTCCATTGCTAAAGCCCAAAAAAATATCCATGCTCACTATGACTTAGGCAATGAACTCTATTACACATTTTTAGATAGCAATATGCTCTATTCCTGCGCTCTGTTTTTAAATAAAGATGATAGCCTGGAACAGGCACAACTCAATAAAATGGACCGTTTGTGCCAGCAGTTACAGTTGAAGCCCAGCGATCATGTGATTGAAATTGGTACCGGATGGGGTGCGATGGCGATTTACATGGCAAAAACTTACGGATGTCATGTGACCACCACCACCATTTCTGAAGAGCAACATCACCACACAGCTCAGCAAATAGCCAAACATGGCTTGCAAAATCGCGTTACATTGCTCAAAGTAGATTATCGATTACTGGAAGGACAATACGACAAATTGGTGTCAATAGAAATGATCGAGGCCGTAGGTAAAGACTATCTCCCTTCATACATAAAAAAGTGTCAGTCCCTTTTAAAACCCAATGGCTTAATGGCAATTCAAGCGATCACCATCGCTGACCAACGCTACGATTATTACAGTAATAATGTGGACTTTATTCAGAAGTATATTTTCCCCGGCGGTTTTTTGCCCTCGATCACGGCCCTAACGGTGGCGGCCACAAAGTACAGTGATTTAGTGGTGAGGAATCTGTTTGATCTTGGTACCGACTATGCAAAAACCCTTGCTCATTGGCGTCACCGTTTTGAGGCCGCACAACACCAGGTCTTAGAGCTAGGGTATGACGAAAAATTTATTCGAATGTGGCGCTACTATTTTTGCTATTGCGAAGGTGGGTTTTTAGCTAAAACTATTAGCACCGTTCAAATGACCTTACAAAGGCCAATGTGACATAAGCACACAACATTTTTAGGGAAAATTCAAAGCTCCCGTCTGGAAATAAAATTTCCATTCCCCTGTGGACAGCTTGGTGTAAATTTTGCAGACCCTGCCCTTCCAATGTGAAGTTTCATGAGTGGTTTTATGCCGCCAGAGGGTGTCAATATCGACCACGGCCAAAGCTCCATCCTGCTCCCGAGAGACTTTTATCTTTACTGTATTACGGCGGTTGTGGATTAAATCATGGGTATCAAAAAGCTCCTGCCATATCTTGCGCCACCGGTCTCTATCAAATCTTCCCATACCAAAAACCCAATCAATCGGATCGTGGGAATCGGCAGTTGGTGGCCATGGCCAAACCATATCATCATGAATCATGGATAAAAATAGATCGGGGTTTTTTGTATCCCAGCCACTGGTTTCCAGACCAACCATTTCCTGAATTATATTTTCAATCATTCATCCCTCCAAGGATACAGACACCAGAAGTAGTAGAAACAAACCTACACTATTGTTCCAATTTTTCATGGCTCATTCCCTATTGTCTTCCTCAGACATTGCGCTGACGAGTAAAAGAACCAGTTGCAAAACCTTTTGAGCATCTTCGCTACTTGCCAGACTCAACATAATCCAGTGAGATGATGCAGCTCTTCCAGGATGATACGGGGAATCTTTCGGCTGTTTTAATCCCTGACTTTTAATCAGGCTCTTGCCTAGCCGCAAATCCAGATCTTTTTCTCCGTGAAAATGGCCGATTTCACGACCCAAATAATGAAGAGTCACAAACCCATCCTGACGATGTTGGTCCTCATGAACCAAAAATCCCGGAATCTTTTGTAGTTCTTCCATTAACTGAATTTTAGTACTTTTTGCTTGGTTATCCATGAATGCCATCGTATCAAATAAATGAACTAAAATTGAAGTTCCGATACTTTGGGCAGCCTATAGCTCGTGCTACGACCGCCGCCATGGTTCTGAATAAAAATTTTTCTCTCTTTCAAATCCTGAATGTCTCTAAGAGCTGTATCGTTGGAGCATTTTGTGAATCTAGCATATTCTGAGGTATTCACATACCCCTTATGATTGTCTTCCAGCATGTGACCGATAACCAGTCTTTGGCGCAAATTAACTGGCTTTTGATGAACGAACTTCCTCAGGACTGAGGAATTCGCCCTCAATAGCCGACGATTTTACGACATCTTTGGTCAGTATACTTAGGCTGGCTTCCTGTTTAAGCTCGAAACCAAGTCGTTGCATCCGCCCCAGCAGGACACCTTGACAAAAACGAACATCAGCCAGTTTTGAGCCTAGAACCTCCGAGTCCCAGATAAAATTTGTCCAATGTTGGTGTTCATGAATCCACATATTAATTACCGCATTTTTTAAGGTGATTATAGTAATCATTCACCGCAAGAACAAGGGTATTGGTTGCATTTAAGATGTTTTCGTCCCCGGATATTCTAACACCTTATCAGCAACACCCACTTTTTGGTGAGCAAGCGGTACTTTGTATTTGAATCAGATACACCACAAGCATCTTTTGCCAGGCAGACGGTCTGTTTGTTGGTCAAACTATAAAATTAACCCTTTGATTTCATCTGAATTCAAGACCTTTCCAGACACCTTAACCACGCCATCCACAGCCAGAGCTGGAGTAATCATGACCCCAAAGGCCAAAATTTGATTTATATCTGTAATCTTTTCAATCTCATAATCGAGCTGAAGTTCTTTGGCTGCAATCTCCGCCGCCTCAGCCAACTTCTTGCATTTTAGGCATCCAGAACCCAGGATTTGAATTTTCATAACCACCCTCCTTAAAGATTGTTCATCCAAAAAACGCACCAAACACCATTCCACTGATGGTTGCCATCACAATTACTAGACTGACAAAAACAATGGTCTTTCTGGTTCCGATTACGCTACGAATCACTAGCATGTTGGGCAGACTCAGAGCTGGCCCTGATAAAAGTAGAGCCAGAGCCGGCCCCTTACCCATTCCATTGGCAATCAATCCCTGCAATATGGGCACTTCAGTCAAGGTGGCGAAGTACATAAAAGCACCAGCAAATGAGGCAAAAAAGTTAGCCGACAGGGAGTTTCCTCCTAAGGCACTTGAAATCCATTGCGTAGGGATAAGTCCCTCCTGGCCCACTCTGCCCAGCAAAGCCCCAGCAATCAGTACACCAAACAAAAGTAGTGGCATAATCTGCTTGGCAAAACCCCATGTAGACAAAAACCATTCTGATGTTTCGCCTTTGTCTGTACTAGTAATCAAGCTAAGACCAATTGCGCCAGCACTAAAGGCCATCAAGGGCTGATCAGAAAAAACCACCCAAACAGCCGTGACAGATAATGCCACAGACACAACTTTCCACCATGCCAGACCAAACCATAAAATCAGCATCAGTCCAAGAGAAGAAGCAAACACGGAAGTGAGGACCCACTTCAAGTTGTACAGAGTGGCCCAAATGCCGCTCATTTCCTCAGGCCTAGCCCAGTTGGCAAACACCAAAATTCCCACCATGGAAGCAAAATAGAGCGAATTTTGCCCAAGAGTACGCTTAACTTCCTCATCAGGCAGAATCATTTGCACCGCTAACTTCTGGTTCTCGTCCTTAATAAAGATCAAATGCATCAAAACACCAATCAACACACTAAAAACTACCGCGCCCAGTGCCCGCGCCACCCCAAGCTCCAAGCCCAAAACTCTGGCTGTCATTACAATAGCCAGCACATTAATTGCCGGACCAGAATAAAGAAAGGCGGTTGCCGGACCAATTCCCGCTCCCATTCGATAAATTCCTGCAAACAGAGGTAGCACTGTGCAGGAACAAACAGCCAGTAAAATTCCAGACACTGAAGCCACCGCATAGGCTAAAAACTTGTTGGCCTTGGCTCCCAGATATTTTATTACCGATGCCTGACTCACAAAAACTGCAATGGCTCCAGCAATAAAAAATGCCGGAACCAGACACAAAAGCACATGCTCCTGTGCGTACCACTTGGCTAAATGCAAGGCTTCCAATACGGCATTATCAAAACGAGGAGTTCCAACTGGTAAGTAAAAAAATGCCAGAAAAACTGCAACTATCAGAGTCAGTTCTTTCCATTCTGCTTTCCAGTCCATAAGTACCTCGAATCAGAACAAATGTTCCTTTAAGCGCGCTCGATCTTTAATCTGATCCTCAATCACAGCTTCCACGCAATGCATAAACTTTAGAACACAGGGCACCTTCAAACGGTAATAGACCTGCTTTCCGCGCTTTTCATCTTCCACAATCCCAGCCTCTTTCAAAACCGATAAATGTTTTGAGACCGTTGAGAAATCAACCCCTACTGCATCCACAAACTCACAGACACAGCGCTCTCCATCGGCGAGTTGTTCCGCTATCCATAATCGTGTGGGATGGGCCAATGCCTTAAGCACCTTAACTTTGGCCTCACATATAAGTTTTTCCTCTATATTCATATTTGGCAATATAGCCAAATATTATTACCCTGAAAAGGCTTTGGTCAATAAACGAACGAGCTGGGCTGCGACAAGGTATTTTGGTATAAGCAAACCGGCCTTGAATAGCTTTGAGCAAGGTCGGACCAGCATTAAAGTTCAAAGCGCGATTTAAATCCTGCGCACTCTGGGTTTGGATTGATGGCGTACATCCATCACAGAATCAAAATGTACTTGTCTTAAAGAAGAAGGACTTCAAGACACACTCTTGAGACAAACGAATCTTGAGAAAACCCGCATCTTTAAAATAAATAATATTTCTACCCGACCGTCTCACCCCAGCCATTTGCCATGCAAGGAACAAACATCGACCATGTGGATACTTCACCTATCCCTTCTTCTAACAATTCTTTAGTTTTTGCTGGAGCCAGCGGTGCTTGACCACAATGGAAAGATCCTTCGATTTGAGGCCCTCATCTACCATTTGTTGCAGAGTGGTCAGGTATTGGCGGTAGTAGTCATCATCATCCCACTCGGACTGACTGCTAGCTATATAGTCGATATAGTACATGCCGTCCAAGTCCTTACCAAGCAAGTTCATGATGCTCTCCTTTTCGTGTTCAGGGCCATGGTGGCTTGCGTGAGCCTTCTTCCCCAAATTGATAATAGACTCATCTAATATTACTCTTGGGTACAGTGCTGCTTTGGATTCTAGTACATAGGCATCAACCATCCCTGGACCAAATAAGAATTTTGAGGTATGTACAAGCTTACCTCGGGTCACAGCTCCCCGACAAAGGATACCCATGCTCCCGAGGCCCATCTGAACCCACAAGATTTTTAGCAGAGAATGGAACACGCCACTTTCTTCGGTTTCTAGAAATGATATGACCACAGAATCTGAAAACTGGGTGATCTCTATCCCTTCCCGCTCTTCAGGGCGATCAATATCGAGTAACCAATTTATATGTTCGAAAGCCTTAATCAAATGCTCAATACAATCCATTGCCTCGGTACCATTAGCATTGATTGTAGCTGCCACAAGCCCTCGAAAGCCCAAAATGTCAAGAAAGCAGACAACTCTATCTTGGTAGTTCATTTTGAATCTCTCCAAACAATCGGCATAGGATTTATTTTTAAAGCCTGTGGCATAATACAAAATCGTGGCATACAGCACCCTGTAGTCATAATCAAAAAGCACCTTGCCCAGAGATCCCCTGTGCCCAAAGTGCTCATAATCCAAAAGGAACGCGGGTCCTTGATTACCTATGTTGATCGATCATAATGACATTCTGATCTGGATCTTCAATCACAATACTTCCGGGCCCGCCATCACTAGTGGCATCATCTTTTAAGATAGTAATTCCACTCTTAACCAGTTCATCACGAATCACCCGCACATCCGTATATTCATCCACATTCTGTGCTGATTGATTCCAGCCCGGATTAAAGGTTAGAATGTTTTTCTCAAACATGCCTTGAAACAGGCCAATAATATGATCGCCGTTTTTTAGAATTGTCCATCCCTGCCCACAATCACCGCCAAAGGCCACAAAGCCAAGCTTCTCGTAAAACGCCTTGGATGCCTTAATATCTTTAACTGTCAAACTTACTGAAAATGCACCAAGATTCATGCTTTCTACTCCTTGATTATCCCAAAAAGGGAGCCATTTTTTTAATGTCCCCATCATGACATCAAACCCAAAATGCTACAATAGCACTCTGTCTGGTAAACAAGGGTAACCAATGCTTAAAGCAGAATTGTTAGAAATAATCTCTAATGGCGAAAATTCTGGAGTTGAGTTTAAACTGGATTCCGTTCGCCCAGAGCAGTTAGCTAAAGAGATCGTGGCCTTGGCTAACCTAAAGGGTGGACATATTCTGCTTGGAGTTGCAGATGACAAAAGCATTGTTGGTATCACCCGTGATAATCTGAGTGAATGGGTGGCTGACACCGTTTTTGCCCGCTACATTCATCCCATAATTTTTCCCTACTATGAAGAAATTCAGGTGGGTAACAATCAGATCGTAGCTGTTATTACCATTGGCCAGGAAGCATTCAAGCCCTATGTGGTTCGTTCCAATGATAAAGAAATCGTTTATGTCCGCATTGGTTCGGTATCTCGTCCAGCCACACGGGAACAACTGCTGATGCTAGGGTCTTCCAGCGGGTTAATTCATGCCGAAGTCATGCCAGTGAATCGGACAGAACTTAAGTCTTTAGATCGTTCCCGTCTGGAAAATTACCTGATAGATATTTTAAATGACCCCGACATCCCCGGAAATGATGAAAAATGGATTTCGCGACTAAAGTCACTGAGTTTTATGATAGACGGACCAAATCAAGAGTCTGTCTGCACTATCGCCGGAATTGTGCTATTCGGAATCCGTCCTCGGCAGATTTTAAAACAGAGCGGAATTCGTTTGATGTTTTTCGACGCTCTGGATAAGGTTTATCAGGCAAAAATGGATAAGATATTGGACGCTCCCCTAGTAGGTCGTTTTCAAGTCAGCAAAGCTGGTAAAACCTTAATCGATCCGGGACTAATCGAAAAGACATTGGAAATGATCGAGCCCTTTGTGACCCTGGAATCCGATACAATTGATGAGCATTTCCGCCGCGAAAAAAAATGGCTCTATCCTTACGAAGCATTACGGGAACTAATCGTCAATGCTCTGGTTCATCGAGACTGGACCCGTTTTGTGGATGTGGAAATTTCTGGTTACAGTGACCGCTTAGAAATTACTAGTCCCGGCTCCTTACCCAATTCCATGACAGTAGAAAAAATGCTGGCTGGTCAACGATCCCCCCGTAATCACATTATCATGGAAGTCCTAAGAGACTATGGCTATGTGGATGCCAGGGGTATGGGAGTACGCACCAAAGTCATTCCAGCTCTTAAGTCCAGTGGTGCGCATTGGGATGTTGAAGCGACAGATGACTTCGTGAAAACAACTGTCGGGAAAGCCACAGAAACACCTCTTTTTGATAAAAATTTACCCCAATCTGCATCTATCCTGTCGGGAAAGCGTCGGGAAAGCGTNNAAGCGTCGGGAAAGCGTCGGGAAAGTCACAGATGTGATAATGCTTGCCTGTCAGGAAAGCCCATCGGTTACTATTCCTGAACTGGCTTCTCTACTGGGAATTACCGAACGGTCGGTACAGCGCCACATACAAAAACTTCAGCAAACAGGTAGGTTGGCGCGGGTTGGTGGAAGAAAAAATGGATATTGGGAAGTTGTATCTACACCCCTGTTCAGGGGGTAGACTTAATCAGATGCACCAATGCCCGAATACCCCTGAGTAGTTCCTGATCTTCACTGACTTTCTCCACGGCTTTCTCAAACTCATTGCAAACACGATTGACAGAGTCAAAATAACGACGGGACTCGGAAACCGCCTGTGCGCGATTGTCCTCAAAGTCTTTGCGTAATCTATCGATTTGCTTTTGTTGGTCCTCAGATTTTTCCTGGATACTCTGTTCCATGCTTTCCAGTAAGGACTCAATCTGGGATAGTCGTACCAGGACTTCCTGACGGCGAAACTCTGGAATTTCACACCGATCCGATAACTCCAAAAGTCGTTGTTTCTGGTGGATATAAAATGCACCAATGGGGCGAAACAAGGTAGATACCAGAAAAAATGCACAAAACCAGTATCCCAAAGACCCGCCTGTATAAATTGAGGTTGCGGCTGCTACTGCGGCGGCCAAAATATGTAGCGAGAGGCAAAGCAGCAACAGACGAGGAACCAATCGATTGACATAATTACAATCAGAAGATGTCACCTCCTGCCCCGATGCCAACTTTTCTTCCTGCTTTAACCTAAGATTGCGAGCCTCAAAATACAAATCCCAAGGGCGGGATAAAATCAGAATCAGCCCCATAAAACCAGAGGCGGCAATGACAAAATTTAGTACCTGCTGCCAGGAAAACCACTGAAAATGAAACCCCACTCCAACAAATGCAAAAAACACCAGTGTGGACAGAAAGTTAACCATACATGCTCCTTGGTTCTACAAAGGTTGCCTTCCCTAAGCCTCTCATGTCAAGCTAATGCCTATGTCCAATCTAAAGCCGTGGGAAAAAGGTATTTTTTTACCGGACTCTGAACTTAAAAACCTTCTAGGGGTACAATTCCCTGACTTAAAGATCCAATCTCTTCGATTTCTAAAGGATGGCTGGGATAGTTGTGCCTACGAAATCAATCAGAATCTGATATTTCGATTGCCTAAGCGACAGGAAGTTTCTGAGAGGCTTGGGGCCGAAATTTCTTTGCTGCCCATCCTGAAACAAAAATCTGAGATTTTAGTGCCTGAATTTATGTATCTTGGTACTCCATCCCATATTTATCCGTTTCAGTTTGTAGGATATTCAAAATTGATCGGGGTAGATCAGAGCAAAGCCAAGGTTCGAATCGATCACGAAGAAATCAGGCGCATTGCCAATTTTTTACAGGCCTTGCATCAAATAGATTCTTCTACCATGCCAGACTTCCCAATCGAAAGCGGTACGGCCCAAGAGACAGTTAAAAGACACAAGCAATTGATAACCGACTGGATGCCTATTCTTGCAAACGAACCTCGCTTAGCCCAAGCCTGCCAAAAATTTCTAGGCTCCTTTGACTGGGACTCACTTATGGCACCCTATGTCCCCTGTGTTGTCCACAATGACTTGCTGCCTGAACATATTTTAATGCAAGGTACAAAAATCTCCGCCATTATTGATTGGGGCGACACAATCGTAGGAGATCCGGCTATTGATTATGCTGGCATTGGATATTCATTTGGCTGGGATAGCATGCAATCATGCCTTAAATTAGCCGGTCGAACTGAGGACACCAGACTAATAAACAGAGCCTATTTAGCCATTGTTTGTGCTGCCCTGAGTGATCTTCATTATGGGCAACACAAAAACGATGCCATCAGAATCGACTTCGCACTGGATACACTAAAAAGCATTCTGATTTGATACAATTGCCACTTCAACAACTTACAGGAGGAATGTTTGTGAATTCAATCCGTGGAACTTTAATGATGAGTGGCTTATTGATGTTGTCTGTACCCCAGAATCAAGCCTTTGGAGGCTTCTTAAAAAAAGCCACTAATGTGCAAAATCTAGTCAGTGGTGGAGGATTAAAAGGCAATCCAGCCCAAGCCGTGGAACTGGCTCGGCAGGTAGATGAACTATCTAAATTATCCCTTCAAGATAGAATGAGTGTGTTTCAATCAGGAATAGCACAGGATGTGGCATTGTCACAGGCATTTGCATCTCATCAGTCCAAGTCGGCTAATCTGAGACCCAAGGATCAGGAAAGGGCATTTCATAATTTTTTGAAAAATAATCCTCAAGCACAACAACAATTTCAGATCATTAGTGCTGAATGGGCTCAACTTTCCACGGAAGAAAAACAGGCAAAAATCAAAGCCGCGTCTGCAATC
>DITF01000298.1 GCA_002422125.1 bacterium UBP17_UBA6191
GGATAATCTTCCCGTGATGGCGATGGTCTGGGAGTATGAAGTGTGGATTCTATGGTTTTTATCGGCCTGTTTGGGTAGGGGCAGGGCGTAGGTGGAAAGAAGTTTTTGCAAATGCCTGTGCTCCAGAATCCAAGCACAAATGGGATAGTGGGGCGCAAGCTCTTCTAAAACATCGGTGGCTGTGGAATAACCGGACTTGGTCTTTTTCCCGTGCGGGATGTTGAGTTTCTCAAATAGAATTTTGGCTAGTTGTTGAGTCGAGTTAAGATTAATGTCCTCTCCAGCCTCCAAAAGAATTTTTTTGGCAACCGCCTGGGCCTCAACTTCCATTTCATGAGTTAAATCGGCAAACTGTTTTGGATCAATTTGAATGCCTTGATTTTCCATGGTCAGTAAAATTGGCATCAGCGGCATTTCTATATCATTAAGCAGATTTTTAATACCTGAGTCTTTATCAAGCTCTGGTTTGAGTTTCTGGTACAGGCAATAGGTGTTATCTGCATCCGCTGCGGCATACTCCAATGCCTTATCCAACCGCACTCCCGAAAAGTCCTCACCTTTTTGTACCACATCCTCAAAATGTGGCCTATCTTCCTGAAGTTGAGTCAGAGCCAAATCCTTAAGAGACAGCTTTTCCAATGGCCATACAAGATGAGCCATCAAAAGAGTGTCGGCCACAGATTTAGGGACAACAAAACCATTCTGGGTCAGAATTGAGAGATCAAACTTTAAGTTATGCGCCACCCACAGAACTTTTGGATCATTAAGCAGTGGATTTAAGGCATTTTGAATGAGTTTTATGTCGAGTTGTTTTGGTTGTCCCAAATAGCGATGGGCGATGGGAATGTAGGCGGCCTGATCTTCCTCCCAGGCTAGTGAAATTCCAATCAGTTGGGAAGTCAGGGGATCTAAACCATTGGTTTCCGTATCAAAGGCTATGGTATTTTGACCCCGCAAAATGAATTGTAGCTCTTCAAGGTCCTGCTCTGACAAAATCAGGCGATAGCTTTTCTCCCGGCTGATTATTTGAGGTTTGGCATTAGGAAGTTCTTTCTTAAGCGAGGAAAATTCCAGTTCATTTAATAAATCATCCAGCTCTTGACTGGAATTAAGTTCAAATTTGAGATCCTCCAAAGTGATCCCCAGATCCAGATCGCGTTTGATTCGGGCCAACTCACGACTTAAAAAGGCCATATCCTTAGAAGATTCCACCCTTTCCTTAAGTTTTCCCTTGAGCTGTTCCGTATTCTCGTACAGGTTTTCCATGGTTTTGTATTCCTGCACCAGCTTTAAGGCAGTTTTTTCTCCAACTCCGGCAATACCTGGGATATTGTCCGATGTATCTCCCATCAAACCTTTTAGGGTAATCAGGTCGTCTGGTTCTAATCCCTCATATTTTTCTCTGACCTTATTTAGATCATACTCTTCAATTCCCGAAGGTGATTTGGAAGAAGTGTAACCGACCTTGATCCGATCCTGAATCAATTGAAAAGAATCCCGATCCCCAGTAATCAAAAGAACCTCAACCTCTGGATTTTCGTTGACGGCCTGTAAGGACAGGGAACCCAAAATATCGTCGGCTTCAAAACCAGGCAGGGCCAGAATCTGGGCCTTTAAGGCTGTGGCCAGTTTGTGCGCATAGGGGAATTGTTCAATCAACTCTTGAGGAGTTTCTTGGCGATGGGCCTTATACTCAGCATACATATCTCTTCTGAAGGTTTGTCTGCTGGTATCAAAAGCAAAACACAGATACTCGGGATTATATTTTTTCAGAAGCTGAAAAAACACCTTCAGAAAACCAAACAAGGCTGAGGTAGTCATGCCTTTAGAGTTTTTCAGGGGACGGGAACCAAAGGCAAAATGGGCCTTAAATAATATGGCATGTGAGTCAATAATCATCAGTTTTGGCATTGGTTTTCCTTCTTTTGATCTTGGTGGGCATGATAGCAGGAAAGTGTTTACAATCGCCCGTTCATATTCTCATTTTCTGCCGAATATAGATTATGAAAAGGCTCTAGGGATCTGAATCTGTAAAGTGTGGCTTGACGCACAACGAATTATGATTGCATCCTAATTGAGATCGAGATCATCGACCTCGATTACGAAGATTACCACTAGGAGATGGTCATGAACACGATGAATAAGAATATTGGAATTCGCATCAAGAACCCATCCCATCCCGGTGGGTTTGTGAAGCACGAGATTATCGAGCCACTGACCCTATCTGTCACGGACGCGGCCAAGGTGCTTGGCGTTACGCGTCCGGCATTATCAGCCCTTTTGAATGAACGAGCCTCCCTTTCCCCAGAAATGGCCCTTCGTATTGAGAAAGCATTTGGGGTGGCGATGGATACATTGATGCGGATGCAAAACAGCTTTGATATTGCCCAGATGCGCATGCGCTCAGGAGAAATCAAAGTGGAGCGGTTTATGGGTGGCAATCCAGACGATCCAAGTTTGGTACTGCCGTGATAGGGTTGTTGGTGGTTAAGTATGGGAAATAGCTTAACTTTGATAAAATAGGAGTCATGTTGCTCGGCCAAAGAAAAAATGTGTTTAACCTTGGAGGTTATTAGTAAATGCCTTGGACTTCGGATCATATTAAATGGCTAGTCGACACTAGCGAACGATTGAAGACAGCCGATGGTAGGGAAGTCCAAGTATGGGAGTTCCGGCATCAGGATGATGAAGATGTGCTCTCCGCATGGGCGAGACACTTCCGGAATCACTATTGCTTTGACAGCGAACTCGATTATTGGCGCAGAGGGTACAAATGCTCTCGCTCAGAATATCTCTGTAGCATAAAGTTTCCTGACCCAAAAGCTGCACCAGGCCCCAGCATTCGCGCTGGTGATTTCAGCGAAGTGCTGGTAGCCGATTTTCTTGAATATCTGAACGGCTACTGGGTTCCACGCACTCGCTACGGTGACAAAACCATCCGGAATGAATCAACAAAAGGCAGTGACATCCTCGGTTTTCATATCGTAAAGAATGGAGAGGCCTCTTCGAAGGATAAGCTGGCGATCTTTGAAGCGAAGGCACAGTTCTCGGGAAAGCAGCCAGCAGCACGACTTCAAGATGCAGTCGATGGTTCGGCAAAGGACATCACCAGGAAGGCGGAGTCTTTAAATGCCATCAAGCAAAGGTTGCATGGCCGCAATGAGCTTGATGATGCCGAAAAGATCGAGCGTTTTCAGAACGAAGTAGATCACCCATACAAGGAAGTTTATGGAGCTGTCGCGCTTTTTGAGAATCAGCTTTTTGACAGCCGCCTGACATCCTCGACCGATGCCTCCTCTCATCCGCATTCAGGTGACCTTGCGTTAGTGGTTATCAAAGGGGATCAGATGATGGCACTCGTCCACGAGCTCTACAGGAGGGCTGCGGATGAGGCCTGAACAGAAATCCCAACTCCTGCTTGGCGTCACCCGGTCAAAAGCCAAGATGCTCGAGTACGGCATTCCGGAAGAGCATCACATCAAAATTATCCAAGATCCGGCCAAGCTCTTCACCCTCTCGATTGGCCTGCTGGGTGACCTCGCCGCCGCCATCAACC
>DITF01000167.1 GCA_002422125.1 bacterium UBP17_UBA6191
AAAAGATCCAAAAACCTAGTGACTAGAAGGCAATAGATCGATATAATGCGAGCTTGTTTGGTATTTAAATATAGTTTGAGCATAGTAGTAGTTTTCAAACACAATAGAACTTCGCAGTTGCGAGTTATCGTTTCAGGAGGAAATGCATGAAACAGAATCAAAGTGTAAATCGGCTCAGAAAGAGCCTGTTGGCAGGGATCGCTTCCGTATCCCTCGTCGCCGTGGGTTGCGGTGGCGGGAGTGGGACAGTGGCTCCTTCGACGACTCCGTTGTTGTCTATCTTCAAAGACGGTACGGCAGCAGTAGAGGTATATGATGTAACCGGTGGCACTGCCACATCCGGTTCCAGAGTTGCTACTGGCACTTTAAGTGCCGGAGCTTTAAGCGTGGTACCACAGAGCGCTGTGACCAATGCGGCTAATACATGGTACTTCGTTCGCGCTCAAAGCGGACAGGGTCGTGTAGGTGTATTTATGACAGGCACTGAAATGGTTAATGGTGGCCCAACAGCTCACCTTAATTTCAGTCCTGCCAGAGTTGCGGCAACTTATCAACTAGTTGATCTGAGCCCCAACTTTTCGGTTAGTGATTTAAATCCAGGAGCCGGACTACCTGTTCCTTCTTTAAGTTCTACCGAAAAGGACTTTTTGACAACAGCAACATCCCCAGCTTTTTCAGGTAATGCTGTTCTTTCTGGATACGCAACCGCAGTTAATCAGGTTGCTAATGGGGTTAATGGGACTAATAAGTATGTGGCCACCACAAGCCCTACTCAAGTGCCATTTGATGCGCTTGTAGAAGGTATTGTTCGGGGTCAGGACATTGCCTATGTGGGCTCTAATGATCTTAACGCCACAGCAGTCGCCAATGGCAGTGCATCCATTGGGACCGTGTCAGATGTTCGGTTTGCCACATCTAATTTGACTGGCGCATCTGGTGCATTTGCTGACAGGGCTCGGCTGCAAGCAGCTCGTGCTGCCGTAAGTGCTCTGTTTAGAGTTATTCAGTACCGATCTCAGGTATCTGCAAGTGCAACGCAGTTAAACAGCTTGATTGCCGCCACGCTTGCGATTCCTAATACAGCAGCAGCCACTCAGGTTGCAGATATTGCTGGAGTTGTTGCCGATGCCGTGGAATTGGTTGTGAATTCCGGCTCTAGCACAGCGGCTTCGAATTTATTGACATCAGTACTTGCTAATGTTAATGCCAATCCGGCCACATTGGTTAGCAATCAGGCAACCATTGTATCGTCTGTTGATATGAATCTTTCTGCCGTAGTTGATGCAGTCCAAAGCAATACTGTAAATGCGGCAAATTCTGCTCAATTTTTGGGCAGTTTGGCTGGAACCTTAATGGCAAACAACCGCGCAGCAACGAGTGCGGCAGTTGCTAGGGTAGTAGCTTTGGCAGACTCAAATATTTTGCCAAATAACGCAGCGGCCCAGAGAATGGTTGGAGCAATTTTGCAGGCATCTGCTAGATTAGTGGTGGCTCAGGCTAACTTCTTTCAGGCCATTTCTTCGATTGCCACAAGCCGTGGTGCGAATCTTGGCACTTTGATTAGCGATTCGGTAGCTACGATTTCAGTGAATGGAAATTCAAATGCTGCTGACTTGTATGCAAATACAGTAACTGCTCTGCAAAGCTCAGTGGTGACTCAGGTAGTTGCCAATGCGTCTTCAGTGATTAGCAGCCTTATTGATGGAGCTCTGAGTAACAATGCAATTGCAGCTTCTGGCTTGCAAGGTGTATTGACAGCGGCTGGTCAGGGAACAACGCCAAAACTTCAGGTGGCTATTGCTGGAGACAGCTCTATCAATCTGAAACGACAGGCAACACCTCAGACAGTTACTTTCACAAATCTGTCTAAAGCGGTTAATCTAACCCCTAGTTATGTTTGGAGTGTTACTTCTAACATGACTCCTGCGCCAGTTTTTACTAGCACATCAGCGGCTGGAACATTCTCTGTAACTTTTGCAGCTAACGCAACTGGAACAGCAACTGTAAACCTTAACGGCTCAGCTTCAGGATTGTCAGGTTTGTTGTCAGGTTTGGCTAGTGTAACTGTCAATATTCAAAACACTATCCCAGCAGAAGGAGAGATTTCTGGTCCTTCTGTGGTGACAAGTGGAGTTCCTTTTGTTGTAACTTACTCTGTGTATGATTTAGAGGCTACAGCCGGTGCCGATGTCACCATTTCTGGAGCAACAAGTAGCCAGAATTGGACAGTGGCCGAACTTAAAAGTGGAGCTAAAAAGACAGTAAGTGTGACTCGAAACTTAGGCGATACCTCTGTTACTGTTACTTACAAAAACTCAACTGTAGCTAGCCTTAGTGTATTTGTTGGTAATCCTGTATATGCTTTGAGTCTTGCTCAGATAGGTACTGGCAGTGAGGTTACGATCAATGACGCTACAGGTACATTAAGCATTGTATCTACTTTGATTGATGCAGATCCAACGGCATCCACAAATCTGAGCGAATATGCGTTAAGTATTCTGCCAGTTTCTGGTACATGTGGAAACAGCACTGGTGCTTTAGCTCATGTAACCGGTACATCTGGAGCAGGTGCATTGACTATCAGCACAACAGTGACTGCAGGTAATTCTTATCGCTATTGTGCAACGGCTATGCGGAATGGCAAGACAACACAGAATATTGATAAAGTATTCTCTGTTCGTCGGGCTGATGCTGTGGCTATTAACTCAGTAACTTTTAATGGACTTACCGCCAACTTGGGTGGTTCTGTAACCATGACAGCTATAAACACAGACATTGTTAACCCAGTGGTTTCTGTGAATGTAACTGGAACAGCTACAGCGGCTATGATCGGTTTTGGTCAATCAACGGTGAATCTGACAACCGGTACAGGAAACCTGACAGCTACTTTAAGTGGCTTGGTGCCAGGAAGCTACATGGCTGAAGTGACTGTAGTTAGTAACACAGGTCGCACAACCAAGTTTCCATTTATGTTCACAGTAAGCCGTGTTGACAGGGTAACTGTTACTGGTTTTCAGTTAAATGGTCAGAACTTGGGAATGAGCTCAGTCAGTAACATGACTCTGCCATTGAGCACAAATGCAGCTACTATAAACAACAACAATGTAACCTTGGGTGTAATCTTTGATGCTGCGAGTGCAAACTCTAATGGCATTTATGGTGGACTGACAATATGGTTGTCTGATGTTGTTGCCTCAACTGGTGTTGCAGCAACAAATGGTGCAACAGCGATGCTTTCAGTTTCAGGTATCCGGTTGGTTAATACTAACGGAACTTGGACTGTGGCCGCTATCAATGGAACAAATTTCCAATTGAGTGCATCTGCAGTTGGTCGTGGTGGCACACCTTCTGGTTCTGGTATGAGCACAGAAGATGCCGCTAGTTTAAGCAATTACTTCAGTGGTACAGGAACAAATCTTAACATCAATCTGGCAGCTTTGAGGGATCGCCTTGGCAACTTAAGCAACCTGTCTTCTAGTTTGAATCAGATTACTTCTCTGGCTGGTCAGAATATCAAAGTTGAAGTGACCTTCAGCTATGGTAGTAGCCAGGAAATGCTTGCTGGTGGAACCAAGTTTGACAAAGCTGTTGTAAACGGTGTAACCGTACAATAAGCTAAGCTTGTAATTTAGCCCCCGGACCTTTTTGGTTCGGGGGCTTTTTTTATGTTAGAATTCACCTATGGAACCAGAAAAGTACATCAATCCTTTCACAGACTACGGGTTTAAGCGCATCTTTGGCATGGAGGCTCATAAAGAGCTTCTGATAGACTTTCTAAACCAGCTTTTAGATGGTCAGGAAAAGCCAATTGTGGATCTGACCTATTTGCCCAATGAAATGTTGGGGGCTAAGGAATATGATCGCCGAGCCGTTTTTGATCTTCACTGCACTACCCAAAACGGGGATTTTATTCTAGTGGAAATGCAGATGGCCTCACACAAGTACTTCAAAGACAGAACCCTGTTTTACGCTACCTTTCCCATTCAATCCCAGGCTAAAAAGGGTGAATGGGACTTTAACCTGAAAAAAGTTTACGCCATTGGCATTTTAGGGTTTTGTTTTGATGACCAGTCTGGCACCAGACCCAATGAGGTCAAAACCGTGGTTCAGCTTCACAATAGCGATTCCAAAGAACTGTTTTATGACAAACTGAATTTTATATTTCTGGAAATGCCCAAATTTGTGAAGGGTTTGCCAGAGTGTGAAACCGGTTTTGAAAAGTGGTTGTATGTCTTAAAAAACCTGCCCCAGCTTGAACGAATGCCGGAAAAGCTCATGGAACAAATTTTCAAAAAACTCTTCACAGTGGCAGAAATTGCCAAACTAAATGTAGTGGAGTACCACGAATACATCCAAAGCCGCAAAGCCTTTTGGGATAACTACAGTGCCTATTATACCGCTACCGAAAAAGGCCGCGAAGCAGGCATGCAAGCAGGCATGGAAGCAGGCATGCAAGCAGGTATGGAAAAAGGCATGCAAGCAGGTATGCAAAAAGGCATCCAACTGGGGCAACTTGAAGGAACACTGAGTACAATTGTTAGTATGTACCATGACGGTGACATTGGTTTAGAAAAGGCAAAGGCTAAAATTTGTGCCCATTTAGGTCAGGGCGAAGACGAACTGGTCTATCAATATCTAAATCAGTTGCCTCAGGAATAGCTAAAAAAATTAACTACCTCGTCTTACTATAACACTCAAAAGATGTTCATAATTTTTAGACAATAGTCTGTAAAACCAGCGCTTGAGAAAAAACATATCCTTAAAAGCGGTGCGATTGTGTTCCACCAGCTTTTCTAGGCTAGCCTTAAGGAAGTTATACTCAACAGAATCAAGGGTGAATACGGTATTAGGATCGGCTTTACGAATGCGTTTTAAGGCGTGCCTCATGGTTTTACGGGCTAACTCGTATTCCCGCTCAGAAACAGATTCTTTGCTGGATTCCAAGCCTTTAATGTTTTCTTCGATATACTTCAGAAGGGACTTTTTTTCTAGCTTAGATAGTTTGATTGGTACTACTTGGCCCATTTTTGACATAACTCACTCCTTGGGAGCCGTAGTCTAAACTAGATGCCCGCATTCGTCCAGAACAGAAACAATATCAGCAGTAATGTCTACTGAGGGCCAAACACACAAAAAATTGATCCTTGCAAAATAACCAAAGCTTAATATAATAGCCGAACCTATGTTGCTAATGGGCAACTAACCGGTGATGAACCGGAAAGGAGTACGGTGAGAGACATACTCTGACTGGAAAAGCAGGCCTGATAGTTTATTATCAGGCCTGACAGCTCTACCGAGGTTTTTTACTCCCGTGCATGTCCCTTTGCACTACATTGGCCAGAGGCTTATTCCAAACCTCTCTGGCCTCAGA
>DITF01000312.1 GCA_002422125.1 bacterium UBP17_UBA6191
ACCGTAGAGGTGTTTGAAAAATCAAGAGGCGTGGGCGGACGCATGTCGACACGGCACACGGCCTGGGCATCCATTGATCATGGCTGCCAGTTTTTGGGCTCGCGGACACCAGAGTTTGAGAAATTTTTAGAACCATTGATTGAAAATGGCCTTTTGGAGGCCTGGACTCCTAAAATTATCCATCTAAATGGAGATCGCGATAACCCTCTGAAGCAAATGGAGCCGGGTTTGGAACGATGCCTGATGAATCCTTCTTTGCCGATGGAGGAAATGTTAGTTCCAGTAGGCGACATGAATGCCTTGTGTAAACATCTGGCCACAGATATCAAGATTCACTTTTTAACCCGTGTGAACCATGTTTGTCCTACGAGGGCAGGGTGGGAAGTTTATGCCGAGGGCCATCATGAATCCTTAGGCTGGTTTGACTGGGTCATATTTACCGCACCTCCTGTGCAATCCCACAGTTTGCTGCCAAAACACTTCAAATATTTATCCGAACTGCAAAAAATTGAAATGCAGCCCTGTATGGCACTTCTGGTGGTGCCCAAAAAAGCCTTGGATCTGGATTTTGATGTGGCCGAGGTCAGCAATTCGGCTTTGAACTGGATTGCTCTGAATCATAAAAAGCCCGGCAGGGGTGCCCATCCTGCCCTGATTGGGCATTGCACGGCCGAGTATTCAACCGAAGTTTTGGAGCAGGAACCGCATACCTTAAAGGCTTCACTTTTTGATGAAATGAATCGGTTGTTAGGCGGTTCTATTGATGAGGATTGCCATGAGATCAGCGTGCATCGCTGGAGATATGCCCAAAGTGATGGTTACAATCAGGCCGGTTGCTATGTAGACCGATGTAACAGATTGGCCGTTTCCGGGGATTGGTGTTTGGGAGGGCGGGTTGAAGATGCTTGGCTTAGTGCATACAAAACACATCATGCTCTCAGTAATATTCTAATCTAGTTGAGCCTTTGGGGCGGCAGGGTTATCCTGTGTAATCAATTCTGGCTCCAAAGAGGCAGATATTTTAGAGTCTGTTCATGATCTATGTTCGTTACGAGATTTAGCGAGAAATTCAGACACAAGGCGGAGGACTTAAATCCAGTGAGGGCGTGCTAATTGCACGGAGAGCTGGATTTAAGCCGCGCAACACAGAGGCTGGTTTTCACAGCAAATCGGAGTAGAATGGAGATCATGAACAGACTCTTAAGACCTTCGCTACAATCACGGTTGCAGGTGTTGTTTGGCCTGATGTTCGGTCTGGCTTTAGCTTTGTTAACTCTTTTGGCTATTTCTGTTTACAACCTGGATCAACAAGCACTAATTGATGAGGCCTATTATCTGAATCATCAGGCCTTAAAACAGTTGGAATCAGAACTGGAAGGAACCCTGACTCAGGCTAGAACCATGCTGGCGGAAGCAGTAAAGGTCGATGGTGAGGAAAAACTTTTGCTTTTTGAAGGGGATCCCAATGGATTTAATCGGGAGTTAAACCGACAGTTTTTGATCGGAAGAGATTGGGAAGATTATTTGTCTGGAAAGACTTTACCGGCATTGGGAATTGTTCCGTATCGCTGGAAAGAAAGTTTTTATAATAAATTGTCCAACTGGATTCAGTTATTGTTTGATGATGCGTATCCCCTGGAGCCCTTAATTTTTCATCCCGATTTGGTTGAGCCTTTGCAGGCAGTTAGAAGACTTGGAATTCGTCCTCAAGTGGATAAAATCAGACAGAAGATGACTATTTCCCAAGATGAATTTGAAAGACTGGATCTTTTGGACGGCAAAATAGATGGGATGTTTTTTCATCCGGCCATACATCAGTATATGAATCCGAGGGTATTTGATTTTTCCGATGGTGAAGTGGAGCGGATTGTACCTCTAAAAGATGGAGAAAACGACCCGCTTTCGGGGTTTGAGAGGCCGGCCGTCTGGATGGCTTGTTACATATTTCGGGCTCAGACCAGATTTGGATCTTCTTGGCACCCTCATGCCGAGCTGGCGATTCACGCTTTTCGACCAAATCCCATGGAATCCAAGGGGATTTTTTTCCGTGGTAGCTCAGCCGGGGCTAGGTACGCCTATGTTTGGAACTGGCTTCCTACTGAGTACCCTATAGATGGGGATCGGGTCCATCTCTTTCCTTATCGGGTAATGATTGGCATGATGGCCGAGGCTACAATTTCTCTGTCCCGTTTTAAGCAAAAGTTGGGACAAGAGGGAATATCGGGCCATCTGGTTACGGCAATTTTTCAAGATGAATCAACATTGACTCATGACGGTAAAAGTCCCCTGGAACATGCTTTGGTTTTACAGGATGGTTTACAGCAGGGCATGATTTATGGTCAGGATTCTCAGAAGTGGTATGGTTCACGGTTAAGGTCGTATCTGTTACCTGGGGTTACACTCTGTATTGGCACCCCAGCTAGTTTGGTAGAGTCAAAACACTACCAGAGGTGGATTTTAGTCATTCTTTTGTTTCCCATGACATTTTTGGGATATTTTTTGGGGATTCGGATTGGTAGACAGCCTCTGACGGAAGGTTTTACCCGCTCCTTAAAGGATATGCTCGGCATGTCTACGGGCCGAAAAAATCAGGGATGCAGTGAACTAAATCGTCTTAGTCAAGCTATGCAGGAATTTTCGGAAGTTACAGTGCAAAAACAAAGTGAATTGATGCTTCATTCCCGATTGCGAAACATTTTAAATGAACCCAATCGTAGCCTAGAATGGTACATGGAAGAATTTTTTTATGTAGCCCATGGTTTGAGAGAGTCATTGGGGTTTGTGGTAAAGGCAATGCATTTGGATCCACGAGGGCATGTGGTTTTGGAATTCCCAAAGTTACGGGAGGAAGACCAAACATTAGCTGAAATTATTGCCAATTTAGCTTCCGAGGCCAGTAGAGTGGCCTGGCTTGCCAAAAAAGCCTCGGAAGAGACGACTTTAAAGGCTGAGCTGGAATTGGGCAAAAACCTGCAGCGGCAACTGTTAGGGGTTACGCAGAAACATGAGTTGGAAGATGTTTCCCTTAACATTTTTAGTCGCGAATCTACCGGGCAGCCTTCAGGAGATTTTTCCGGTTGTTTTGCGCATAAGGACTACATAAACTTTTATGTGGCTTCGGTTGTTGGTCGTGGTTTGGGCTCTTCGCTTGTAGCGGCCTATCTAAAGAATTACTTGGATGCACTTTTATTGGATGAACAGACACCTTCGCAAATTTTGCAAAGACTCATGAGTTTTTTGAACAAACATGAGGATTTAGCCGATGCTTTTTTAAGTCTTGTGGTAATGCGTATCACAAGAGACGGGCAGATACTGTATTCCGGTTCAGGGCATTTTCCCATATTGTTGATGAAAGAGAAGCGGCTGATTCGATCAGAAGTAGCCCCTATGGGAATTTACCAAGGTCCTTGGGTTGATCATAAACTTACGCTTGGTAGTAAAGATAAACTTGGAGTTGCAACCGGTGGCCTGTGGGATCACTTTCGAACCACCAGACAATTGTTGTGGAGAGATGCCTTAGTGGAAGTGCTGGATTTGGATTTAGAAGTGCTTTTGCAAGATCAGGAAAGTGATAGCGGTTATATCTGCACCTGGATTGAAAGAGGCAGACAGTAAATGCAGAAACTTTCGTTTTTGTTTCGTATTCTTTTGGCTGCCGCCATGTGTCTTGTGATCCCTTTATTGATTCTTGTGCTATTGGCCTGGCAGGCCATTGAGCTAGGTGTGCGTACGGGACGCAGTGAATTTGTGCAATCCAGCTTGATTAATATTCAGATGATGGAAGCGGCCTATCACGAGGTCAAGACCAACCTCTTTACGAGTCTCATTGCCCAGGCTACCCAGGCCAGGACAAGGTTGGAGAATGTGTTACCCGTTCCCGATTCAGGAATTTCTTTGGAGCAGTCCTTGGAGTCCATGCGTGTACAGTTACGGCAAAGGGGTATTTTAACTCTAAATAGGCTTAAACAATATGCCCTTGAGAATGAACCCCTGCTCACCCCTAAAGATATTCTGGTGGAGATCATCAGTCTGGATGGGCCATTGACCATGGTATCTAGAGGCCATTTTGTAATGCATAGTGATTTGGAAAAACTGTTAATTGCCCTTGATCCCGAGAGCGGGGATATGATGGGTAGTACTATTCTCAGACAGTTGGGAGGGATGTTTTTTAATCTATTGCATTATCCAGATAGGACAGACATGCTACTGCCAGCGTTGAAGGTTCAGATGAATTTTGAACCTGCACGGCAGGCAGGTGAATTTGTATCTTTTCGGATTCATACCCATGCCTTCTGGATGTTGTATTTTCCCATTCAAGGAAAACTTTTGGAGAAGGCAGTACTCAAATATCCTGTGTTAAATCAGCATATAAAACATCCGCTGGTAGCCAATGCTTATCTGATGGTGACCGTTGATGAGGCAGCATTCATTCGCAATTTTGTACAGTCGGAGTCTAACAAATCTGGTTTTGATATTCTGGAAGTACCTGTGAGGCGAGAAACTCTAAAAATTCCGCCGCATATGAAGCTTGTTGGTTTGGAACAGAGTGAATGGTCCAGACGAATTTTAGCTTCAGAACAGTTGCATTTTGAATATGAAGATGAAGACGGTAACAAACATTTTGGCTTGGCCCAACTGGATTCTCTAAATCGCGATTTTGTCTACTGTTTTACAGTTTCCGAGGAGGAATTGTCTAAAAAAATCAGGGATATATTGTGGCGATTTGGTGTTCCAGTGGTGCTTGTATTGTTGGGATTGATAGGATTTTTGGCCCTACAGGCAATTAGGGTGTCCAAGCCGTTAAGGGAATTAACCAGAAGAATTGAGGAACAGGCCGAGGATCTTTTAAGGGGGAAAAGAAGCATTCAAAGCTCTGAACTTATGGATTGGAACCCGGTATTTTTGGAGACTGGTATTATGCAAAAACAGTTGTATGCCAGAATTTTGGAGGTGGAACGCAGATTTTGGCTCCTTGAGAAGCTTTCCAATATGCAGGAGACAATTGCTAAAAATCCCGAACCAGAAGAATTTGAACGAATGGCTTCCAAAATTGTTTCGGACTGTAAGCAGGAAGAAGTAATTCCCTTTGCGGAGCAGATCCGTTTTTACAATAATCGCCGCAAGATGGATTTGTCCTATCGCCGGGGACTGGCTCAGGAAAGGGAGTTTTTAGCTGCCAAGTCCGTGCAGCAAAGTCTGTTGCCGTCCAGTATCAGTTTTGGAAAAGACTGGAATGTGGCAGCGTATTATGAGCCGGCCCGCTATTTGGGTGGTGACTTTTTTGATGGCTTTAAGATCGGGAATCGATATTATGCCCTAGTTGCCGATGTCTCCGGTAAGGGTTTGGCCTCTGCATTGTATGGTGCAATGATTAAGGCCATGTTTTATGCCGAGGCTGAAAAGGGATTGCCCTTATCTCAGATGATGCAAAATGTGAATAGGCATGCTTGTATTCGCGGTCAGGACGGTTTTTTTTGCACCATGTTTTGTATTTCCTGGGATGAGTTTAGCCATGAAATTGTCTACTGTTCCGCCGGCCATAATCGTATGTTAGCCTATACAGCCGAAGAAATAGAGTTATCGGCCAAAGGATTGCCGCTGGGAATTTTTGACTCGGTTGTGTATGAGGAAAAAAAGTTGTCGCTACCACCACTTTTAACCATGGTTTTGTATAGTGATGGAATTATTGAGGCAGAGGATCCAAAGGCGCAACTATACGGAATGGACTCATTCACCAGTGTTCTAAGAAATCTTTTGGTGGAAAAAGAACATGCAGAAGCACGAGTTCTGGTGGATACCGTGATGGATTCAGTTACAAAGTTTATGGACTCTGCACCAGCCGCAGACGACATCACACTTTTGGTTCTACAGTTCATAAAGGGAGATTAGTATGCAAAAGGGGCAATTTAATGAAGCGGCAGGGCCTTGGGACCATTTAAAGCAGATCGGGGATTTAAAAGATTCCCATGAACAGCCCTTGGTTACTCCTAAGCAAATGTTAGGCGGCCTAAGATTACCCCAGGGTTTTGAGCCAAATCTTTGTTATCTGGTTTGGCCCAAAGGCTTGGTAAGACAGATGGTATCTCAGGGACTTAAGCTAAAATCCTATGAGTTTTTTTATTACAGTTTGGAATGTCTTGAAGTTCTGGGACATATGGTTGCAGTGGTGGCAATGCCTATGGGAGCAGCGGCTGCGGTTATGGTTTTGGAAGAGCTTGTATACTTGGGGTTTCAAAAATTTGTAGGCATTGGCACAGCAGGAGGCATACACACAGATTTAAAAAGTGGAGATTTATGTATTTTGGAGCAGGCCATTATTGATGAGGGAGTTTCAGCTCACTATGGGGTGAGGGACTTTTTTAGTCATGGCAGTTTTGTGCTCATGAATCAGGTACAAAAAGTCCTAGAACAGCAAGCGTATACTGTGCGCAGGGGTTGTATCTGGACCACGGACGCTCCCTATCGTGAAACTTTGGCAAAATTGGCCTTTATGAAAAAGAAGCAGATTTTAGGCGTGGATATGGAAACTAGTGCTCTGTTCACGGTAGCAAGACATCACAAGGTGCTATACACAGGTTTGGTGGGCATAGCCGATCAGTTTGCAGGTGATCAGTGGCTACCCTGTCCTAATATGGCCCAGGTGCAGCAGAATTTGAGTTCATGTAGCCTCAAGTTGCTTCAGAATCTTTTTTGATATTGCCACATTCAAGATTGGCTGGAACTGCCTCATGAATTCGTTTTGGTTGGTCCAGTTTCAGATTCTGCATGATATCGATAAATCCGTCTTTTCCTTTTGCAGTTCTGGGATTCCAGCGAATTTCCTGTTGAATGCTGGAACTGGTATGACCTCGGTAATCATGGCCTGGGTACACTAAGGTATGCAGAGGCAGTTTAAATAGAACCTCGCTTAGGGAATGCCACAGTTTTTCAGCAGATCCCTGTTGGAAATCAGTTCGACCACAGCCTCGAATTAAAAGAGCATCTCCCGTAAAAACACGGTTTCCCACCAAATAACTGGTGCAGCCATTGGTATGGCCCGGGGTTTCTAAGGCAGTAATCTCATGAGATCCAAATTTAAGCACTTGATTATGCTCTAAAAAAATATCGGCACATTCGGCACCGGAATACTTCCCCACAACCGATTTTGCCCCCGTGATGGTGCGAATTTTGCCTGAGCCCGTAATATGATCGGCATGTACATGAGTTTCAATTGTGTACAGAAGTCGAATCCCTAGTTCCTCAATCAGTTTTAAGTCCCTTTCCACCATCTCAAATACAGGATCAATAATGATGCCTTCCCTGGATACTTCATCAGCCAGAATGTATGTATAAGTAGAGCTGTCCTTTTCAAACAATTGATGAAAGATCATGGTTTTTCCCCTTTTACACATAATAGTGAAACAGATGCATGCTGTAAAACATGATCTGCTTCAGGATTTATTTGTTAAAATCGAATTATGCAATCCAAGTTAGACTTTTCGCAGAATCGTTTGTGCCAGTTATTAAATATAAAATTTCCGATCATTCAGGGCGGAATGGTGTGGTGTTCTGGATGGAAGCTAGCCTCGGCTGTGGCCGAGGCCGGAGGACTTGGTCTGATTGGCTCTGGTTCTATGAGACCAGATCTGTTAAGGGAGCATATTCGCAAAGCCAATCAAGCTACAAAAAAATCCTTTGGAGTGAATATTCCCTTGTTTTATAAGTACAGTGAGGACTTTATCCAAATCATTTTGGAAGAAGGAGTCCGTTATGTGGTGACGAGTGCCGGAAGCCCTAAAAAATACACTCAGACATTAAAGTCAGCAGGGGTTATTGTTGGCCATGTAGTTCCCTCTTCGGTATTAGCCCTCAAGTGTCAGGATGCCGGGGTTGATTTTGTGGTCTGTGAAGGCTTTGAGGCTGGAGGACACAATGGAATCGATGAAATCACCACCTTTTGCTTGGTTCCACAGGTGGCTAAAATCATTGAATTACCCTTGGCGGCGGCTGGGGGAATTGGCACAGGAGCACAAATTCTGGCAGCTCAGGTTTTGGGAGCCGATGGAGTTCAGATTGGTACCAGATTTGCTTGCACCGAAGAGAGTTCGGCGCATCCGGCATTTAAACAGACCATCATGAATAGCCATGAGGCCTCAACCGTGTTGACCCTAAAAAAATTGACTCCGGTTCGTTTGGCGAAAAACGCCTTTTATCAAAAAATATGTGAATTGGAGGCCAGAGGCGAGGACTCGGTGGACAACTTAAAAGCGCTTTTAGGAACTGGTCGGGCCCGTAAGGGCATTTTTGAAGGTGATCTTGAAGAGGGAGAACTGGAGTTTGGGCAGATTGGTTCCATGGTGCGGGATTGTCCATCAGTATCTGAAGTCATGGAACGCCTGATGGATGAGTATTTAAAAAGCAAACAAAAGCTTGTAGCTGTTTAATTACAAGCAAAGGAGAATCGTGGCAAAAACAGCATTGGTAATTGGGGGCTCAAAGGGCATAGGGCAGGCCACCGTGGAAAAGTTTTTGCAGGCTGGATATAAGGTCGGCTTTTCTTACAATAGTACTATACCAGAGTTTCACAAACAGTATCCAACCGATAGCGTTTTTGCGAGCCCTTGCAATGTGACACAAGAAGAACAGATTAAATCGTTTCTGAAGGAATTTAAGGAATTTTCTGCCAATCAAATTGATGTTTTTGTCTATAACACAGGAATCACAATTGATAATTTGACTGTCTCCACTAGCACAGAAGACTATGACAAAGTCATGGATACCAATCTGAGAGGTGCCTGGATCTATTTACGGGAAGTTGGTCATCTGATGTTTTTCAGGCGCAGGGGCCGAATGTTTTTTGTGTCCTCAGTCTCAGCAAGCAGAGGGGGTCGGGGCCAGTTATCCTATGCAGCGTCCAAGGCTGGTTTGGAAGCACTGGTTCGCGTGGGAGCCCAGGAGTTTTCCCGTGTTGGGGTACTGGTAAATGGGATCGCCCCAGGTATTATTGAGACTGATATGACCAAAAATATCATGAGCTATCTCAAAGACAATCAAAAAAACGATGCCCTGTTTGATCGTATTGCCATGAGACGAGTGGGACAGCCGCTTGAGGTCGCTAATCTGATACATGCATTAAGTCAGGACGAGATCACTTATATGACAGGACAGACCATCCATATCGATGGTGGCTACATGCTCTGATGGGTTGCAATTCTTCCTGGAAGCTAAAAACCAGATTGCAGACTATTTTGACTGGAATTTATTACCAGAAACAATTTTCTGATTTACAGATATCTTCGCAAGGAAAAGACTGGGAAAATTTGGACAGACTGGTTTCTAGCTCGCCTGAAGAATTACCCGTTTTTCCCGATAGTTTTGACTGGAATGAATTAACTTTGCAGTGGTTTATCACAAACTTTCGCTGCTTTCCAGGTTATAGCCCCAATTTTTTTAGACAGGTTGAAGTGCTGCATGGACTGGTTTTTATTGCATCCCAGAAAGCCAGATTGTTGGCGAAACTGCTGCAACGAGCCGACAGGAGCCTATCTTATTCCACCCACTTGCAATTACAAAGAGATGCCTATTGGAATAGTGATTCCTGGAATCGTGAGCCTGCCTCTATTTTGTGGTTATTGGTGCAGGAATTGGCCTTGGAAGAAATTCTTTTAGCAGAGGCTGGTGTTCATATCAGCGGTTGGTTCGATCCAATGATTCAATTTTTGTTGGGGCGTATCGCTGGTGTTTACTGGCAAAATCCAGTCTCGCAGCAGCAGTTTCTGGATGTTCGTTTGCCAATGCCTGACTTTGTGTCCAAAAAAGTTTCAGAGCAGTTAAATCAAAAACTGCAAAAGTTGGTACTACCAGAATTTTCTGAGGGTAAGGTTATTTCTGTGATACTTCGCGCATCAGAGGATTATCTGGTAAGGCAAAAACGCAGTTTAGAGGAACAGGCAAATATTGAG
>DITF01000304.1 GCA_002422125.1 bacterium UBP17_UBA6191
TCTCAGAGTCTACACATTTTTGCTCTTGATAACGACGGAAACCGCAGTAGTCTGAACTTTCATTTCCGTGTTGACCAATTGGACTGTGAGCTTTTGTTCGCCCCCAAAATGGCAATTTTTGGTCGTACTCCCATCCAAGTTTCGGCAAAAATTTCAGGAGGCTCGCCACCCATTCAACGCAAGTTTAGTGTTCGGGCCAGCGGAGATTTAGAAATTGTGTCCCAGGAGTCCGCATCTGATGATGTGTTATTTGTTCCCAGTGTGGATTTTGGTAGGACCGTATTTTATGCTCAGCTTGATTTAGTCGACAAAAATGGTATAGAAGGTCAATGTAAAAGTACCGATAGGGGCTTATTGTATCCCCAGAACTATCCACGACAGTTTCATGTATTGAGTGCCAGACTCGAGACCATTCGACAAAATTTTTCCTTTCAGATGGAGCCCCCGATTGAGGAAGGGCAGGTGTCTGTACTTCTCAAAAAAAATGATCCACTCAGAGGGATGACTCAGGAGGAGTGGAAGGTTCTGGGTTCGATTTCACTTAGTTCTTCATCACCCAAAACCCACTGGGAGTCAAGTCTTACTCAAAGAGTTCCAGAGGGACCATATCTGATGAAATTGTCCTTTGCCTCTGCTTCTCAGTCCCAGATGAGTTTTACCCAAACCACACAGGTATTGGTTACAAGATCCATCCATGACAGCGTGGACTTACTACAGGGGATACTTCGTGAGGAACTAGGTAATCGATAGACAGCTTTGTGATACAATTGGGGCATGAAAATGAAGTGCTTATGGATTGTTCTTTTGATTGTAAACGCCTGTTCTGGCTTTTCCTCGGAGTTTAGAATCGGGAGATTAAAATACACTGGTGGGGGCGATTGGTACGCATCGCCTAGTGCCATACCAAACTGGCTGCAATGGATTCGCAAGGATTTGGGTATGCAGACAGCCTCTTCAGAGGTGCTTGTGGATTTGCAGTCCGATCTTTTATATCAGGTGCATATTCTGTTCGCCACCGGTCATGGGAACATTGCTTTTACTCCTGAGGAGGCCAGGAATCTTCGCCGTTGGTTGTTAGCTGGGGGTTTTCTGTTCGTAAATGACAGTTATGGGATGGATAGTTTTTTTCGTCGGTCCATCAAGACGGTTTTCCCGGACAAGGTATTGGAGCCAGTGTCCTCACAACATCCGATTTATCGTGTCAGATATGAATTGCCTGGTCTGCCAAAAATTCATGAACATGATGGAGATCCGGCTCAGGGTTTTGCTATTTATCATGAAGGCAGAATGCTGGTATTTTATGCATATAGCTCAGACATCGGGGATGGGCTGGAGGATGTTGGGGTACACCCCAATCCACCAGCGGTAAGGGAAAAGGCATTTCAAATGATTTCGAATCTGACCTATTTCAGGTTGCATCCAGAGGTGTTGTTCTGAGAAAGACCCTTTTGATTGGGCTGGACTCTTTGCCACTTACTTTAATCGATGAAATGGGGTCGAAGCTTCCGTTTTTAAGTGGATTAAGAAAAGGGGGCAAATTGCAGGCCTGGCGTTCTTGTGATCCTCCAATCACCATTCCGGCTTGGACAGTAATGACTACAGGCTGCGATCCTGGTGAGCTTGGGGTTTATGGCTTCCAAAGAAGATTGTCCCGCAGGGATTACAAAATGGGATTTAATACTTCTGAGTCTGTGCTTAAGGAAAGGATGTGGGATAAGTTTCCCCAAGGGGCAAAATCCTTTGTTTGGGGAGTTCCTCAAACTGCCCCACATTCGGCTAGAGAAGGGCATCTTGAGGGGGGCTGTATCTTAAATTCGGCTACAGGTGCGAACTTCGTAGTGCCTCACCAGTATGTATCGGAAATTTCCAGTTTGCTGGGCGAGCCAAGGCTATTTGATATTTCGGGGTATCGTGGTTCCGATCTGATGGGTATGGTGAAACATTTGCACCAGATGCTTGAGGCTAAGGATAGGCTGCTACGGTGGGCTATACCGCGCGGTTTCGACTTTGTGATGATGGTTTTGATAGAAACGGATAGACTGCATCATGCCTTCTGGCATCACACATTTAAGAGCCATCCACGATTTGTGATGGATTCTGAATTTTCCTCGGTTTTGCCTGATTTTTATCAAAAGTTGGATACAATGTTAAGGCATTGGTTTTGTCTGGCCAAGGATTACAACTATGCGCCCATCCTGATGTCAGATCATGGTGTCAGACCTCTTCAGGGGATTTTTTGTCTTAATGAATGGTTAATTATGCGAGGGTATCTGGCCCTTAAGGATCCCGGTTATCGTGGTTTGGTCGAGGCAGAGCATATAGATTTTCAGAGAACATTAGTCTATGCCCAAGGCGGCTATTGCGGACGGTTGTGGTTGAATCTAGTGGGCAGAGACCCTGATGGGATATTGCAGGAACCCTCTCTATTTTTAAATCAATTGAGAACTGAGTTGACCGAACAATTGCAGACTATGAATATTAAGCTCGATTGGCTTGAACCGGAAAAAATTTACCGAAGGGTATCAGGGATTGCCCCCGATGTGATTGTGTATTTTGGGGATCTTGATTATCGTGCATCTTCAGGTGTGTATTCCCATGAATTGGTGTATGCACAAAATGATACTGGTCCTGATGGTGTAAATCACGATTTGTTTGGAGTAATAGGATCCGAGGATTTTGAGGATTTACCGGAAAATATATTGAGTTTCAGCAGTTGGCACCGGGGTATCTCCTGCGTTTAGTGCAGGGTCTTAAGAATAGTGTGGCAATGAAAATATTACATGTAACCCAATATTTGCGTTATGGTTCTGCTAGAGGAATTGTCAACTGGATCAAAGCGCAAATACAATGCGGTATGACGGTTGAATTGCTTTTGTCTGAGCCCTGTCGCGGCTTCACTCACGATCCTTCTCTGATTCGTGAAGTATTGATGTCTGGTGCTAAAATTCGCTTGGTCCATTCTACTTTTGAGCGCACCCATTGGCATGCTCAAAGCATCGTCAAAAAAGTTCAGCCATATTTTTTGGATGGCTACATAATACACACCCACGGGGGCTTTGCGGCAATGGCTCTTGGGAACGCTAAAATCCCGTTTGTACATACAGTGCATGGACTAGGTATGGGACGGGCAGAATGGGTTGATAAACAGGATAGAGTGGGGCTTGGGTGGGCAAAGGCTGTATCAGGAATTTCTCGTGACACCTTAAACCAGGCCAGGATTCTGAATCCCAATCTGAAGCATACAGCGATTACCCCATATATAATAGATATCCCGTCAACATCTCCCATTCCGGCTATTCGCAGACGGGGAAAAATTGCGACTTTGGGACAGGTTGGAGATATGGTTGAATTAAAGGGCCATAAATATACTTTGCGAGCTTTGGCGGAGTTAAAAACTCAAGGGTATCATCTCAAATTGAAGTTCATTGGTGATGGCCCCCTTTGTGGCTATCTGAAAAAGTTGGCCTACGAACTTGGGATAGAATCCAATGTTGAGTTTTGTGGATTTTTACCAAAGGATCAGGTGTATAAGGACTTGGATCTGATTCTAGTGCCATCATTAAAGGAAGGGCTGGGCCTGGTTTCAGCTGAGAGTCTTTTGCAGGGTATACCCGTTTGTGCCTTTAAGGTTGGAGGCATACCGGAAGTTCTTAGTCATGAGAGGTCGGGGCTATTAAGTGAGGTATCTGTAGGCGGGCTTGTTCTAAATGTCAAAAGATACCTGCATAGCCCTGAGTTGGCCTCTCTTCATGTTCGTGAGGGGTATTATGAACTTAGGCGACGATTTGGTAGTGAAAATGGGTTAAATGGCCTCAGACGACTTTACGATCTTCTGAAGTAGTAGTTAGAAATAGCGTAGACATCAAAGTCATCCATGAGTTTGCGATAGCGAATATGGAATACATCCCAGACCACCTCAGCAATATTTTTTTTGCCAGCTTCAAATTCCTTGAGAAATCGCTCCAGATTATCCCATCCGTATCGTTCTATCAAAAATTTGGCAATTAAAAAGGCCCGTAAAAGTTGCTCTCGTTGGGTTTGACTGATCTCATTAAAATTGAGGTATCGCCGGTCTGGAAAAAACTTCTGATCCAGAAGATCAAAACTACCGCCTAGTTTACGCAACGGGATGTCCTTAATCAGATTGGGTTGACTAAAATAGAGGGCGATGCCTTCTTTTAGCCATGCTGGAGCCTTTGAGAGGTTCATCTGGTGAAAAAACGCGTAAGCCAGTTGATGGGTGAATAGGGCCGTATATTTTCTTTGTACGGTATCGACGGTTAAATATAATTTGTTTTCCAAAGGTTGGTACAAAGCTGGTGGAGAATGTGGCGACCGAATTTTCTGAACAATTTCTACCCAGATAACCTGCTTTTTTACTCCCAATGCATTTTGCAGGTAATATACTTTTTCTTGCAGATAGGGATACCATTCTTCCAGATCTCGAATGAGATTGTAATCTGGAAAAGTGACCACCATGTTACCTCGGCGAAAGGTATTTTTCTGATTTTCCCGTATCAAACGCAGGGCTGTTTCAAATTCTACTTGAGCTGGTTTGTATTCTGGGTTGATTTCCAATAGGTTTTTAAGGTGCGTGGCAGCGTCAAAATGTAACCCCTTTTCCATAAAAAGCTGAGCAATTCGAAGCGGGGCTTTATA
>DITF01000303.1 GCA_002422125.1 bacterium UBP17_UBA6191
TGTAACCCCAGCATTAGTACTGAATAACAGAATGGTCAGGTTTTGGGCCCCTACTGGGCTTAGCGCTCCAGAATCATCTAATCCATCCTTGGTAAAATGACCATCATTTGTAAAACGATTGCCCACACAATATCGAGGTAGGCCCCGATTTTGAGCGATTGGGGCCGTACCGCCATTAGTATACTCATTTGTAATAGCTTCAAAAGTACTATCCAGTAATGTCGGATTACCTCCGGCTGTCCCATTACTGCCTCTTTCATTTCCCAGCATAAATGTGTGGTAGGTACGATTCTGTAAACTGTTTGTGTAATTACCCCCAACACCTGGGTATCTATGTAAAGGTAGAGTCTGATTGGGAGTCCAGTTCGTATTTTTTCTAAACATGGAACCACCATAGGTACTACCAGCCGGATAGGGAACATTGGATGGACCATATTCCTGAACAATAAAAAAATCACCGGCAGAAATGTTGGTTGGCTGCTCCGGCGACCCGGGAGCCCCTCCCCCTGCAACAGTTACATCCATACTCTGAATATGCACAGTTCCGACGGACATGCCGCAGATATCAAAATTGGAATCGGCAGGATGGGTTAGGGGACTTGTAGCGTTAGCCGCATAAGGCTCAATAATATAAAACAGGCGCAAACCAGTAAAATCCAAGGTCTGCCCTGAAATGTTTTTTAATTCGACAATGATATCAGTTTCGGCAGTATGAGGAGTGCCCGCTCTTCTAGGAATTGCTGCATACACCCCATCATCATCCAAAATGACCTCAGAAATCACCACCTGCCCACGGGCAGGCGCAGCAAAAACCGAGTATTGTGGCATGGACAAAATGAGTATGCATAAAAGAAAGGGCAGAATACGGGCTATCATAAGTTAATTATATTGGTATCAGCTCAAGTTGTCTTGTTCTTGAGCATTTATTCGGGAAGAATCTCGGTTTTTTGAATATGAATCCATTCCTGAGTTAGTCGAAGGCCTAATTTTTTGTTCGTTGTCTGAGCCAGAACAAACTGGGCATAACCAGAATTGGGGGCCAACTTCCAACAAAGGGTCTTTTGAAGAATAGGCAAAAGCCCCCGTTCTGAAATCAGAATAAACTCTTTTGAAAACACCCTCTCAACCACAAAACGCAAAAAATCCAGGACAAGTTCTGGCTGTATTCCCAAAAGCATTCCTCTGGGGATACAGACTTCTGACCCGGAAACTTCACAATTCAAAAAAAGTTCATTATAAAACCCGGCCTCGCCCGTAAGATCTATGGCTTGCAACTCATAGGTTCTCTCTATTGCGGCCTTCACACCGGGGCTCAAATCTCTTTGGCGAATATGGTTTCGCAAATATTTTGTACTTTGATTCGAAGAATCCTCAACCCACAAGACACCATTTTGTCTGGCATAGTCAAGCACTTCCACTTTTGAAAACCCCAGCATGGGGCGCAGAAAATTTCTTTTGGCATCCCAGACGGGCAACGGGACTAGCCTCTGATCCAGACGGCCCTGAGCAATGGTGATTAAAAAATTTTCATAAACATCATCGCGGTGGTGAGCCGTTAAAATCACACCCTCCCGCCCAAGCTCGCAGACTAGTCTGTTTAAGTGAGCCCGTAGCCCTCTTTGTCTTAAGTCCCTAGCTTGCTCCTGAAGGTTTCCCATTTGCGGTAGAACCAGTGATTCCACAACCAGCGATACCCCATATTTTAAACACTGGGCGCGCACAAATTTCTCTTCTTTTTCCGATTCAGGGCCTCTAAGATTGTGCTGAAAATATAGTACATGAATAGAAGAAAAAAAGCCTGATTCCAAACTAAGCAAAAGCCTTAAAAGGACTGAAGAGTCCACCCCACCAGAATAGCTAAGTAAACAAAACCGGCCCCGTAGCAGGGACTGGTAGCCCAAGATAATTTCTTTAAATCGCAGGCCAATAGAGACCATGAACAGGCTCAAACAAGATAAAAATCGCTACTTGGAGCGGTAGGTAATTCTGCCTCTCGTCAAATCATAAGGAGACATCTCCACTTTGACCTTATCACCAGGAATAATACGAATATAAAACTTGCGCATTTTACCTGAGATATGAGCCAGAATCTCGTGCCCATTTTCCAGGCGCACACTAAACATAGCATTAGGCAGGGCTACAGTAACCGTACCTTCTACTTCAATTGCATCATTCTTTGCCATATTCTCTCCGTCTAAGGCGCGCAGTGTAGCAAAGTTAAGGCAATGCTTCAACCCAGATTCCACTGATATCTACATTTCTGCCTGTTTCCAAGAAAATATGACTCATGCCACTCAGGAATATCCACAATTTCGATAAATTTTGCGCCCAAGTTCTCAATCGTTTTTCTGGAAGCCCAATTTATGGGATCGCAGGTAATAAAGACAGGATCAATTTTATGGTGTTTTAAGATGGGTATTACTAGCTTACAGGCCCGTAAGGCATAAGCATGCCCACGGTGATTTTCTAGAACCGCAAAACCAATATGGCCGTCCCAGTTGCGCAGGTTTTGATTATCTCCAATGCGAATGCTTAAATGACCAAGTAGCTCCAAATCGTGCTCTCTAAACATTAAAAACTCATAGGCAGGTGTATATCCTTTACTGGAATCCTCGGGGTGGATTTTATGCAAAAGCAATAGCAGATCCCTGTCCTGCAAACTACGGCTGACGGAAGCACCAGGCAACACAATTTTACTACCTACTGTCGAAACTTAATTTCGTTCATTTCGATCTTCAACACTAAAAATGGTGGTCGCTCCTCCTGACGGGCTCCTCGGACCTCCACTCTTTGCAGACTGGATTGCACTACCCTTACATTCTCGGGCAACTCATCTAATTTCTGGTAATAATCAATGGCAGCATCCATCAAAATATTTTGGATCATGACGCTGTAGCGCTGGGTAAGATACTCATTATTTGAGACTGGGGTTTGGGACTTGATGGAACAATCCAAAGGTTTGATGCCTACATCAGTACAATAACCGGTTAGCTTCTGGAGTAGATCTACCTCACGAATATCTTTTGGACCTTCTGTGGATAGAGTTCTGACAATTTGAATATCTCTTTTGGCCTGCTCAATTTCTTCGATGCTCTGACGGGTTCCAGCCTGAATCCAACCTAGCAATTGGAATAATGCAAAACAGGATAAAACCAAAAGTCCCATCAAAAGCATGGAAAAACTATTTTTAACAATTCCGGTTTTCATTATCTCCGTTCCCGAAATTCCAGTCTTTCCTCAAACATATATCTACCTGTTTGGGCATCGGTACCGGAATTAACCCGGGTTCGTCCCAACTGTCCTGGAACTCTTTCCAATAGTTTTTCAAAATTTCCCAAATCGGCCCCACCAGGCACTGTCCCTCTCAACAATAAACTCGTTCCATTATCCTGATTCTCAAGCACCATTTCCTCAAAGACAACATCCATCCCACCCAGGTTGGCTGCTAAAAAATCAATGACCCAAAGAGATGATTTTTCGGCCACGGCAAACTTCTCTAAAAGTTTTTTGCGTTCGCGAATTTTTAACTGAAGGCTATTTAAATCCTTATAGGCTCCCTGCTGAGCTTTCAGAATGGCCGCTGTTTCATCCTGATACTGTTGCCTTAAACCATCAAGCTGCCACCAACTCATACCCCATTCCAATGCACTAGTCATGACCCACAATAAAAGTCCACAAAACAATGCCAATGTATGTCGAAGCAGGCGTTTTTGGTTAAATGCATCTAAAACAAATGCTCGGTCCAAAAAATTGTGTTTTAACTCGCCCTTGCCAAGGCCTCGCATAGCCAGACCAATAGCCACCGAAAATAGAAGTGGGCTCTGGGGTGCCACATTATCAAGATTTAAGGCTCTGACGGGGTTTCCCTCTTCTACTGGAATACCCAATACTCGACTCAGATGTTCTGACAGTCCCTTAAGAGTTGATCCTCCGCCAAACAAATACACTCTTTGGATGTCCTGATTTCCATGTAGGGAATAAAATGAACCCAGGGTCAATCTGATTTCCCGAACCAGATAATCCACGCATTCTGACAGACACTGATCAATTTTGGAGTTGGTCTCCGAACTTTTTAGCCCATACTCTCGTTTGATTTCCTCTGAGGCCATAAAATCCAAGTTTAAGGTCTCAGAAACAGCTTGGGTAAAATCATTGCCAGCAAAAAACACTGAACGGGTATATAAAAGTTCTTTGGGAGTTACAATGTTAATACCTGTGGAACGAGCCCCAATATCAATTAAGAGTGACAATCCTTCTTCTGGTTTTTGGTCACTTTGGTGAAAACAGTTAAAATTGGCATAGGCATCATAATCAACTGTCATGGGACGAAATCCAGCCTGCTTAAATTCATCCACAAATTCAGCCACTAAAGTCTTTTTGACACCAATGCTCAAAAATTGGAATCGTTCCGATTCTGCCTTTCTTAGATCGGTTAGAATAGGATGAAAGCGAAAATCTCGACTGTCCACCCCGTCGGCAAACTCACTCTCAAGCTCAAATGGCAAAACCGAGCGCACCTTTTTTAAATCATTAAAGGGAAAATCCACAATCCTGACGGAGCCTTCATAACCCTTTAAGGACACTACCAATCGTTCTGCCACAATTGTCTGTTCAGAAAAAAAGGCCAGAATTGCTTCAGGCCGGCTCATTCCCGGGTAGGGGAAATGGTAAAACTGCCTAATTCTAGGGCCCTTAAAGGTATCTTCCATTAAAACTGCCTTGATTGCGCTTGCGCCAACATCAAGACCTAATACTGTACTCATGAAAGACCTTTCCACCTGATTAGAACAACAAACATTATTGAGTCAATCCTTCTCTCCACACCAGAATATCGCATTTCTGAGCACTTCTTTTGACAATGACTTCAACAATTTCTTCCACAGAACCGATTATGCCCTTGGCCCGGACCCTGAAATACTCACTTTTAACCTTAAATCTCTGCACAATTCCCTGGGACAATCCATATCGGGAAGCCATGGACTGAAACTGGGCATCCGTCTTATAGGGGCGATATTGCATCAGGGCATCCACAATCCAGTCGGAACTATATGGCTGTTCCATCTTGATTATCGATTCCAGCACCGCTCTTGAGGTTGTGTTGATGTTGATTTTTCCTGGCCCATAAATAGTCAGCATGTCATACAACCGTGGATTTCCCTTTCGTCCAAAGAGCATGTCCGCCGTAAATCCCTTAATTAACAATAACTCAGCTAAAGTTGCCAGAGGCTGATTGTGGGGTATGGATTTTCTCTCGCGTTTATAATGAATGCTTTCAGCCCCATACTGCCTTTCCACATCATCATGATCAATCCAATCCAGATAAGAATCCACCAAATCTCTTTCAATATTTTGTTCCACGATATCCAGATCAAGAATATCGCCTCGCTTAACCCGCTTTAAATTCAAAGCCTTAAAATACTCCAGAAGCTCTGACTCATTCATGGCATTCAGATTTTGTCTCCCCTCTTCATCCTCAATCAATACACTCACAAAACCGTTGCCAACAGATAAGGGAGACATTTGGGACATCATGGATAAAATTGCCCAATCTTCCTCCAAATCATCAAACTCGTTATCATCAAGGATCAAGCCAGCACGGGCCAGATTGATTCCTGCACGGGCCAGAGACGAAGCCTGAAGCTTCTGGGCATGAGAAGCGGCCAGAAAAAACTGATAGCGGGAGGCTCGAAAGGCCTCGGATGCAAAGCCTGATACCAAAGCCGTCAATAAAAGGACATATAATAGCCCATAACCGGATCGGCGATTCATTCTGCAATTCAAAACCGCCTCCTGTTTTCAACGGCATTGGGAAGCAGAACTAAAATCTGATGCCGTAAAACCATGGCTTTAAGCTCATCCTCAGTGTATTTCTCCCGATCTTCAACTTCAATCAGTTCCATGGTCACGCGAATGGCTCGCGGAAGGGTGTTTGATTTAGTGGAATCCCAAGAGTCCTGCCATTTGGTGTCATAATATTCAAATTTAATCGTATCCAGGTACAAATCAAAGTCTACTTTCTCTCCACCCTTGTCCAAATTTTCATCAGGATATGGATCAACCCGTTTGGAAATCTTTTTATTTTTGGAGTCAAACTCGTATCCGATTTCAAGTATGTCTCCGTACCTTTCCACGATCTTCTCTTCTGGTGCAATCATGGTTGTAAAGTGAATTTCTCTTTCCTTGCCAATTACTCCAAAACGCATTCTTTCCGAAATTCTTGGTGGTGGTTCTTTGCCTTCTTCAACGGCAGGGGCTTCAATGTATTCGGGAAGATAAATTCCCGTCAGTTCTCTTTCCAAAACCCTTGAAACCATCAAGGCCCGTTTAGGCATCCTAAAGGCAGTGTCCACAACTTTGATGGATTTCATGGATACAAATAAGGAGTTGTAGACCAGTACACCCATAATTGCGGTAATTCCCAGTACAATCAGTACCTCAACAATTGTGAATCCCCGCCTCACCCATCCTCCCTAAAAAGTAGGGAAAATGTTTCATAAACCTCTGTTTGGCCCGAAACCTCCCAAAAAACCTGTAGCTTGATGCGAAACAATCTCTCTAGGTATAAATCCGTGGCCCCCGTATTTTTTTCCGCAAAAAACTCCTGCCCAAATACCTCCACCATTTTGACCTTGGTGATCTCATACTCGTAGCTATAGTCCTCAAAATCTTCAAATTTCCCATCTTCTTTACCCTCTTCGATTTTTTTGAGAAGCTGAATTTCATGGATTAGATTGCGAGCAAGCTGGGATGCTGTTACCAAAGACTTGGCCTTGCGAGTCAGCTTCATGGACACGCCAATATGCGGCATCACGGTAGTCAAAACCAGGGACAAAATGCCCAAGGCGATGATAATTTCAACCAAAGTCAGACCCTTGGCATGGCTTCTTTTCATGACATTCCTGTCATATCCTGCATGGGTAAAAGAATTGCCACCACAATAAAAGCCACAAAACCACCCATTACTACAATCATCAGTGGTTCAAGAATTGAGGTAAGGGCCAATATAGCGTTTTCTACCTCATTGTCATAATCTCGGGCAATGGCTTCAAGCATCACTTCCATATTGCCGGACTTCTGCCCTGACTCCAGCATTTTTACTACAATGGGCGGGAATAGCTGAGATTCCTTTAAAGACTTGGACAGTAAATCCCCTTGCCCCAAATTCAGCGCTGCCTCTTCTATGACTTTAGTAAAAGTCACATTTCCCACAACATCCTTAGCTATGGAAAGGGAACGCAGAATATCAACTCCCGAGCGCAAAAGCACAGCAAAAGTGGAGGAGAATCGGGCAATACAAACCTTTTGAAATAGGGGCCCAAAAATCGGAAGTTTCAACAAAAGTTTATCCAAAACCAGCCTGCCACTAATGGTGGCATACCAGCCACGGATACCGATAATCCCCATAACTGAAGTGAGAAGCATGACCCACCACCAGCTCACCACAAAGTCAGAGGTACCAATTAAAACGGCCGTCGCCATCGGAAGTTCCCGTTTTTGCTCTAAAATGACAGATGTAATATTTGGCACTACCCAAACCATTAAAACGGCAATAACCGCGATTGAGACAAGAAACATAACCGCCGGATAAGTCAAAGTGGCCAGCACTTTGTTTCTTAGTCTCTGTTGAGCCTCAGAGTATTCAGCCAACTTCTGAAGAATTGCTGGAAGCTCTCCCGAAGCTTCTCCGGCTTTAGCCAAGGAGGCATAAATATCAGAAAAGATGGATGGATATACCATCAGACTTTCATGAAGACTTTTACCCTCACGCATTCTACGATCCACATCCAGAATGACCTTACGAAACTGGGGAGTGGAAACCTGCTCAGCAATGGCATTTAAAGCTAAAGTGAGAGTAAAACCACTTTTTAGTAGTGTGGCTAATTGCCGTGTAAAAAAGACCAGCTCCTTTTGGCTGATTCTGGCCCTGCTCAGGCCATCATCTGCTCCTCTTTGAGGTAAAAACTGGGTCAAAAATGCAAATCTTGAGCCTGCCTCAGGATCCAGACTTTCCACAAACAAACCCATGGCCCGAACTTCGCGGCGAGCTGAAGCCTCAGTTTGAGCGTTAATCTCACCCCGAACCCTGCTCCCGTTTTTATCTAGCGCAACATAATGAAAAACTGGCATTTAGGCCACCCTCAGTACCTCATCCACAGTAGTGGTGCCCTGTTTGACACGAATCAGGCCATCTTCTTTTAATAAAGTTCCGGCCTTTCTAATCTCAAAAAAATCCCGTCTAATAGCCGAGGAACTGGCTCTATGCGCAATCATCTCCCTAACCGGTTCATCAATTTCCAAAAACTCAAAAATACCCTGCCGGCCCTTGTAACCAATATGATTGCAGCGCATGCAGCCCTTACCCCGTTTATACGGCCCGGCCCAATCAAAGCCTAAAGCCTCCAAAGCCAGTGGGTCTGGGATGTATTCTTCCTTGCAGTGTACACAGTTTACCCGGACTAACCTCTGAGCTAGCACCCCTATCAAAGAAGAGCCTATCAGATATGGCTCCACCTGCATATCCATCAAACGGGTAATCGCACCTGTAGTATCATTTGTATGCAGGGTTGAAAACACAAGATGCCCAGTCTGGGAGGCCTGAATCGCTATTTCAGCCGTTTCCCGATCGCGAATCTCGCCCACCATCACCACATCGGGATCCTGTCGTAAAATCGAACGAAGACCAGCCGCAAAGGTAAAATTGATTTTGGGTTTTACCTGAATCTGGGATACCCCTTCTAACTGATACTCCACCGGATCTTCAATGGTAATAATATTTCTTTCCCGGCTTTTGATAGTATTTAACACGGAATACAAGGTAGTGGATTTACCTGAACCCGTGGGACCAGTTACCAGTAAAATTCCATTGGGCCGCATATACTGTCTTTGAAAAGACTTAAAGATTCGATCAGGAAAGTGTAGGGCTTCCACATTTAACAAGTCCACATTGGTGTCCAAAAGTCGCATTACAATGCGCTCTCCAAAAGAAGTGGGTAAAACGGACACCCGCAAATCGACAATTTTTTCCCCCAAGGAAATTTTTAATCTTCCATCCTGAGGCAATCGAGTTTCCGCCACATCCAGATTGGCCACAATTTTGATCCTGGATGCGATGGCTCTTTGTACAGCTTTAGGCGGGGATGGAGTGTCATATAAAACCCCATCAATACGGTAGCGAATGCGAATATCTTTTTCATAAGGCTCAATGTGAATATCTGAGGCCCCATCATTCACTGCATGATAAATAATTGAGTTTACAAAACGAATCACCGGGGCCTTGTTGGCCATATCCAGAAGATCTTCGGTCCCGTCCAGATCTTCAAGGCCGATAGTATAGTCTGCACCCTCTAAATCACGAATGACCTGACTGGTAAGGTCCTTTTGGGACCCATAACATTCATTAATGGCAAGATCAACCTCAGCCGTGGTTGTTAAAACTGGTTTGATTTTTAGCTGTAAAAACTGGCGCAAGTCATCTAAAAGGTGAATCTTTAAAGGATCTGTAATCGCAATTACCAGTTCTTCGCCTACCTTATAACAAGGAATAAAATGGTGTTTCTTGGCAAAATCAATGGGAATTCGTGAAAGAATCGCAGAGTCATTATCCAGACGATCGATTTTTTTGACATAGGGTAAACGAAACTGCCTTGCCAGAACCGACAAAAGTTGCTCTTCGGTGACAACTCGCCTTTCCAGAAATATCTGCCCTAGTCTTCGTTTAAAACCTTCGTTTTTTTGTTGTTCCAGTGCAGATAAAAGCACAGCTTCATCCAAAAGCCCTTCTTCTTGCAATAACTGACCTATCAACTCTCTCATAATCTGGTTTTATCCGAATTGCCCTGATTGGACAATGATGCCCTGACATTTTTTATAATCTGATCAAATTCTTTATCCCCATCCACCCCAAGATCAGCGGCTCGCTTCTGCATATCAAGCCTGAGTTTATCCAGCATTTCTTCAAAATTATCGGTAGATTTTTTCTGAGGCAAAATCAATTTTCTGGCCTCTACTTTTACTTCCTGTTTAACCTCAAGCTTAGGTTCCGGCTTAATTTCTGGTTTAATTTCCGCCACCACCTCAGATTTTAAAACCTGTTCCACCGATTTTACATGCACACTATGAGGTGCGCGCATATCGACGGGATTTAATGGCACATCTTCCAAAATCCCATCGCTGGTAATCTTCTGAATTTTGATTTCAGTATCACGAAAACGAGTGGCCCCCTGATCTCGATCAAAGCTTAAGGTCTCGGTAGGTAGCTTGTTTTGCGCATTTAACATCTCATTATGGATGCGTTTGGATATATGATCCGTTTCATTCTGATCGTTTAATACATAGGGAGTTAAAAAGACGAACAGATTCGTCTTTTTAACCTCACGACTGCGGCTCTTAAAGAGCTTTCCAAGTCCTGGTAAACGGGCTAATAAAGGTACTTCACTGTTACTGTCATTTTTACTGTCCTGTAACAAACCTCCAATGGCTACAGTACCCCCGTCCACCGTGCTGATAGTTGTATTGACCGAGCGTTTGGTGATGGATGGAATGTTGACTCCACTTAAGGGATTATCTGTTCCAGTACCCCGATTTTTAACATCTAACTTAATTTCCAGGGTAATGGTTTTTTTCTGGGTGATTCTAGGTTTGATGGTCAGATCAAGCCCGACATCCTCACGGCTAAAATTTATGGGAGTGCTGTTATTCAGATTGGATAAATTCGTATTAACCCCAGTGGGTAAAGAAATGATTTCACCCACGGTAATTTTGGCTTCCTGATTGTCCTTGGTTAAAATCTGGGGAGAAGATAAAACATTGGCAAAAGAAGAAGTCTTTAAGGCATTCAAAAATGCTCTGATCTGAAGGGGATCGTTAACCACATCACTAAAGGTTTTTACCCCAGAATCTACCGCAGCAATCGTGATTCCATTGTTAAGCCCGGGAGTTACTGTTTGGGCTAAGCCCGCTATATTAAACCCGCTACCAGCCTCAAAACCTCCAAATCTAGTGCCAAAGTTTTTGGCCGCACTTTCACTTACCTCCACAATCATGGCCTCCACCATAACCTGAGAGCGGAAAATATCCAGCTTTTTGATTACATTTAAAACATCAAGGTACTGCTGTTTTGTTCCTGTAATTACCAAGGAATTGGTGGCTTCATCAGGAACTATGGAAACTGGCTCGAGCTTAACGGCAGTCTGGTTCTGCTGGGTGTTTTTCTTTTCAAACAACTTGTTCAAAGTTTCTGCAATATCCTTGGCAACCGTGTGTTCCAGGTAATATACCTGTACATCCGATTGGGATTCGTCTCCTCTGATATCCAGTCTTTTGGCTACACTGACTACAGTGTCCAGCATTTTGGGGGACTGGGCCATAATGATCAAGGCCTTTAGTCTTTCATCTGGAGTAATTTTAATGCTGTTGGCAGGGAAGGCATCCAGAATTTGTTTGGATAAAACATCGGGTGAGGCATGCTGTACAGGGTAAATTTTTAGTTGCTGAATATTTCCCTGACCCTGATCTAAAATCCGTACAGTTTCGCGAATCTGTTCAATGTATTTGGGATGAGTCACGACTAAAATAACATTGGTTCGGGGATCGGAATAAAAATTGATTCGATCCTCATCGGTTTCCACCTCATTCGGTGAATTTTTTAATACCAGATTTTTGGTGAATACATTTTTTAAATGGTTAATGGTAGGCTCAGCCAGAGTATTTTCCAGATAGATCACATATAGTTCCAACAAAGAATCTGGAACATCCATTTTCTGAATCATATCGGCAATTCTTTGCATACCGGCGGTTGAATCTATAATCTGTAAAATTCTGTCCTCGGCATAAGGAATTATTTGTCCGTCACGACCAATGATCGTGTTTAAGAGAGTATTCATTTTCCGAACTGAGGCCCACTCCAGCTTAAAGAAACGCATTTCCATGCCACCACTACTGAGTTTTTCAATATCCTGATAGTTTTCTTTCACAGTAATGCCCATTTGTTTGGCAAAACGAGTCGGAATCACCTTTCTGATTAAGCCATCCTTCACTATCGAAAACCCATAAAAATTGATGGTCTGCTCTAAAATTACAACGGCATCCTGACGGCTGACGGGCTTATTGGCCACCACTGAGATATTGGCCTTGACTGTAGGATCCACAATATAATGCTCGTCATTAAATCGAGCCAGATACTCTACCACTACAGCAATGTCTACATTTTTGAGATTAAGCTGTACCCGATCTCCCTGTTCCACAATTTGGGAGCGATCGGCTGGATTTGCTGGTAGAAGCGGAGCCAAAAAAAGCAAAGCGCAAATTCCAATACCTATTCGAGTTAATCTCATGCTCAATACCTCATTTCGTAACGCAAAGGCACAGTCTGTCCCCCTCGTTCGACTACAACATCCAAACTCACATCATTGCGAATGCGGTTAAATATTTCATAACCTTTTTGCATGGAATCCACTACTTCCCCGTTGATACTTTTGATAACATCACCGCTACGAATCCCCACCGATTCAATAAAAGACCGGGGGTTCACATGCAAAACCTTAAATCCATCGGCCCGGCCACTTGGGCCAATATTAGGTTGAACCCGCACCTGAGATAACAATGTCGACAAATTTTGAACCTGGCGCTTTACCTCATTTTGCGATACATAGACGGAATTACCCTGTTGGGTAACTTCAAACTGTCCCGCCGGCAAATTGGAAGGAGGCGGGGGAGGTGCGTCTGCGGTCGGCGCCACTGTCCCAGAATCCAAAATGCTTCCAGATAGTAATTTGGCTAAAGCATCCGAGTATCCAGCCTCAATCAGCTCCTGGCGAATCCCACGATTGTCTAAAATGACTTTTCGTAACTCAATGGTCATGACCCTTATGCCTGGCAATATCTCATCACCCTTGATATACGCGCCGGAGGAACGATCGCGAGTATTGTTAATAAAGGCTACGGATTGATCTCCTGAAACAATAGTGCCGGTTAACTCCAGGGGCAATGACATTACAGGAGGTGGGGGCGGTGGCGGTGGGGGGGCCTGTTCCACTGGTTTCACTACCGGAGTTGAAACAACGGGCTTTTCCACTCTTTTTACTCGGAATGGATCAACCTTAAGGATATTTCCCTTATCTGTAGACCGCCTGACTGATTGCTGGGCAATCTGGGTCCCCTGATTTGCCTCCACACGAGCGGCCCGTTTTAAGTCCCCATAAAAAAAGGGTAACTGAAACAAGAAAATCAGGGGAACACTGATCAGTACAATATCTAATATAACAGCCTGCCGAAATGACATATACACAAGTCATCGGAATCAGGCTGATATTGTTTTACCAAGTCAGATACAGAGTTCCAAATCTCTCTAGTTCAGCCAGAGACTTTTTGACTTCCTCCACCAGAGGTTTGTACTGATTGATCTCTCCTAGTTCCTTAAGAAGTTCATGACCTCCATCTCTTAACTGCACCAGGCCATTGGCTAAAAATTCATGGTGCAATCTTTGCTGTTCGGTCTCAGTAGTGTTGCTTCTTGGAGTGCTGCTATAACGAAACACCCGGCTTTTTTGCTCAAAGAAACTATCCAGAATCAGATTTTGGAAAATCTCCCTGGAGCGAAGCCAGGCTTTGCAGCGAATGGTTTTAGCATCCAATGCACTCGTTTGGGATTTAGGGAACTCTCTTTCATACAACTTGGCCAAGCCCTGCTTAGCCTCACTTAACAAGACCTGTAGCGATGGCTCACTAGCTTTAGCCACTGGAACTACCTGTAACAATAGAGGCCGTCCCGGAGAAAAACTGCCAAATGGAGACCTTAGCACTTTTATCAGGTTGGCTTGAGATATGTCTGGAACCGATACAAGCACTGGCGAAAGAGGAGTGAGTGAACCAGATACAAAATCCCCATACATTTCCAAAACCAGTGTTTCGGGGTTTTCACCTAAAAGCCCTAAAAACAGATTTAACTCACCCAAAGCCTGCTCAACTCGGCCTAGATGATTTCTCACATCATCATTGGTAAAAGGGGCCTGGATAAATTTCTCAAAAATCCCCATGTTGACACTAGGAAAATTCATCTCAAAAGAATTTAACCATTCCGACACTTTTTCAGGAGTATTCAAGGCCAGACTGATTTGTTTTTCTAGGCTTAAGAGAAACCAACTATGTTTTTCTTCACTTAATCCCAGCTTTTTACAGTAATCCTGAATTTTTTCCGAAACGGTGGCAAAACCAAAATCCCGATCGGTGGCAAAGGGCAAAATGTCTTCCAAACCCAGCCGTTGCATAGCCAGATCCACCATTTCTTCCAGTGCCCTCTCGGAAAACTTCTCTTTAGAAAATAAAGAATGCAAAACATCTACGGACAAATTTTGCTCACTGGCAGCACGGGCCACATACCAGACCGTATCATCCAGAAAATCAAAGGATTGGGAAAGCACCTCAAAGCGCTTGCCTACGCCTAACAATGTGGAGAACTGCAACAAACCACTGCCTTCGCGAATTACCACTGGAGCAGGATAACCGGCTGAAAAACTATTGGAACTTAACACAAGCTGCTGACCAGCGCCTTTTTGAATTTTAAGCGGTATTAACAGACCATCGAGTTCCAGTTTTTTGGCGTTTAACAACTGGGAGCGACCAAAATAAATATAGTCCTTTAGTCCGATGCGGGATAACACTTGTAAGAGAGAATCGGCGGTCTCTCCCCTTACCGAACTTGCAAACAGAACTCTAGCCTGGCCAGACTTGGTTTTAGCGGGCAAAAACTGCACACTTAAGGAAGCAAAATCAGGATTCACATCTGTCATGGTAAAACGGCGCAATATATCCTGTTTGCGAATCGGCTCCTTATCAATCGCAATTTCATTGCCTACTAAAAGAAGCTTGCTTAAGGTGCTCTCGGGGTTGGACTTCAAAATCTCGGTCAAGTTAAGTTGCAGATCCAAAAATTCTATCATTTCGCGAGCCGATAGAAGAGGCGTGCGGTTTAGAAGCAAAGCTTCATATTTTTCCGGTTTTAAACTATCCGCGTTCATACCCTCTTCTTGAATGGCTCGTTTCAGATTGACAATACAATTGTCCCCATAAAGGCCTCGCAAAAGACTAAGACTCATCTGTCCAAATTTTCTGGCCATCAGGCGATTGTATATGGCATTGCCAGAATCTAAAACCGCAGTTCTGACATCCACTGGCAAAACAAAAATTGCCTCTTTAAAATAGGAACTTCTGTAGTTCTCTTTGGCAATCATATGAAAATCAAAAGTACGAACCCTTGAGGATTCAAGTAGCTTATCATTTGGGGCATAGGCGTAAAAAAGGCTCATTAACTTAAGAATCTGAACCTCATCATAAAAATTGGTCATAATCAGGCGGCCCGGTTCTTCGCCCTGTGGTTCAACTACCACAAATTCAGCCTGCATGGGAGAAAAAGCATGCAATAGACTTACAAACTTCAATCCGCTTTTTCCCAAAAAAAATAAGGTTTCACGAGTAGAGCCAAAATGAAACTCAATGGTATACCCATTCCCAAGGCTGTAATCCACCAGTTTCACAGGCATTCGGAGCTGCATCTGAACCGCTGCCTGTTTTCTAACCTCCGGATCCATCCGATCGATTAGCTGGGTCCCATCATCAAAACCTTCAGCCTGAGTAAAATCAAAACTTTTAGGCCTGTAGGACTGTGCCTGAAGATCAACTTCTTGAAAGCGATAAAAGGCATCCGCCCCTAACACCGATTTCAAATCTTCTGAAAATCCAGAAAAGCAGGACAAAAATAGTTGTAAGACCAGTAATTTGTAAGCTCGCATTTGCGCTCTCCTTCCCGAGAAACAAAACGAAGCTGATTATACCAGCCTAAGGCTATCTTCGTCCTTGACTATGTCCTGAAATCTTACCCAAATTTCACCTTCTACTGGATCCTTAATTCTAGCGGTTCTTAAAGCGTAGTTAATATCGATGACTTCACAGGGCTCACTGTGCCTGTCAAGCACGGGCATTACCCAGTCTCCGACATAAAAATCCTGTTCCCTTAAGAGCTTACTGTCCAATAGTCTTTTCACCATGCGACCAATTTGCTGTTTGATAGCTTGGTATCCATTCTTTTTTTGCTCCTCAGTGGCCTGAATGGCCTCCAGCAATAAATCGCTGGTTTTGACAATTTCCGCCTCAAAGCGTTTGGCTCTTAATCGATTTTCTGATTTGCCTCTTTTTCTTGTTGCCATATCATTCCACCTCAAAAATAATCATCATATTCCCAATCCTCACGCCAACTGTAATAAGGTAATGGTTTGGGTCGTGGCAGAATCACCGTGCCATCAGCCTCTACGGGCAATGCTTTTGATTCCGTTAACGGCTGAACTACTGGCACTGGCTGATCCGTGACAGGAGCATGGATTACATTCACAGGTGGAGTGGTTTTAGTAGGAGTCGTTTGCGGTTTGGGTGGAGTAACTGCCATTTGAGATGGTTTAAGCTCAGGCACTGGTTTCGGATCCACAACTTTCGCCGGAGATACCCTGGTAGGTTCTGGCTCTGGTGGTCTGGATTCTACGGGTTTTTCAGCCTCAGATTCCATCGGTTCTGGGGTTGAATTTGGCTCTGGCTTGGGTTCCTCGACGGCTGGTGTGTCTGCGGGGGCCGGACTAGATTCAGGGGCTGGCTGCACCAAAGGAGCACCTCCATCCTGAACCCGCTTGTTCTCAGCAATTTTGGCATTTAAAAGCTGTAATTCCTGATAGTTGTAAAGGGGGACATAAGCTTCAGACTGAATCAATCCCCTCAGATAATTAAACCCTCGTGGACTCAGCATGGAATTGCCCGGTCTGCCACCCTTGGCGGTTCTGTGGCAGGAAATACAGGTTGCCTTTTCCTTTTTTGCCATCTCTTCGGTTGCATACGAGCCCGTTACAAACACAAGAGACAAAATGCACGACAAACGCCTTAGCATAATCATCCTTCCTAGTATATGAACTAAGTTCGTCACATACCAGCAACAAGGGAAGACCACAAGAGGAGGACAACGGCAATGTTTTTGAATCCCCTACAATTCAGGGTAATATTTTTGCACAAATGTTTAAAAATCAATGCGAAATGAGGCCCGAATCACCTCAAAGTTATCCTTAGGGGCCTGCGGCGTATTGACTTGGGCTGGATTTTTTCCTGAATTTTTATCATATTCCATGGTGGAGTATTCCAATATCAGGGTCCCAGAATCACTAACCTTGCGGGAAAGCGAAAATGTCATCTCATCGGCAAGATCATCAAAGGTTCCATCGTCCACAGGTTGGTTGCGATTCTGACCCTGACGGATAATTTCTGAAACTCCATAACGAATGCCAATAGCTGCCTCTGGATCAAGGTTATACACGGCCTGAACAAACCAGGCTCTAAAATCATCTTCTACCATTCTTCCAATACCGGTAGTTCCCATAAACTGGGCTGGCACATCCAGTCGGCCTGCCATATCCGGCATATCGGAACGCACAAAATTGTGCTGGGAGCCTCCCATATATTCCGCAGTTACCCTTAGAGAGGGATGCATATCAAAACTCAGACCTAAATTATATAGTCTGGTTTCCAAAACCCCATCATACTGGTTAGGAGCACTGATTTGTGTGTGGTTAGAACCTGTATACCAGCTAGCCGCCCATTTCCATGTTCCTTCCTCATTTTGTTTTCCGAGGTGGATTAAATATCCTGGATCTTCGCTGATCCGCCCACTGTTTTTTATAACAGTAGTGTTTCTGTCGGCCAGACCCATGGCCTCCCAAGGACTATTAGCCCGAGTTTTTCTCTTTTGAACTCTATACTCCCCATTATGAAGCCCCAGGCCCATTGTCCAGTTGGAGGTGGTGGTTTTTGTCACCATTGCACCTTCCCACACTCCTCGGTGCAGAGAATGCAAAATGGAGTTACTGACAAAATTGGGATTGATTTCTAATAATCCTTGGGTCTCCTGTGAGCCCGGCATTACCATTCTGCCCAAAGAAATATCATAGCCCGCTGGATTAGCCCAATTCAGATACATTACATCTAAAAATGCCATATCTGATCCTGTTCTACCCGGCAAATCCTGAGAACCTCTGATAAGTGCTTTGGAGAACAAAACCAGATCATCTGAAAAGTCAATTTGCATGCCTAGGCGAATGTCTTCAATTAAGGGTTGAACAGAATCGGCCTTAGAGGAATAAATACTGTCATCCTCTCCGTAAACCATGGAAAACATGGCATGCCCCCAAAAACTCACTCTGTCGCTCTCCGAATATAAACCCGCAGAAAACAAGGGAAGGCAAACCAGCACCAATATAAACTTAAACCAACAGAACATAGTATTATTATATCAGGTATCGACAGAATCAGAGAACATGCTGAGTCCTGGACTACATCTTAAAATCATCGCCAAGATATATTTTTTTGGCTTCCTGATTCTCCGTGATTTCCCTGACCCCTCCATGCACGAGAATCCGTCCCTTGGACATTACATAAGTACGGTCCGTAATTTTTAGGGTTTCGCGCACATTGTGATCGGTAATCAGGATTCCAAGACCTCTTTCTGACCTCAGTTTGGCAATAATCCCCTGAATTTCAGAAACAGCAATGGGATCCACTCCAGCAAAAGGTTCGTCTAATAAAAGAAAATGTGGGTCGGTGGCCAAAGCTCGAGCAATCTCAGCTCTTCGTCTTTCTCCCCCTGACAAAGAAATTCCTAAGGAATCGGCTACATGGGTCAAAGAAAGGCTGTGCATCAGTTCATCGGCCTTAGCCCGCCGCTTTTTGTCCGACCCTTCAAAATACTCTAGAATGGCCAAGATGTTATCTCGAACGGAAAGGCCACGAAATACAGAGGCTTCCTGGGCCAGATAACCAATCCCCATGCGGGCCCGTTTGTACATAGGCTGCCAGGTGACATCCAGATTGCCTAAAAGGATTCTTCCATGATCTGGTTTGATTAAACCTACTATCATGTAAAACGAGGTGGTTTTCCCGGCCCCATTTGGGCCTAAAAGACCCACAATTTCACCGGTTTTAACACTTAGTGCTACATCTTCAACAACACAACGACCATTATAAGTCTTTTGCAGCTCAAAGGCGGATAGTTCATACATATAAGCTCAATTAGGCCCTAATGTACCTTCTACATTCCCCATCAGAATAGTCCGTTTTTCTTTGAGAATATGTAAAATCTTGTTGCCCGCAACTGTGTCTTTCACCTTACCATTTTCATCATATTGAAAGACCTTGGCATCATCCACAATATAAAATCGACCATCATTTTGGTAATAAATCAGTCTTTGGCCCTCAGCCCCTAGCTCCTTGGAAGTCAGCTTTACATCCTGCTTCACCAAGGCCTTTTTTTGCTTGTGCAAATATTCAAGATAAGCCCCAGTTACCACCATTTCCTCGGCTACAGTAAGACCTTCATTTTTTAACTGAAGCATGCGTACATTCTCAAAGGCCTCCACTTTCTCCGAAGCCTTAAAAAACTTGATTTCAACTGCTGTTATCTGGGAATAGGTCCCATCAGGCCCGGGTTTTTCAGTTAGTCTAGGGGCTTTCTGAGCAATGACCACCATGTCATTTTCCAGCATTTGGGAAAAAGTCCGGTTACCAGGGAGATACACTTTAAGTTGCCCCGCCTCCAGATTAAACTCCTTGGATTCCAACCTAGTCTGATTGGTAGCAAAAGCTTCTTTTTTGGCCTCGTTGTAATAAATTTCCTCAGCCCTAAGAATTACCCCGTCTCTTTCAATACTAGCATTACCTTTTAAAACCAAATCCCCGGCCTTCTGATCAAACCAGGAGTACAAAGAACGGGTAACAACTCTGGGTTCTGCCTTTTTTTCCAAAGCATCTGCCAGACCAACTAGAATTAAAAATACCAACCACTTCAAAGCTCTACCCCACTAAGGCCAAATTCTTTTTCTGAATCCACAACTTCCGCCTGTTCATGAAAGCGCATGCGCACATTGCCCCGAATTTCACCCTTCTCAAGATTCATAAAGTACTCCAGATACTCACCTTCCACAATATGGGCACCATCAATCAGTTTAAATTCTCCAGGAGAGACAATTTTATCCAGTCTGGGGTAGTATATCAGTTTCCTGGTAAAAAGTTTTCGACCATCGCGGCTTGTAACTTCAACCAGACCTTCCATCTCATAATATTCTGGTCTGCCTTCCTTGCGCATCCCCTGTTTTGCCAGCATCAGAGTCCCGGCTAGTCCCTCTTCATATAAAATTATGGTCATTGGTTTGAGATGAATGGTTTTATCCTTTTCAACTACGGTAGCCTTACGGCCGTAAATCTCAAGCTTTTTGCGCCCCGATTCATCAAAGGACTCAAGAAGCACTGTGTTTACCTCAATTGCCGGCTCTTCTCCCAGCAACACATCCAGTTCCCCACGAGAATATGCCTGCACAAAAAAACGATCATAGACATACCAAAGACCGTAGCCAAATCCGATTAAGAGCAACAATTTAAAGAATTTTCTAATCAGAATCCACATGTTCCCGGTTCTGCCACAATACCCAATCCAAAACCTCTCTTAAACATCCTTGTCCTCCAGCACGGCTGGTAGTATGCAAAGCCGTTTCCTTGACTAAATCCACGGCATCGGCCGGACAAAACCCAACCCCACCTTCGGAATAAAGCCAGGCCAGGACTCCCAAATCGTTTAAATCATCCCCAATGTAAGCCACTTCGTGAGGCAGAATACCATCCACTGCCAGTAACTTCTGCAGGCAACTTAACTTATCTTCCACACCCTCATGAATACTGGTTACTCCCAAAGATTTAAGGCGGGTGGTAAGAATTGGTGAGGCTCGACCTGTAATGACATGAAAGCGGATACCTTCCTCAATACTGAGCCTGATTCCCATCCCATCTTTGACATGAAAGTCCTTGATGACTTCCTGACCATCCAGCCCAAAGTGCAGAACACCACTATTCATAACCCCATCCACATCCGAAGCTACACACCTGATTTTATTGCTGTGTGGCAATAGTACTGTCTGCATGTCTCACCTAATCTTGGC
>DITF01000242.1 GCA_002422125.1 bacterium UBP17_UBA6191
AATCATGGCTTGAGGTAGTTTGCCTTTCTGAATCCCACTCAGATTATCCTTGAGATGCTCTAAATTGGTTGTACCAACAATGCAGCTATCCACCCCATAGGTAAAGGCCGCAAAACGCAAGGCAATCTCGTTCCAATCAAGTCCCTGAGTATCAATGTTCATGGTTTTCAAACGATGCCAGTACTCTTCACAATAATGACCATGGGGTCTTTCAGCAAATCTCCAGGGGGCATTAGCCAATGGGCGCTTCGCAATAATACCCAAGCGTTTTTCCTTACTCTCACCTAATCCCCTATCCAAAAATCTCTGATCACAAAGATTTATGGAAGTCATTAGTGAGCCAAACCGGCCTGAGTGCAGGGCATATTGAACCGCATTATTGTCCCCAGCGTAGGCCAGAACCTTGATTTTACCAATTTCTTTGGCCTTTTCCAAAGCTGAGACTACTTCGCCATCTCTGAGTAGATTTTCCGAGCAGGTATGCAGATGCACAATATCAATATAATCTGTCTTCAAAAGCTTCAGGGCATGATCCACCCCAGACAGAACACAGTTATAGGTCCAATCCTTCTGTCCTTCAATCCCATAACCGACCTTAGTGGACAACACGAACTCTGAGCGACGATGAGAAATGAATTTTCCCACTCGTTCTTCAGACAAACCATAGGCGCGGGCCGTATCAATCAGATTTATACCCAAATCAAGAACCTGATTGAGCATCTTTTCAGCATGTGAATCCTCGATGTGTGGATCGCCTAGATTCGCGGCACCAAATCCCAATGCGCTCACCTTTAATCCAGTGTCTCCAAATTGTCTGAAATGCTCCATCAGTCTCCCCTTAAATTGTGCATCCATTCTACCAGAATTTCTTAGTTTGGCAATTGGATTCCGATGCTTTAACCTTGAGCCACACCCTGATAAAACTTGAAAATCTGGATTAATCCAATTCCCAAAAAGAACAGAGAAGACAGGTAGTTGATAACCACCTTGGTTTTGTGCGACAGCTTCTGTAAATAGGTGCCCAAGGACACTGCCAACCCTGCATTCAAAATTAAGGCCAGACTAGTTCCTGCAAACACATTATAAAATCCGTTGCTAGCCGCCAGCCCAAAAGTTACAAGCTGACTCTTGTCTCCCATTTCTGCCATAAATACCGCCGATACTATGGTCGTAAAGGAAAAAACGGGGGCATCACATTCATCATCGAGTTGCAGATTTCTGGCATAATACATCCCCTGTAGGGCAAACAATACGAACAATAAACCAGAAGCCAGATGAATATAGTGAATGGGAATATATGCCGCCAAGACATCCCCAGCTAGAGCCCCAATCAAACAACTAAAACAAAAGGCCAGGCTAGCCGCCACAAAAACCAGCACGGGCCGGGGATGAAAACAACTCAGTAGTACAAGTGCCAACTGCGTTTTATCCCCGAACTCTGCCAGAAACACAGCCAAAAAGGACTGAAGCAGTACCGGTATGTCCAAAAAACTCCCTACTGAGATGCCTCTGACATATATGCTAGCCCCAGTTTAGCAAACTTGGCCGCGTGCTGAGCATGATTACCTGACTGGGCAATCGTGTCGCGAATACTGTGAATATAGGGGTTATCATCATCCATGCTGGATTCCGCTGGATAGGATGCCGCAAATCCATTCCTGGTCCAAGAAGCGTGATCCGAACAGGCATAACCACACTTGGTCACTCCCCAGCTCAGATCGGTTAAATATGTGTCCACCAGATTTTTCAAAAACTGATTCTGGGCTGGATTGGTGTAATCCTCAAAGATATAAATATCCTTGGAAGAGCTGTTAAAATTGGTCATATCAAGCTGCATTACTCCAGCTACCTTAACCCCATCCTTTTTATAGGTACCAGCAATCTCTCCCGAACCCTTTAATCCCACTTCTTCAGCCGCATAGGCCATAAATTCCACTGTGCGCGCAGGTCGGAAGCCGGATTCTGCTGCAACGCGAATTACTTCGGTCAGACAGGCAATTCCAGAGGCATTATCGTCAGCACCGGGTGCAGTAATATGATGGCCCCCCATGCCTGAGGTGCTATCCAAATGCCCGCCTAAAATCAAAACCTCATCTGGAGTCGTTGTACCTTCAAACCTTACAATCACAGACTTCTGTGGCCATCCCTTATGATCAAAATATCTCACGCTGGCCCCGGGCAAATCTTTGATTAGATTGGCCCAGTGATCATAAATCCACTGAGCCGCCAAAACCCCTTCTGGGGAGCGGTAGTAACGATTTTTCATAGCCGAAAGACTTAAAATGGTCTCCCTGACCTTAGCCTCATTGACCTTGGAAATCAAATCTTTGGTCTGTTCAGGATTGTCAATTTCAAAGGGTGGAACAAGCTGCCTGGATTGACGGGTGTAACGATGCATGGCCTCAATGCTTAAAAAAGCCTCTTCTTCTGATTCATGGGCCACAAAACCAGCGCAACGACGAAAATCCTTATGCATCATGGCTGACAGAGCATCTTCTGAGCCCTTTGGCACTCGAACCAAGGAAATTCCAGCAGATTCCCCCACAACCTCATAGTGGGAACGAAAGCGGGCAGAACTAGGCTTCACCGCGTCTGAATCCATGGTTACATACGACCACTCCCCAGTAAACTCAGGAATGGATTTGATTATTCTTTGTTCTAAAGCCTTATCAAGCAGGCCGGGGATACGACTTGGAGTACGGGCCTCGGCCATTGCCGCAGTGCTCAGTAACAGGGTTATGGCAAACTTCATCATATATAACCTTTCTGGAGAATTAAAGGACATCATTGTAATATAAAGGTATGGTAATCTTCATTCTTCTTGGTTCACTTTTTTTGATTTCTCCAATTTTTGCCCACCCCGGTGATCTTTTCTACCAAAAAGCCTTTCACTACCAAAAACAAAAAGAATACCAGAAAGCCCTGCCATTCTTTCGCAGTGCCGCCAAACTCAAACATCCCGAAGCCCTTTCTTCCTTGGGACGAATCTATCTGATGGGTCTGGGAATGCCCAAAAGTCTCCCTGAGGGACTAAAGCTTCTCAAACAATCCGCAGCCCTAGACCACTTGCCAGCTCTTCTTTCTCTAGGACAAATTTATCGGGATGGCCTATTTGATGTGCCCATAGACCTAGCCCAGGCCAAACACTACTTCACCAAAGCCAAAGAAATCAGCCAGGATCCCGAGGAAAAACAGGCAATTACCCAAATTCTAACCGAGCTTTAAATGGCTTGGGGCTAGTGCCACTTTAACCCAGCCCGCTTATTTTTTCTTTTCTGACTTCTCCTGTAACAGCAAAATCAACTCCGTCAAAACTTTTGTGTTTTCATTCTCTCTGGCATAATCCAAAGCTGTCTTACCTTCATCGTCTTTGGCATTGATGTCTGCTCCTGCTTTTACTAAAGCGGTGATAATTTCTGGGTTAGGGTTAAACTTAGCCGCCCACATCAAAGATGTTTCTCCCCCATTTAGTGTCTTGACACTAATATCGGCTCCGGCCTTTACCAAGGCAGCGATGACTTCTGGATTGGGATTCTTCTGCGCCGCAAACATCAAAGATGTCCCCCCAAACTCGTGCTTGGCATTAACATCTGCTCCGGCTTTTACCAAGCCTGTAATAATTTCTGGATTTGAATTAACTATAGCCGCATACATCAAAGATGTCATTCCAGCCTCATCATCCTTAGCATTAACATCCGCTCCAGCTTTTACCAAGGCTGTAAAAATTTCTGGATTTGAGCTGACCATAGCCGCACCAAACAAAGGTGTCCTTCCATCCATATCCTTAGCACTAATATCAGCTCCAGCCTTTAACAAGACTGTGATGATTTCTGGACTAGGATTGCTGTATGCCGCACCCATCAAAGATGTCCAGCCTTCCTTATCCTTAGCATTAACATCAGCTCCGGCCTTTAACAAGATTGTGATGATTTCTGGATTAGGATTGCTGTTTGCCGCACCCATCAAAGATGTCCAGCCATCCTTATCCTGAGCACTAATATCAGCTCCAGCCTTTNNACCCGCCCATATATATCCTTGGCGTTAACATCGGCCCCAGAATTTGCCAAGGCTGTGATAATGTCTGGATTCGAGTTGTAGCTTGCGGCAAACATCAACGGTGTTAACTCATCCTTGTCCTTGGCATTTACATCCGCTCCAGCTTGAATTAACTTCTGAACTTCTAATAAAGTAGTGTCTTTGTCGATTGACAAGAGTCCATTACAAAAA
>DITF01000168.1 GCA_002422125.1 bacterium UBP17_UBA6191
TTTAAAATCAACCCCAGATAGGCCAAAATGTCCTTAACTTCCTTGCGCTCGTAGAAACGATGTCCACCAACAATCTGATAGGCAATATCGGAACGCAGAAACTCCTGTTCCAAGACCCGTGATTGGGCATGGGTTCGGTAAAGAATCACAATGTCCTGCAATCTGCGCCCTTGGCGAATCTGATCGCGAATTTCATCCATCACATAACGGGCTTCCGCAATACCATCAGAGGCCAGATGCCAGGGAATACGATCGATACCACCTTTATGGGCCACCAGTTTAGCCTTATCCGTCCTTTGGGTATTATTGGCTATCAGGCAGTTAGCCGCATCCAGACAAACCTGGGGACAACGGTAGTTGATATTCAATTCAAAGCGTTTGACTCCGCTATCCTTGAAGTCAGTGGTAAAGTCCAGGATATTGGTGATGTCAGCTCCTCTCCATGAATAAATGGATTGATCTTCATCACCTACCACACACAAATTACCATGATGGCTTGATAGCATATTCACCAAAGTATATTGAGTCGAGTTTGTATCCTGATACTCGTCCACCATAATGTACTGAAACTGTTCCTGATACTTCAGAAGAATCTCAGGCCGTTTGCGAAACAGCCAAACAAGCTGAAACAGTAGATCATCAAGATCCATGGCCTTGCACTGCAACAACTCTTGAGTATAAGCTCGGTACAATTCAATAAAAACAGGATTGATGGTTCTTTCATCCACATCTTCGGGCCTCAAAAGCTCCTGTTTCCATTGAGAAATCTTCTCNNNAAGGCTTAACTGCTCACTAGGGCCATACATGCTAAATTCGGTGTCATAACCAATATGTTCACTGTGTTTGCGTAAAATCCGTGCACCCATGGAGTGAAATGTAGTAACCCATGCTCCCATGCCCTGACCGGACAACAGGCTTTGCACCCGAATTTTCATCTCAGAGGCAGCCTTATTGGTAAAAGTCACAGCCAGAATTCTTTCTGGGGGAATGCCTCTGTCCCGAATCAAATGTGCAATTCTATGGGTAACTACCCTGGTCTTTCCAGAGCCTGCTCCAGCCAAAATCAAAACCGGGCCATCAGTGGTTAAAACTGCCTGTCTCTGGGGCTCATTTAAGCCCACCACTAAATCTGATTGCGAATGTTCCATGTCAAAACTTCAGATTTTTCAGATAAGTTCGAAACTGCTCTCCAAGCTCTGGATCTTTTAAGGCAAATTCAACCGTGGCTTCTAAATAGCCAATTTTACTACCAGTATCGTACCTGCGACCTTCAAACTCAAGTCCGTAAATCGGCCTGGTTTTGACATATTCTCTTAAGCCATCCGTAAGCTGGATCTCTCCGCCTGCGCCCTTGGGGGTTGTTTCCAGAATGGAAAAAATCTCTGGACCCAGAATATAGCGACCAATAATGGCCAAGTCGGTTGGAGCGTCTTCAATACGGGGTTTTTCCACCAAATCCACAATTTTGTGCAACCTAGGACTAACACAATCAGCCTTCACAACCCCATAACTTGAAATACAGGCCATGGGAACTTTTTGCAAGGCCAGCACCGAAGCCTGTGTTTCTTCGTATACCTGCATCATCTGCTTCATGCAAGGAACCTCAGAATCCACAATATCATCCCCAAGAAACACGGCAAAGGGCTCATCGCCAATAATGTCCTTAGCTACCAAAATGGCATGACCAAGACCGAGTGGCTCCTTTTGTCTCACATAAGAAACCGTGATCATGTCACTAATGCTTCTGACTTTTTGCAATAAATCCAGTTTGCCCTTGCTTTCAAGGTTATGTTCCAATTCAAAGGAAATATCAAAATGATCCTCAATTGAGGACTTGCCCCGGCCTGTCACAATCACTACATGCTCAATACCGCTGTTTTTAGCCTCTTCAATCACATATTGGATCATGGGTTTGTCTACAAGTGGCAACATTTCTTTGGGCTGACTTTTTGTAGCTGGCAAAAAACGGGTGCCCAACCCGGCTGCGGGAAAAACTGCCTTACGAATCTTATGCATTTATTGACCCTCCACCCAAAGACCAAGATTATCCACGAATACAAATCCACCATGCAAAAGCCGCATATCAAAAAGTACCGTTTTGGAGCCAGGCAATTCACTGCGACCAATGATCCGCCTCAAGCCAGGCTGTCCGTTGGCAGACAACCCAATACAATAAGAACCTACGGCTACCTGTTCTGCCTTAACCGTACGAAAGACTCTTTGGGCGGCATAATTTCTCAGCATCACTTCCGTTCTTCGATCGGGAAACATGGAATCCAACCAGGCGGCAGCCTGATTAGAATCCAAAAAGTGCTCCCGAACCATTACCAAGTCCTTATTTACAATGGTCACCCAATTCAATAGCCTGTCCGGCTCCAGATTGGCGGAATACAAAAACAATCTGGCTCCTTTGATCTGATTTCGATCTGGATAATCGCGGACGATAAACCCAAAGACGGGATCCTGTAAACTCAATTCCGTGATTGCTACCATATCGGGAGCGTTGCCTATGTGAAACAATTCATCCAATTTTGGCCTTAAAGCACTGGTTTTTAAATCCGTCATCAGCTTATTGTACAAATCCACACTGCCATCTTTTTGCCCTAATTGTTTAGATTCCAAAACCGGCAATCCGTACTGCAATGAGAGCGTATACAAAAAGAGCCAGGCCTCATCACGAACAGAAAAAGCCTGTAAAAACCAAAGCTTCTGAAATCCCCAGCTTCGATACAAAGTCCTCGTAACACAAATTGGTGACTCTGCCAAGGACTTGGGCAAACCTTCCAAAAGCGCAAGACCAAAACCAAAATCGCCACATTCCATCAGAACTACGGTGTAATCCTGTCGGTCTACCGACCATTGATTTAACAGTCTGGCCTGAGGGTGCAAACAAACTGGCCTTGTCTCGCCCTCCAGGGTTAACGAAATTACGGAACTCCGAAAATCTACCGAGCTAATGGACTGAATTTCTTCCGTACGACTCAAAACGGTGTGATCCACAATCTGCACCTGCTGTCCCTTGCGACAATCCTCCACCGGCATTGTGCGAAGGGTGGTCAGAATTTTGCTGCCCTTGATAATCATAATATCTCCTTAGCAAGCCTTATTAATAATTCCGCCGGCTAAAATTTTATCTCCATCATAAAGAACAGCGGACTGTCCAGGCGCTACCGCTTCCTGAGGCGAAAAAAAGACTACCTGCATCAAATCCCCATTTGGTTCACATCGAGCCACTACCGGCTTATGGTGATAGCGAATTTTCACCATGGCCTCAAATGGTTCGGTTTGCTGCGCCAGCCCCATCCAGTTCAAATCGCGAACTTCCATTTTCCAGCGCAAAAGATCCTCTCTTTGACCAATGGTCACAGTATTATTATCCGGATCAATATTCGTCACAAAGGTCTTTTCAGGAAAAGACACTCCCAGACCCTTTCTCTGGCCAATTGTGTAAAGCGCAATACCTTCATGGCGACCGACAACAGCCCCCTTCACATCAAGCATGTCTCCTGAAGCCATTTTATCTCTGGCCTGAGCCTTCAAATAGTCCTTGTAACTGTCTGTCACAAAACAAATACCAACACTGTCAGGTTTAGCCGCCACCCTTAAAAACCCCTGTTCTCTGGCAATTTCCCGAATGCGTTCCTTGGTATACCCACCAATAGGCAGGAGGGTTTTTTTTAACTGCTCCTGAGTCAGATTGTATAAAACATAGGATTGATCCTTGTTTTCATCCTTACCTCGGGTGACAAAAAGTCGACCATCCTGCTCTGCCATCAGGGCATAGTGACCAGTGGCCACAAAATCACAGCCAAACTCCTCGGCTTTTTGCAACAGATAACCAAACTTGAGTTTATAATTACAAACGATACAGGGATTTGGTGTTCTACCCTTAAAATATTCAGACTGAAAATTCTCAATTACGGTTTCTCTAAATACCTGCTCCATATCCAAAGCAACATAGGGAATGTCAAGCTGAGCGGCTACTCTGGCAGCATCGTCCACAGCATCTACTCCACAACAGGACTTTTCACCAGCTTTATGATCTCTGGCCCATGTCTTCATGGTGATGCCAATTACCTCATATCCCATTTGCTGTAAAACCCATGCCGCTACCGAGGAATCCACTCCCCCGCTCATGGCACATAAGACCCTTTTCACGCTTCACCCCAACCTTATAACCTGTTCATGAACCGGTTTTTAAAATTTTTTTCAGACTCCTTAATAGAGAGTCTACTTCTGAAGGAGTATTATAACAGCCAAAACTGATTCTAAGTGTGGATTTTGCTTCTTCCTCACTTAGGCCCGCTGCCAAAAGCACTGGCGATGGCTTCACCGAACCTGAGGAACAGGCTGCCCCCATGGAGACAAAATGTCCATCCATATCAAGTTGTAAAACCAGGGATTGCCCATCATATCCAAAAAAAGTGACATTGCTTGTGTTACCTACTCTATGTATGCCCCCATTTATTCTGAAATAATCTCTGCCCATGGATTGAAGTCCCGACTCAAATTGATCGCGTAAAGTTCTAACCAATGGATTTGGCTGTATTCCGTGCTTAAAAGCATGTGCAAACGATAAAATTCCCAGACTATTTTCCGTCCCGGGACGAATTCCTTTCTCCTGTTCCCCTCCCAAAAAAACGGGATCCGGTTTTAATCCTGATCTGACATACAATAATCCCACTCCCTTAAGGCCCCCAATTTTATGGGCGCTCATGGATGCAGCATCTACAAGGGACAAATCAACCTCCATTTTGCCAAGGGCCTGTACCGCATCGGTATGCAAAAGTACACCATTTTCACGGCACATCGCGCTAATGGAATTTATATCTGTAATAGCTCCGGTTTCGTTATTGGCCAACATCAGTGAAACCAAAGAAGCACCTGTGATATGTGCACGCAATACATCGGGCTTCACAACCCCATTAGAATCTACTGGCAGGTAGCAAACTCTAAATCCTCGCCTTTCCAAAATTTGCAACGCGCCTAAAAGACAAGGATGTTCGGTTGGACTAGACAGGATTAGTGCGCCCGTAGGCAGGCACCCTGCAAGACCCTGCAAGGCCAGATGATTGCTTTCTGTGCCTCCACTGGTAAAAAAAATCTCTTTGTGGCTGACTCCCAAGCATTGGGCAATTTCTTCTCTGGACTGCTCCAATAGACCCCGTACCTTCTGCCCAGGCCTGTGCTTAGAGGACGGATTTTGCCAATGACCTGCCCATTCTGGCATCTTTTCCAGAATCGCTTGTGAAATGGGGTGAGTTGAATTGTAGTCGAAGTAGGCCAAGCTAAAAACTAAGGGAATAAATAAACGCATTTGGAACATTTACTATGCGCTGTGTGCCATTATCGTCAATCTTCTCTGACCTAGATGTGACAAAAATATCTCTGTTGTTCCCACCATTCAACTTTTCACTAATATCTTTAAGTCCCTTGACCTGATCATCTAAAGAATCAATTATGGACAAATCCATCAAGCTCAGCTCACGAATTTTTTGAAACAATAAAGGGGAAGTCAGAACTTGCTGAACATGCACGATCAAGTCTCTTCTACTCAACTTGTTTCCCACTCCAGGATAAGCGATGTACAATTGCCAATCTTTCTCATCATCCCAGCGCCCCCAAAACACAAAATCAAACTGCTGCTTTTGAGCACCAAAAGGCCGCTGCTGCAAAAGCTCAATGAACACTCTACCATCATTGATTTGGACATCCGAAATTCTCATGGACACTTCCCACGAATCCACTGCAAAACCCCACTAGAGGGATCGCAACAGGCTTCAATCATATCTTTGGCTTCAATTTGAGAAACAGCGGCAGTATACCGAGAATCCTCTTTCCAATTTTTGACCACTCCCCAATTACTAGCAAGAGCAGGAGATTTCGATATGAAATCTTCTTAAAATCATCCTTAAAAATCTTCTGGCGACTCATTGAGAACAATATTATCACGAGGTATTGCAATCCGTCACTGAAGGAGTTACAATCACCCACTCGAAGCAGGTTAAGCCTCTCCTGACGGTATTGTGTCGCTCAGGGCTGTGAATTGGATCACAGGGATACACCAGGTTTATTGCAAGTCTGCTTTCGAGCAGATTTTTTTTTATTTTCGGAGGTTTGTCATAAAGAAGCCAGCCCGGCCCTCATTGCGAGGAGCCCCACCGCAGACCAAAACGCGCATCAATCACATGATTCGTGTTCCCGTACTTCGTGTCATCGGAGCTGAGGGAGAACAGCTTGGGATTATCAGTTTAGACGAGGCCCTACGACAGGCCCGAGAAGCTGAACTCGATTTAGTTGAAGTAGCCCCACTTGCCGAACCGCCCGTGGCTAAAATTATGGACTTTGGCAAGTTTAAGTACCAGCAGGAAAAAAAGGCCAAAGAGTCCAAGAAAAAGACTCACGCAGTCACTATCAAGGAAATCAAGCTCAGACCCAAAATCGGTCAGAACGATCTGGATGTGAAGCGCAAACAGGCTACCGAGTTTCTGGGAGAAGGAAACAAGGTCAAAGTGACCATGCAGTTTCGCGGCAGGGAAATGGCTTACACAGAGCTGGGGAAAAAAGTTTTAGACCAGTTACTTCTGGATTTAAAAGATATTGCCATCCCTGACATGGAAGCAAAGCTAGAAGGAAAATCAATGGGGTTGATGCTTTCTCCCAAGAAATCAGGCAAACCAGTAGAAGAAAAAAGTGAGGAATAGATTATGCCCAAAATGAAAACAAAAAGTGCAGCAAAAAAGCGATTTGTGGCTCTGAAGTCTGGCAAATTCAAACGAGCCAAGGCCAATCGTCGTCACAACTTGACCCAAAAGGGTACGACCCGCAAGCGAAATTTAGGTTTAGCTGATTATGTGAATGCATCACAGGAATTTAAAGTTCGCCGCATGCTCCCTTACGGAGCGTAATTAGTCCCAGAAGTTTTTGTCCTGCGGGACGCAAAGGAGAAGTGTCATGAGACCAAATAATGGACCTGCCAGTAGAGCTAGAAAAAAAACCATGCTCAAAAGGGTGAAGGGCTTCAAAGG
>DITF01000220.1 GCA_002422125.1 bacterium UBP17_UBA6191
CCACTGGCGAATTCTGGTATTGATGCTCTCAACTCGAGCAACCGCGGACAAAAGGCTACTCTGAGTGACAAAATCAATGGATTCAAGATCATTGGTTTCCAGAAACTGAATCAGAGCCTGTATGGAGCTTGGCATTTGACCGCTTTCTTCAAAGAGGCGCTTAAATCTGGGGTCAAGAAGATACTTCAGTAATTCTTGCTTATTTAAAACCTGTCGGGATTCCACTACAATTACTGGCTCTACCCCATCAGGAGTCGGTGGTGGCGGAGAGTATTTCAGGTTGGACTTTAGAAGGGTCACATTTTTGTTTTGCTGCAAGAGATGGATGCCCCGTACTAACAAAAACAGATGCGAGAACTGATCACCTTCACGGACTTCATCTACAAACCACTGGAACTCGCCGCGACCATGTACAGGGTCACTTACAAACTCTTGGGATCCGTTGGCCGAACGGGAGGGCTGGTAGAAGCGATCCTCATACCGTGGATTTTGCCGCAGACGAATCAAAAAAGTCTGAAACCCAGCTTCTGCATTGTAATAGGAGCGCATGTCTCCCTCACTGAGAGAATCTAAGGCTCGTGAATCTCGAAGGCTAGTATTGTAAATGACTAAAAACCCCATTGAGACCATTAAACCGATCACGATCACAGGAATTACAAAGCCTTTATGAGAGGGTAATGGCTTAGCGACGGGTTGTAAATGCATCTACAAACTCCAGCAGGTTTAATTGTTGGTCCGATTCCGTGATGCTTAGTCTGGCAAAAAACTCCACTGAATCTCCGACACCGAGTCTGAATTCGAAACGATCAACCTGTGTCCTGACATTCATTTTTCTAGCCACTATATGTTCCTCGGGATTCTCAGCCGGTGCTATCCGAAACACAAAATTGCCCTGAGGATCGAGGTAATATTGGGCAATTTGCCCGCTTTTTTTTCTACAGGCCAGAACAGGACTACCTTTTTGCGGCGCAGGCAGGAGAATCTCATTACAATCTTTTAGCTCTTTACTTAAAAAGGCTGATATCCGTTTCATTTGGCCCATGGATTGAATCTGATCCATGCGTTTAACCGAGCCGGAATCCCGCCCGCGCGAGCCCATAAAGGCTACAGCTAAGAGCACAACTAGGATCGAAATCACGATTACAATTTCGAGCATGGAAAAACCCTGTTGCGACTTAGAGACTGACATATTCAGATACCAGTGTTTGTAAAACAACCCGTGTTTGTCCTGTTGCGCCTGATACATCATAGATGACTTCTACTCTGGCCATTCTGGCTTTTTGCTGCTCCGCTCCTCGAATGGGCAATAACTGCACGCTAATTCTAAAGGAAGCCAAATCCTGACTCAATACAGGGGCTAAGTCCTTGTTCAGGGGAAAGGCAGACGCCGTAGAAAACCAGGGCGATAAGGGAACCCCAGGCTGAAAAACGATACTGAGAAACTCGTTATGAGCGGGAATTTGTTGCAATCCATTAGGGGCGATGGCAATGAGCCTTTCCAAAACACTGCGGCTCAGGTAGTGGGCCATGGCAAATTTGGATTGTCTCTCATACTGACGGTTTGTATTGGACATCATGGAATACATGGGAATGATTCCGGCCGAAAGAATTACGGAAGCAATGATAATCTCAACCAGAGACAATCCACGACGATCCATTGTTATTTTACTTATCTCTGAATAGTTGTGGTACGCACATTGTAGTCCAAAAGGGCCTTGCGCACAGGTTGAGATGCTGCATATCCAGCCAGATAACTGAACTCATGGATATTATCGATTTTTCTGATGCCGTCAGCAATCCGAGGAGAAGACTCCATAGTTAAAGGTTCACGGATCGATATGGCGGAACCAGAAATCCCACCACTAGCGGTAGTTCCCATACTTAAAAGTGGGGGTTGTTTTAAGTCCTGATCAAAGCTTTGCAACTCAATTCCTGAGCGAGATTCTACCAAAACTATATCCGTGGATGCCGGACTGACCTCAACTCTGAAGGCAGTTCCTAAAACACCAGCCACCGTCACGGGTGTTTGAACGGCAAAGTTGCTGTTTTGCTTTTCCACAAAACAGGAAAAAATGCCCGACACCAATTTAGCAAAAACCTTGAACTTGGTACTGGGTTCAGGTCTTTGAACTATCAGGGTACTTTCTGGTTCAACAAATAAGTCCCCCTGATCGGCAAACTGGATGTGTAAAAATGAATCTTTGCCGACTACTAGTTTATCAAGGTGAAACAACGAGCGAGTGATGTCAGCATTTTGCAGCTTGATTCTGGAGTCGAGATCAGCGGGGTGATAATAGACATCCCCGTGCATAGCTCTGATCGTTGCAAGTGCACGACTAGCGTCAATTTGCTTATTACAGCCCGTCAGGCTTATTGCTATCATGGAAAGAACAGCCAGAATGAGTACGCGCATTAGGACCTCGCTTGTATATGATCTAGTATAAAGTTTATTCGGCTCCTGTCAAGTAATGGAAAAACTTGCCAAATCATGATCTGGGGCATGGTTTAGGGTATTTTATGCCTGTATTGTGATGTTGGGGAAAGGAAACACCATGAGCTTAAAAATTGTTGTAATTGGTGGAGTAGCTGGCGGGGCTACTGCCGCGGCTAAGGCCAGAAGATGTAATGAACAGGCCACCATTGAGGTGTATGAGCGCGGAAGTTATGTTTCTTATGCCAATTGTGGGCTGCCATATTGGATAGGTCGAGAAATTGAAGATTCAGAGAGTCTATTGCTCATGAATCCAGACAAATTCTGGTCAAAATATCGTATTCGTGTTCATCTTGGTCATGAAGCCATTTCAATTGACAGAAAGAATCGGTCTGTGGTGATGAGAAAAGACTGCGGTGAAGAGATTTCGGTTGCGTATGATCGGCTGATATTGTCTCAAGGGGCTCTTCCGATTCGATTGCCTCTGCCTGGATCTGATTTGCCGCATGTCATGAGCCTGCGTTCCGTGGATGACATGTTTCGAATCGATGCAAATATTAGTCAGCTTGGGGTGCGGCAGGCTGTAGTGGTCGGAGGTGGGTTTATTGGTCTGGAAATGGCTGAAGCCCTCATGCACCGAGGGATAGAGGTAACGGTTTTGGAAAGACAACCGCATGTTATGCCTATGCTGGATTCTGATATGGGTTTAGAGTTTCAAAGCCGTTTGCTTAAGAAAGGTCTACGGATATTTGGTAATACCAGTCTTGTGGAGATTCAAAATAATCATGTAGTACTCTCGGATAAAAGCTCCTTGATTGCGCAAATGGTAATCCTGGCTGCTGGTGTGCGGCCCGAGATTGAGTTAGCCAGAGCCGCTGGTCTGAATATAGGAAAATTTGGGGGGCTGGAAGTTACAGACACCATGTTGACGAGCGATCCCTATATCTATGCCGTGGGGGATATGGTGGAGGTTTTGCATGGGGTTAGTGGGCAAAAGATCAGAATGCCACTGGCAGGTCCTGCTAACAGGCAGGGAAGGGTTGCTGGGGCTAATGCCTCCGGTACTCCCATGAAGTATGGTAAGGTTTTTGGAACCTCCATTGTTCGATGTTTGGGTGAAGTGAGTGCATCAACGGGCTTAAATCTGAACCAGGCCATGGAACTGTTTGGGGATAAGGTGAGAGAAAGCCTCACATATGATCCTCATCATGCCTCATACTACCCAGGTGCGAGCCAAATTTTGACCAAATTGATCTGGAATTCTGGAAGCGGACAAATTTTGGGGGCTCAGATTTTGGGCACAGAGGGAGTAGACCGTAGAATTGACATTATTGCCGTGGCTATGGCTGGCAACTTGGGTGTGGAGGACTTGGAGGGGCTGGATTTGGCCTATGCTCCCCCATTTGGTTCAGCCAATGATCCGATCAATGTAGCTGGATTTGTGGCTTCTAACCTGTTGCGAGGGGATTCTGTGGGAGTGTTGCCCCAAGAGCTTGTGCACTTACCAATGCCCTATACGATTGTGGATGTCAGGGAAACATCGGAACACCAACAGGGAGTGATTCAGGGATCTTTATTGCTCCCACTGTCAAAACTTCGGGAATCGCTGGAGGCATTACCTAAAGACACTCTTTTAATCACCTGCTGCCGCAAGGGTCAAAGAGGATATCTGGCCGAAAGAATTTTAAGGCAGAGAGGTTTTAGTGTAAAAAACCTAGTGGGGGGATATCTAGCCGCTTTGAGAACCGGATTGCCTATTGAGTCTTTTGGGATTTGAGTTTCTGAATCGTAATAAATTGATAGATCAGCAGGATTATAATAGAAACACCAAGTAGTAGAAAGACAGGACTTTTTTTATTCGATTCTTCGGTTGCTGTTTGAGTCAATGCGCCAGGATGCAACCACTTCTGTCTGAGTTTTTCTTTATATTGATCGTTAAGAGTGTCAAGAGTCTTTTGCACAATGCCATGTAAAAGTGGATAGTGTTTTGACACACCCATACAAAGATCAATCGAATAGGGGGTTTCTCCGGCTACATGCAAGTTAAAAAGATTATGTTCAGCAATCAAAAAATTGCCCAAGGTTAAAGAGGCTGGATGTGCTACCACTTCCGCCTGTGCTACAGCTCTTAATGCCATTAGAGTATTGTCAAACACCACTTGTTGAATTTTCGGCCAGTCCAGTTTCATCAAATCGTTGGATCCATAGCCCTGTACTACCGAGACCTTTTTGGAATTCAGATCCATCATATTGAGGTAGGGAGTGTTCAGCTTATTGGAAAACAACACTACCGGGCTTTGAAAATAGGGTCTCGTCAGCAAATGGTCCCTGGCTCTTTGAGGGGTGTACATAAGTCCTTCCAGAAAGTGCAGTTCCCCTCTCATCAATCTCTCATTAGCCTCCTGCCAAGACTTGGATACGACAGGGATTAACTTCAAATTGGTCACGGAGGATATCAACCCGAGGATATCGGATGACAGCCCCTTAAACTGTCCATCCTGAGACAGAAAACCAAAAGGCACCCTATTTGGATCAATGCCCACGCGAATTGTAGGATTTTGGGCTAAAAACAGTCTTTCAGCATCAGTAAAGCCTGGTCTGATTTTGGAAAATTCTTCTGGTAGAATGGGTTGAATGGCTGGGTTCAACTCAAGGGCCGGGGATTGTATAAAAAGGAGGCCAGCTATCAGAATGCTAAACAGCATACGCAACATGGCTCTCCTATAAAATGACGGAGTGAGATCTACGAATGTATTCCCGGCGAAACTCTTCAGAAAAATAGATTTCAAAATCAGACACCATATCCAGCACCAAATCCTCAAGATCTGGACGATTGTCTGAATCTAATTCCTTTAAAAGAGACATTACTGCCTTTTCGTTCCATTCCATTTCCAGTAAGGATTCAAGTTTTTGGATTCGTGGATCGACTTCCGGCACCTTGGGATTATTTGGTCGCAAATCGGCCATGAGATTTTCCACGGACTTTTTTTCTTCTTCCTTTTTTAACTCCTTGCGTAAGGCTTTTAGGGCTTCTGACATTTTTCCTTTCCTTGGTCTAGGGGTTGGGAAACCCACAAATGCTTTTTCCAGTTCAGCTTGAGTACACAATCCTACCCGATCAGAGAACCAGAAAACAAATCCTGAAGCCAATTGATTCGGGAGAATTTCCCAATGGGTAACAAACGGGATGAATTCCATTTTCTTAAGAACCAGATCTCTATAGGAAAGAGGGACTATCTCATCCTGATGTCCACGACCGACAATCATTTCGACACGAAAAATCTGTTCGCGATTGGAAATGTTGGCCAGAAAAAACATCAGGGCCCCCAAATCCAAAAACCTGTGTTCTAATCCGTGGAAGTCACAGATTATGCTGCGGGCCCTGATACTAATATCGCAGTGAATCAAACCTGAATAGCCGTTAGAACAGCTACATTTACAATGTCCTCTACACTACAGCCTCTGGATAAATCATTCATGGGTCTGGATAGCCCCTGAATCATGGGCCCATAAGCCTCGGCTTTGCCAAACCGTTGCACTAATTTGTACCCGATATTTCCAGAATCAAGATCGGGAAAAATCAGAATGTTTGCCTGTCCTGCCACCTTACTGCCGGGAGATTTTTTCTGGCCAACGGCTGGGACTAGGGCTGCGTCAGCCTGTAGTTCTCCATCAAATTCCCAATGCGGCAATTTGCGTTCCATAGCCAATTTAAAACCTTCAGAAACCTTGTCAACATCCGCATGAGCGGCAGATCCCTTGGTTGAAAAACTTAAAAATGCCACTTTGGGAACTGCCCCAATCAGAGTTTCAAAGTTCTGGGCTGTGGATATGGCAATGTCAGCAAGCTGGGCACTGCTGGGGTTGGGCACAACTCCGCAATCAGCAAAAAACATCAGTCCCTTTTCACCAAACCCGTTATCGGGGGACACCATGATAAAATAGGACGAAATGGTTTTGATGCCTTTAGCGGGTTTTACAATCTGAAGTCCAGCTCTTAACACATCAGCGGTGGGAGAATCTGAACCTGAAACCAGACCATCTACAATATTCTCGCGCAGGAGCATACTTGCAAGAGTGATGGGCTTTTTCAGATGTCTTCCGGCTTCAACCCAAGTAACTCCCTTATCTTTCCTGAGCTCAAAATATTGAGCCTGCAGATTTTTGATAAGTTGTTCATCCTCCGGATTGTGCCATACGGCTTTACTCAGATCCTGGGAGTGTTGGTCCACCTTATTGGGGTTGCCAATTAGGTGAACCTCACACAAACCATCTCTGATGAGCTCGGCAGCAGCCAGAATCACCCTTTTGTCCTGGGTTTCAGGCAGGATGATTCTGCGCTTCAGACTTTGCGCTTTTTGACGCATGGTCTGCATAAAACTCATAAAACCACCGTTTTGAGAAATTCTTTGGCATTGGCCCTAAACTTGGTGTCCATCATATGTTTGTAATAGTTATAGAACTGACCTTTTTCCTCGTCGGGAAAGTTGGAGTGCTCGATAGCAAATTGCAGGATCTCAGGGAATTTCTCATCATAAAATGCAATCATTCTATCGTCGAGGTCACTGAAGTTTTTGGCCACAAATTCCTGGTACTCATCCATGGCAAAATATTTGCGGCTCAGGGTTTTGTGGAATTCAAACTTCTCTTCCTGTGATACTTTGGGGTCATTGAATACTTTGAGATAGCGCTCCTGCTCCGTATCCACTCTCAGATTGTGCTTGGTTGCCCCCACAAAGGATAGCCAACGAACCAGTGCACAAATCAACCAGGGGAAATGTGTGTGCAGGGAGGTGAAATCAGAGTCTGGGCAGGCATTGGCAAAATCAATTGGATGAATTACTCCGTCCTTCACCAGACACTCAAAAGAGTTATAAGTCCAGCGATGATAGCTGTTTACAAACAGAACATAAGACTGAATTCTTTCGTAGATATCTTTAGGAAGTTTTAAAATGTCGGGGTTGTAGTGTTGATGCAGAGGCTCGTCTGGTTGGAAAACCATGGGTCTGACTTCTGG
>DITF01000068.1 GCA_002422125.1 bacterium UBP17_UBA6191
ATTGCTCAGATGGCTAAAGATTTTGATGTCATGGTTAAAAATATTGATACCAGGGTCATGGAATTAGGCTCCGTCAATCAGTTAAATGAAATGATGCTGGATGGAAAAGAACTATCTGATCTTTTAGATTATGCCTCCGATTGTCTTATCAAAATTTTTGATGCTGAGTTTGCCTGGCTAGGATTTTATGAACAGGCCTCGCGGGAAAAGTTCATTGGTTCTTCCATTCAGACCACAGACAGATGCAAGGAAACACGGCAGGATTTACAGTTTCGCTTAAAACCCCTGGCCCTAAAAAATGCTCAGGCTCATCTATTGTATGATGATGGGGTATTGTTTCATGGGATTCATCACGACAATGTAGAAGGGTTTTTGATTCTAGGCAAACCTTCCTCCAATGAATTAAGTCCTGATCATGAAAAGTTCATTCTGAGTTTTACATCCCAGACCGTCAGTGTAGTGGCTAAAGTGTGGTTGGATAAACTGAAAAAGGACAGTGTAGAGGGACGGGATATTCAACTAGGAATTTTACCCCAGGAGCCTTTATCCATGCCTGGTATCAGTATGGATTTTGCGTTTGGGGCCGCCAAGTTTTTGGGAGGAGACTTTTTTGATTTTGTGGAGTACGAAGACTTGGAAGAAGTGGGGTTTGTGATTTCGGATGTCTCTGGTAAAGGGGTGGGCGCATCTCTGTTTGGAGCAACCTGCAAAGCCTTTTTACAAAGTTTATCGTCACGGAGTGAAAAGCCAGGGGACTTGATGATTCGTCTCAATGATTTACTGTGTGAGGGTAAAAGTAATACCCTTTTTGCCACACTGTTTTTTGGGATTCTTAATACAAAAACTAGGTTGTTTCGTTATGCCTCAGCCGGACACAACAAAATGTTTGTGATTCGGGGTCAGGAAAATAAAATTGAGTATTTGAATGCCAAGGGATTACCACTTGGAATGTTTTCTCCTGGATTTTATGAGAGCAAGGAAGTATTGCTAAATCCAAATGACTGGCTGTTTTTATACACGGATGGGGTCACGGAATTAGAAAACCCAGCCTTGGAACTTTACGGTATGGATAGGTTGGAGCGCTTGTTACTGGAGCACCATAAGACTAAAAACCCTCAAGAGATAAAAGCCGAACTTGAGAAAGATATGTTCGAATTTCGGGATGGGGTAGACCCCAGCGATGATATTACCTATATTGCCATTAAAATTGAGGAAATATGATTTTAATCCGCATCTTGTTATTAATATCTCTGCTTCATACACCAAGTTTTTCCGAAGCTACTCCAAAGTTAGGCTTAAAGCTCTCATCGTTTAAAAAGCCTGCGACCGCCGACACTGGGCCCGTCAAGTTTGAGGTCTCCCAGTCGCATGAAAAAATTTCTACGGGAACAGAGGTTTCTGTAATGATAAAATTTATGCTGGATTCTGGCTGGCACATCTACGGATCCCGCGAACCAATTGGAACCCCAACCAGTCTTCGTATTGTCAATTCGGCAGATTGGGAGTTTGTATCCGTAAAACAAAGTGAAGCCACTTCTCACCAGATTTCTCCGGGAGAGGAAAAAAGCTATGTTTCCTGGTTTTTAGAAAATGGGGCCTTAATGGGACTGACGGCCAGATCAATCACCGGGCAGGGGAAGTTATTCTTAGAGGCGGTCTGGCAACCTTGCACTCTGACTTCTTGCGGAATGGTAAAGACCCAAACCATTGAAGTCCTGCATGAGACGGGAGAAGAAAAAAAGCGCGCGGTTTCCCAGGAGTTTTCGACATTTTTTCTAAGCTCTGAGGCAGAAAAATCCAACGCATCTGGCGGCGATCCCATATCAGGTGATTGGTGGGTGGTATTGTTTCAGGCCTTTTTATGGGGCCTGTTGGCTTCTCTCACTCCCTGTGTTTATCCCATGATACCAATCACAGTGTCTTTATTTTCGGGCGATTTGCATAGCAGTAAGAGCTTACGCTTTTTTCGGGCCTTGATGTATGTACTAGGTATAGTGCTGGTATATGCTCTTTTAGGCGTAGTGGCTGCAAAGACCGGAAGAGACCTTGGTTCCTGGCTGGCCAACCCAGTGGTAGCAGTACTTCTTAGTCTTTTGATGCTTCTGTTTGCCTTAAGTATGTTTGGTCTCTTTGAAATCGACTTGCCCCAGGCCTGGAAACAGAAACTCAATTCTGTAGAAGGAACCAACCCAAAAACCCTGTTTTTCATGGGATGTGCCATGGGCTTTGTGGCGGCTCCCTGTGTGGGTCCCTTTGCTGGAGCCATCATTTTGTACTTGGTCAAACACCCTGAAAGCCTTTTGTTTGGCTTTTTAATGATGGCATCCTTTGGTTTGGGCATGGGTGTCTTATTTCTGGTTCTGGCTCTGTTTTCACAAAATATTTTGCCTCGTTCCGGGGCTTGGATGGTCTCGGTGAAACAGTGCATGGGATTTGTACTGATTCTGGTAGCATTTCACTTTCAGACGGTGTTTTTAAGTGAGGAACAGATTACACTTGGTTATTCACTCTGGTTTTTTGTGGGCGGTATTTTATTTGGGGGTCTGTTTCGCTTAACCCCCTCCGATCCATTCATTTTTCGAATTCGTCAGGCACTAGGTCTATTAATGATTCTCTACGGACTTTTTGGCATGTTAGAACTACGATTTCCGTCCTTAAAAGGCTCTTTTACAGGTTTTACAGGTGCAAAAGCCTCCGTAGCCCAGAGCAACAAACCGATTTACAGTACACGGGATGAGGCTGTAAAAGCTGGTAAAAATGCCTCCTCACCCGTGATGCTCTATTTTACAGCCAAGTGGTGTATTCCTTGTCGGCAGATTAAGGAAACTGTTCTGCCAGATCCTTTGATTCAAAAAGAATTACAACGATTTGAGGTAGGAATCCTTGACTGTACAGAAGCCGATTCAGAGGCCGCAACCATAAAAAGCCAATATTACGAAAGTGCCTCCATGCCCTTTTTTGCCTTTTACGATAAATCAGGCAAACACAGAAAAGATTTGGACCAGCATGGAAAAATTGGCAAGGAAGAACTCTTAAAAATTCTACAAAAATTATAACCTGACAAATACGGCCTATCTGCTGAACCCACATTCTCTCAGATTGACTGTGTCAACCATTGCTGCACCAAAAACTATTTTCAATTATTCCAGATAGTTTAGTTTTGTAAAATTTTGGTACCGTATATCCTCTCATTCCGCACATAATTTTCAAGTTGGGTAGACTGAACCTGAGTTATGTTTGTCACATTGGCGGAGGGAGTGGTAACAAGCATAGGTTGACGATATAACTGAAATATCCAAAGGGCTGTAGGCCTGTTATTTTGACCTGAATCTGTCACGGTGTTTGTTCATTACATAAATATTCATCTGTCACAGCCAGTTTTTTCAAAAATTTCTTGACCGGTTTTTGGAACCAATTTTTAGTTCAGTCGTGATGGCCGGAAAAATCCCTCGTTAAATACTCCAATTATGCCGTTAGTTACCAAATGTCTATAATCTTGACCAAAAATGATCCAATTTCCGAGTTTCCCCGCTTTTAGTGCCTCTGAAGAAGCCCAAAAACCCCGTGATAAAATTAATCTATGCAATCACTACATCTAAAAATCACCGAAAGCCTCAAAGAGTACAGAAAACAGGAAGCCATTTTAATTGATCTGGTTCTTGAGGCCGATTTCACCAAATTTTATCTGGAAATTGGCTATTCTTCCCTTTTTGATTACCTAAGTCAGGCTCAGGGAATCAGTACCGCCACTGTCAGCAATTTAATTACGGTGGCCAGAAAATCTATCACGATCCCGGAAATGAAAGAAGCCATCGCATCTG
>DITF01000215.1 GCA_002422125.1 bacterium UBP17_UBA6191
TATGCCAGCTTGGCGGGAGTCCCATGGAAGCCTTGCATATCAGTGAAATTATTGAAGGAATGGTTTTGGGCATGGCGGTTACTGCCCAGGATTTTCTGATTGAAAAAGGCACAATTTTAAATCAGGCTCACATTCAATCCATTCGAGATTATGGGATTGAAACCCTCTGGATTGATACAGAAGCAAATCTTGAAGAAATTTTAAGAAAACGAATTCATTCCTTAAAGCTGAATCGCAAAGTTTATGCCAGTGGTGAGTTTGTTTGTCTGCAAGGGGATCCATCCACGGAGTTTTATATTCTACTGGAGGGAGAGCTTGAGGTTATTTTAGTGGATGAACAAAGGTTGTCCCAGTGCAGTTCCCGTAAAAGCCGTGAAGAGGTCATTCAGGGGTATGGAAACAGCATAGCCACTCTAAGAGGGCGGCTGGTGAACTTTGGAGAAATGGGACCTTTGCTTGGGCAGACTCGAACTGCCACCATCCGGGCTAAAAATCGCTCCGTGGTTCAATCTATTCCGGCTTCTGGGGAAGGGTTTTCGCGAACTTTTCTGGAAAATCCTGAGCTGGGATTTAGTGTTGCCATCACTGTGGCTAAAAGGTTATACGACACTATCAGCGGCATTGAAAAATATGATCGAATCCTCATGCAGCTCTACGCCATTACTGGTACAGTCAAGAGCCGTTATGCAGCCATTGTAGAAACTTTGCAGCAAAAGCATGAGATTACCGGGGAACAGGTTTTAAAAAATATCTGTAACAAATTCTGGCAGAAATCTATTCTGGTTGAAAAAAGCGGGAACGGGTATGGTTTTTTGCCCATCAGTCCTGGACTTCGTACTACGGTTTCTCTGAATGAAAACGATGATGTATTTGCGGGGCTGACTCTTATGGAGTGCCTTGCTGGTACGGAACTGCCCATGCAGGATGAGAATAATGATTATATTTATCTGGTCTGTGATGGAGAATTATTGCTGGATTTTCAGGGGCAGTTTGTAAAATCGTTTTCACACTGTGGGGATATCATCGGTAGCGTAAAAGCACTTAGTTTTATTGATCTAAACTATCGACGAATTGGGGATGAACAGTTTGTACTGAGGGCCGGAAAAGATTCACGAGTCTATGCAATTCCCTGTGCCAGTCTCAAATCAGATCCAGCCACTTATAAGCACCTGATTTTACATATTTGTCGGGTAATGGCGGAACACTTAAAAAATCATCATCACCTGCAAACAGAATCTTTAGCCCGTATTGAGGCTCAATTTAATCGGTACAGTTACGGAAGCGATTCTTATTTGAATGAACTCAGAGATGTCTTGAGTCACTTTTTTGATAACCAGCAGTGGATATCCCTCTGTCTTAACGAAGTATTGACTCTAAAAGAAACCTTGGATCAGATGGAATCGGACTTTATTCATCTTAAGGACTGTGTCAAAGCGTCCTTTGTGAACCCTTTTGCCATGCCACTTCTAAAATTAGGTAATCCATGAACAAGAGCCTGAGCGAAAAGATTGCAAAAACCCTAGTAAGCGATAGCAAAGATTTTCAGAATCTTTTACAGTCCATTTTAAGCGAGGCCTTTGAGCTCGAGTATGTTTTCTATTTTGAGCGCGAGGATTTATTGCCGGAAGCCAAGTTTGTTTTTGGAAATCCGGCCGCTACAGAATTGAATTCCAGCCAATATTTTTACCAGTTAAAAGATATGGCATTTCAGATGTTTGGCCGACCAGCCCAGATTGTAAATGAGATCGATCCCAGAATTCCTAAAAACAGTTTTCGTTCGGCTTTGTTTTACCCAGTAGATTTTACCCAAGATGCCAGAGGCATTATCGTGTTGGCTAATCCTAAATCCAGGCCGCATTTTGTGATAGAAGACCTTGGTTTTCTGGCGGAACTGTTTCAGAAATTGGCTGTGGCCATTGAAAATATTAAATTGAAACGCAGGCTGGAATTGGTTGAGGCCGAAGTTTCCCTGATCAATAAGATCACCTATATTGTAGACATGAGCCCTCAGGCAGGGTTCTTTTTTAAGTGTCTGGGCCAACTTCTGGCAGAAGCTATTGATTGTCAGATTGTCATTTTTCTGATGCTTGATCCGCAGAGTGGGGTGTATAAACTTGAGGCCGGCAATGATGCAGGTAATGAATTCTGGGTTGGGCAAACGGAGTTTTTTCGTTCTTTGGCCAAAGATTCAGAGGCTAGAGGGGTATTCTCTGAGAGTTATGGGGGTAAGTTTTTTAAAGGTGAAAAATACGGGCTTGAAAAACTGGAAACCTCTTTGGTACTGCCCATACAGTTTTATCAGCAGTCGCGGGGCGTATTTATACTTCTGAATAAAAACGGGTTAAAGAATTTTTGTAGTGCTGATATCCGTCTGGTCACTCTATTGTCGGGTTTTTCAAAAGCTGTGATTTATCGCGAGATTGAGAAAAAACGCTTAGGTAGCTTGTTTAAACGCTTTGTCTCGGCCAAAATTGGGGACAAAATCTTAAAAAATGAGGACTATAGCCTGGAGCTTGAGGGCCGACACCGGATCACAGCCATGTTTGTGGATATTAACGGTTTCACAGCATTTACGGAGCTAGCAGATTCCGCGGTGGTTACGAGACAGCTTAATACCTACTTTCAGGAAATGACGGATTTGATTGTGGCTTATGATGGCACACTGGATAAGTATCTAGGCGATGGAATCATGGCCATTTTTGGTTCCCCCATCAGAATTTCCAATCATGCCGAGAGAGCGGTTGAATGTGCTTTGGCCATGCAGGCCAAAATGAGTGAAATTACTCAGCATTGGATTGAGCAGGGTTTGCATGCCATGACGGCTAGTATTGGAGTATGTACTGGGGAGGCTTTGGTTGGAGCCATTGGCTGCGATCAGTTTCTGGATTATACAGCCATTGGGGATTGCGTGAATGTGAGCTCCCGGCTTTGTGGTGCGGCCCGCCATGGAACAATTCTGATTTCTGAATCGAGCTTTGAATCCATGCAGGATGTTTTGATATGTGAGCCAATGCAGGGACTAAAGCTTAAGGGTAAATCGCAGAATGTGGTGGCCTATGAAGTACAGTCTCTCAAAAATATTTATGAGATTCGCGAGCAGTTGCGAGAAGCCGATCCGGTAAAAAAGACCCGTGTGATTGAAGCTTTAGGTAATTTTGGGACATATAGGGATTCTGATACTGTTTTGGATTATCTGGATGACAAAGATCCCTTGGTTCGGATGGCGGTGGTGCACAGTATTGGCAGACTCAATAAAGAGTACCACATGAATGTGGTCATCAATCATTTGGAGAGGGAACAGGTTTTTGAAATCAGGACCGCGATTCTAAATCTGATTTTGAATATTCAATCCGATCCTTTAAACCCCCTGATGGAAAAGGCGATTCGTGGCGTAGCACCAGGGGTTCGCCCTACAATTCTACGGGCCACGATTCAATCCCCCCAAAGGGATGATAAAAGGCTTTTTCTGGCTTTGATTAAATCGCTTCAGGATTTGGAAGAATCCCAGTCGAGCATGATGGCTGATCTAACTAGATTGTTGTATCAGACGGAAGATGTTCCCATCATGAGATTGTTGATTGATAACCTGCCCGAAGCCAGACAGGCAGTAAAAATTTCAATTCTGCGCACTCTGGCAAAAATAGATATCCCACAGATTGCTGCTCCGATTGTTTCGGCTCTAAGCGCTGAGACAGAACCAGAAGTACTGTATGCCATTGCCAAGGTATTGGGTAAAATTTCCAATGAAAAAACCTTAAAGCTTTTGGGTATTTTGTTTCATGAGCATGACAGCTTAAAGCATTGGTTCAAGTATATTTTATGCCGCCAAAGCAAAAATCCGCTGCCTCTGTATCGAGAGTTATTTGCCCAGGATGATCCGGTTTTGAAATTTGCTTCCTTGGTTTTATTGGGCCGGGGTGCGGGACCTGATTTGGAAGATGATTTATTGACAATGTTGTGTGAGTCTTCCGAAGTGATGATTCAGACTAAAATCATTGAGTGCCTTGGAAAATGTCCTACAGCCAAAGCCATGCCGGTATACCTTAAGTTATTAGGCCAGAATACGGCCTTGGACATGGCAATTTTATCAGAAATTGGCTTTCGCAAGCAGGTGGAGCATCTTGATATTTTGCACGGCTATTTTTCGCATAAAAATGTGCAGCTTAAGGTGCAGGCAATTATGGCGGCCGGTCAGATTGCTTCTCCATTGTCTTTGCCACTTTTGATAAAGGCTTTGGATGAACAGGACAATGCTAATGATATTGCGTCTATTATCAGGGTTTTGGGAAATTTTAAAGCTGACCAGGTTCTGCTTCGTGTGGTGCAGGCTCTATCATCTCCAATCGGCAGGATTCGCGCTAATGCCATTGATTCCCTGATGGCCATGAATGCCCAGCAGGCTTTGCATCAGATTGAAAGGCTTTTACAGGATGATAATAACCGTGCCAGAGCCAATGCAGCTTTGGCGTGTTTACGATTTGGAGAAATCCAGCACTTTAGTGTATTGGCGGAAATGGCAGGCTCTACCAACAAATGGATGCGCCTTTCCTGTCTATGGGCCTTAAGTGTTACAGGAATGCCCCAGGCCAGAGAAATTATTCTGGGGCTGATTCAGGATCCTGACTATGATGTACTGCTTTCGGCAATTGGATTTTTGAAAAAAATTGAGCAGAGCGGGCCAATTAAGGGTTAAACCCAAGTTCTCTCTGGGCTTTTTTACTGAGCTTTGCTACCACAAGTTCATAAGATTCACGGATCAGTTCCGCTAGTGTTGAGAAGTCCAAATCCTCTGGTGTTTTTGTCATGACCCAGTTAGCCCGAGCCAGATAAGGGGCTGGGGAAAAATGACCAGTAGACACCAGATCGGCAAAAGCCTGGGAGGAGGCTTTCAAACTAAGCCAAGGCTTTTCTGACTCGTACGGAAGAATCACAAACATTTTTCCATTCACGGAAAAAACATGGTCGGCACCCCATTTTACATCCTCTGTGGTACCGGGCCAGCTCAGGCATAGGGAACCAATTCTTTTGCCTAAATCTGCCATTAGTTTTGCATCCTGTGGAAACTTCGATGACGGTTGATGTAATCAAAAATCTGTCCTCTTAACCTTGTTTCCATTTCCAGGCCATTCATGGCAGACTCAATCATTGCATCCTCAAGAAGGGAAAGGCTTGAAAGACTTAAATTCAGGCGGCTTTCATTATTATCAAGAACCATATCCCGTACCACGGATTGTAAAACTCCCATGGTTACATAGGCAGGATCTTGATTTTCTGGCAGTGGTTTTTTGGCGTTTTCAAACAGATACATCATGGCTTGAATGGACTTTTCGCAGATGGGGTCGATTTCATTTTCCTGTGGTACAAACCATTTGCCTAGTTCTATGGTGTAGGTAAGTACGCCAAAATCGGCATACAACATATCGTCAAACCCGCCCGATGCTTCGTATAGTCCAGCGATCTGCATAGGTTTGTATCCTAGTATCTGACCCATGGCTTTACCATGCTTTTCAAATACCTGATGATCCTTGGATTTGATTTTTCCGGTATAGCCCCAAGGCCATAAAACCAGTTCTGAATAGGAGTGAAAGGACACGGCTGTATCAAATTTGTATTCCTTTTGCAGGTTCACCACAATCTGGTTTTCGATTTCTGACATGGGCTCAGGACCACGGTAGGTATCGGAAGATGGGTTTGGAGATGCTCCTGTAGTTCCCCATTTGAAGCCATAGTTTCGGTTGTTATCAACACCTATGGAAGTGCCAACAGGACGACGGTTTTTTCTCCACATTCTCTGTTTGGTTCGAGAATGGGCGCTTCCATCGGGGTTCACCATTGGGACAATTACAATACGGCTCTCATCAAGGGTTTTAGTGACGGCCTCAACTTTTCCATAATTATCCAAAAGATGTTTCATAAGGGCTAGAGGGACTTCGGTAGAAATCCATTCCCTGGCATGATGGGATCCCATAATCAGAAAGTTGGCCTTGTCCTTACTGATTTTTTTGTTGCTGATCTCAAGTACCCACACATTGCGATTTTCATGCGTGGTTCCAGCCGACTTTAGTACAGTTAAATCGGGATATTTTTCAGCATATTCCCGGATAACCGCTTCGGTTTCTTCCAGTGTATGATATTTACCTAAATCGTCACGACTGACACGGGAACGGTTGAGTGCCTCAACATCTTCCACATAAACCTGCTTGTTTTGAAGTAGAAGATTACGAAAGGTTTTGCGTTGAGAGAGGATGTCTTTGGCTCTGTCGTCATAAAGGAAATCCAGATACTCTGGGCTTTTTCCATAACAGTCGTGCTCTAAATCCAGTTGATCCAGAATCATGCGATTCTCGGCTGTGTTTGGTACCCGTAGAACCTGATCTGCGGCCTGTGATTGCATGATTGGACTGAGTGCCAGAAGACTTGTTATGATACGACGCAACATGAATACTCCCTTATTGTGTCCAGATTCTAATCGCTGATGTCAAAATGTAAAGCCCTTAACCCATTATTTCTTGAAAAACTAGCCGAATTATTGCGATCCCGGGTGCCATTAAGGCAGGCATTGGCTGAAATTGTGGAAGTGCAAAGAAGCTCCCATTTTCAGGTGGTTTTGGAAAGAGTAGAAAATGGAGAGCCTTTGTCAGAAGGCTTTTTACTGGCTATGGGTGGGCAAGGAATTCTGGCCAGAGGTTTATATAGAATTCTTCAGGCCGGGGAAAATCATGCCCGTATTGAAGATGCTTTGATTGAGGCCTCCCAGTGGCTAACCAAGTTTGGGCAGGGCCAAGACCCGAAGCCTTACAGGTTGTCCAAGTCACTGATTAAACTTCTGAAAAACCCAGTCTTAATCGTGGTTTTGGATCCAGTTGCGACCGGGGCAGGAATTAGCCTGAGTTTAATGCATTCTGGTATTACGGCGTCTGAACCGGGAAATCTATCCGATTTGATCAGGCAGGTTCGTCATAGTCCGGTGGCAATTTTGGATAGCTGGGTATTGGATGCCGAGTTGATTCAGGCAATGACTCAGGTGTTGTGGATGCAGTCGGTAATTCTCTTGATTCCGGCTAAGAAAGTTGAAGAGGTTAAACAAAATGTGCAGGCGAGGTTAGGGGATGGATTTTCGCCGCATTTTGTAATCCGATCGCGAAGGAATTCTGGATGAGAATCTTTATATCGCTACTATTAATGGCTCTGGTTGGCTGTTCTGGCTCTAAAGGAGATTCTAAAAATGCAGTGGCTGAATTTTTGAATCTTGAAACAAAAGAACTTTTGGTTCGTGTGCATGCTACCGGCAAAATTCTGCCTTGGCTGAGTGTTGAAATCAAATGTAAGGCATCGGGTCAGGCCATCTCTATTCCGCATCAGGAAAGCGCGGTTGTTAAAAAGGGTGATCTGTTATTGGAGCTTGATCCTGTGGAAGAAAAGCGAAGATTGCAGTCTGCAGAAGTGAGTTTAAAAATTTCTCAGAATCGGGCAGAGCAGGCCAAAATTTCTTGGGAGGTATTTCAAAGAGAGGTTGAGTTACGAACCACTGAGGCCCAGTCTAATCTACGGTACGCAAAATCTAGATTTGAGGATTTGAGTAGAAATGTAGATAGAACTCAGGAGCTGATCGCTAAAAATTTGAGTACCCCCCAGGATTTGGAATCTCTGATTACCCAAAAATTGCAGTCCCAGGCAGAGTTGGAAAAGGCAGAACTGAGGCTTTTGGATCTGAGGCTTGATCAGGAAAGACTGATGTCGCGAAAGCTTGAGGCAGATATTGCCTTAAGGGATGTGGAGCTAAAACAAGTGGCTTTGGAGTTGGCTTTACAAGCCCTAGCGGACACAAAGGTTTTTGCCACTATGGATGGAGTGGTTACGGCCTTAAAAATTCAGGTGGGCCAGATTATCTCTTCTGGCATTTCCAATGTGGGGGGAGGCACCACCATATTGACTCTGGCAGATACCAGCCGTCTTATGGTTCGGGCCATGGTCGATGAGAGTGATATTGGCAAGGTGAAGGTCGGGCAAACGGTGCGTTTTTCGGTGGATTCTTTTCTGTTTCGCCGCTTTGTTGGCAAGGTGATTCGGGTGGCCGCCATGGGAGAAACCATTCAAAATGTGGTTTTGTTTCAGGTGGATGTAGAAATTACCGATCCAGATAAAGGGCTTTTAAAACCAGAGATGTCGGCTTCCATAGAAATTGAGGCTGAGTCTTCCAGCAAGGTGCTTTGCCTTCCCTATCAGGCCATTTATGAAGAGGATGGCCGGCCTTGGGTGATGGCAAAATCCGGGGACAAGAACTCAGTGCCCGTGAAGACCTTTGTCAAATTAGGCATGGATGACGGACATTGTTTTTCAGTGCTTGAGGGGCTTGAATCTACATCACAGGTTCAGGTTACATCCATTAGTGCTGATGATCAGTGGGATAAACGGGGACGGGCCTCACTTAGGCTCTAATCATGCCCATTTTCTCGATTATTCGCATGGGATTTATGTCCCTTTGGGGAAATCGTCTGCGATCTGTACTGTCCATGTTAGGCATCATCATTGGGGTTGGTTCAGTGATTGCTAGTCTATCTCTTGGAGAAAGCCTCAGACAGCACACCCTAAATCAGATCCGCAAAATGGGTACAAACCTGTTGATTGTCATTCCTACCCAAAAGAAGGTCCGAGGAATTCGTTCGGTTCAGGCAGATAGCCTTACGCTTCAGGATGCACAGGCTATTCTTGAGTTGGATAAGGTGCAAAGAGTCTCACCGGTGGTAGGTTTTGGATTGCAGATTAAAGCCGGAGGTAGAAATCGTAATGCGGTGGTTCAAGGTGTAGCTCCTACTTACCAACTGATTCATGGAATTGAAGTAGCGGAAGGGCGATTTTTTATGAGCCCCGATGTTTTATCTTTAGAGAGAGTGGCCCTGTTAGGCTCCAGGGTTGCAAAAGATTTATTTCCGCTTGAATCGGCTCTGGGTAAAGAATTTCGCATCCGAAACACCGTTTTTTTTGTCATAGGAGTGCTTAAGGAGCGGGGAGAAGAGGGGATGAGTCCCGATGATCAGATTCTGGTTCCCTACACCACCATGATGAAAAAACTTATGGGCAGAACTTCGTTGCATAGGGTGGATGCCTCTGCCATTAGTGAGGGAGATGTCTTGACTGCTGAGGAGCAGATATCAGCTCTTTTGAAGATGAGACACCGTATTCGTGCTGATGAGGATCCAGATTTCAGGATTGTTAATATGAGTCGGATTATGGAAACCTTTAATATGTTGGGCTTTTGGTTCACGGTATTTTTAGGTGGTATGGCGGGGATTTCCCTTTTGGTTGGCGGCATTGGAATTATGAATATAATGCTGGTGACGGTCACGGAGCGCACGGCTGAAATTGGGGTTCGCAAGGCAATCGGAGCAAAAAATCGCGATATCTTACGCCAGTTTTTACTGGAGGCTGTAGTAATGACCTTTAGCGGTGGGGTCATCGGAACGGTGTTGGCCATGTCTTTGTTGTACTCCATTGGGTATTACTTTTCTGTTGCTGTGGTGATTCCTCCCGTAGCCTTTGTAATTGGCATTGGATTTTCCGGGTTTGTTGGCATCTTTTTTGGCTATTATCCGGCCTTAAGTGCCTCAAGATTAAATCCGATTGATTGCTTAAGGTATGAGTAGTGTGAATTTTTGCGGATCAAACTGACGAACTTGATTCTCGGTATATTCTCGTATATGATTAGATCATGCATCTAACTGAAATTCAAAAAAAAATCTATGCCTATCTCTGTGAGAAATGGAAAAAAACTGGGGTTATGCCCAACACGGTTGAGATTCAAAAATTCTTTGGTTATAACGCCAACTCCACGGTAATCCAGCATTTGAAAGCCTTACAGAAAAAGGGTCTGATTGAGGTTGATTCTCATCAAAGACGAGGAATTGTATTGCTTGAACCTAAAGCTTCTCCTCCAACCAGAATTGAGGTTTTAGGAGTAGTGCATGCAGGGCCCATGATTGAAACCTATGAGATGCAGGAGGAAATTTTATTTCCGCAAATTTTTCTAAGGCATGGGGGAGAGGGGTTTGCCCTGAGCGTAAAAGGGGAGTCCATGATTGGGGCCGGCATCATGCCAGGAGATATTGTTTTTATTGAGCGAATACCCACAGCCAGAAATGGACAAATTGTTGTGGCATCTTTGGAGGGAAGAATGACCCTGAAACGATATTTTCGTGAGGGAAACATGACTCGACTACAGCCTGAAAATCCTGAGATGGAGCCTATATTGATTGAGGGGGGAGTGGAAATTATTGGAGTTATGACAGGTCTTTTAAGGAAGGTGTAAACCATGATTGCCGCCCTTTGGATTCCCTGTATTCGTCTTCAGGCTGTTTTACCAGAAGATATTCGTAAGGCCCTTTTAGATCCACAGAATCGTTCTTTTGCTTTGCCGACTCTTTCCATGGGTCTTTGCAGTGATATGTCAAAAGGTCAGATTCTGGAGGTCTGTAGCAATGCTGAGTCCGAAGGAGTTAGAGTTGGTATGAGTGTATTGCGGGCCAGAATCCAGAGTCCAGATTTACAACTTTTTGTGTTGGACTCCTTGGCCTACGACAAAATTTTGGATGAGGTGAAGGTTTTTTTGAATGCAAGCTCTCCTCGTTGGCAGGAAGTCGAAACAGGAATGTTTCTTTTGGAGTTGGATTGGCTTCGTTCGGGATGTTCAAGAGAGGAGGCCAAAAAAACGGGCACACAATTACTTCAGAAAATCTGCCATAAGACAGGGTTTATGGCTTCGTTGGCCATAGCCAGCAAACCTTTGCCAGCCAGATTGGCAGCACTTGAGACAAAAGCTTTCTGCGTGAACTTTATCAGTCAGGAAAGAGAGCTTCAGCTTATGTCAAGGCAGCCTGTGGATGTTTGTCCCCTGAGTCCCAAAACTCTGTCTCGCCTTAAGACACTTGGCATTTCTACCTTGGGAGATCTGAGACAAATCAAGAGACAGGATTTGGTCTCACAGTTTGGGATGGAAGGGCATGTTTTACATCAGGCATCTCTGGGAGGCATGGGAATTGGGATTCCAATTGCGGAGGGGAAACGAAAATCAGTACTTAGAGAGTCTATGGAGACAGCCTTGCAGCCCAAAAACTGGGTTTTTAAGCGCTTGACATTGGGGATTCAGAAACTGTGTCTTGAGTTGGCCGTAGAAGGATTGGGCTTTTTTGAACTTGAGACCCGTTTTATCCTTGAAAACAAATCCATAATTAAACTGAATCTTGTTTTACCTACTCTTACTCGAGATTTGCATGGTTGTGAGCGGCTGCTTCATTTACATTTTGAAAAGCTGCAATTCCAGGATGCGATCTCCTTTTTTGAGATTGAGCTTTTAAAGCTGGCTCCCTGGCAGTTTCAACAGTCGGCTCTCAAGAGTTTTTATAAACCATGTCGCAATGCCGGCAGCTTGCAAAATCTTTTTTACAGGTTGCATACAAGGGGCTATCAGTTATGGGAGATCATATCTACATCTCCTACTCATCGTATTCCAGAGCGCCGCGCTTTTTTGCAGTCCTTGGATGTCAAAAAAAACACCAGACCATTGTGTGTCCCTAGGCCAATTCAGATTGCAGAGGATGAAGAAGGTAAGCCTTTGTCTTTAGTTGTAAACCATCGAGCCTATTGGGTGGAAAGAGTGTTGCAGGTTTGGAATGTTTGTGAGGATTGGTGGACTCAATGTCCTGTGGATCGCTCCTATTATCGTTTGCAGCTAAAAAATGGTGCTGTCTTGAAGGTGTTTCGTGACAACATGGATTCAAGCTGGTTTCGCCAGACTGGCTAAAGGTGCGCCATGTCTTTTGCCGAACTCGCGCTTAAAAGCTGGTTTTCATTCTTAAGGGCGGCTTCTAGTCCTGAGGATCTGGTGGATGAGGCTGCGGCTCTTGGCATAGATTCTTTGGCCTTAACCGATAGAATGGGTCTTTACGGCATTATTCCCTTTTTGAATCGTTGCCAGAAATTGGGCATTCATGGAATTGTCGGGGCTCAGCTTATCTGTGAGAATAAAGACTCAATTCTGGTTTTATGTGAAAACCGTACCGGATATTCCAATTTGTGCAGCTTGCTGACAAAGGCGGCTCGCCAAAGTACACCCGAAGAGCCTAAAGTTTCTTCCAGCCTTTTAAGGGAACATCGGGAAGGTTTGTTTGTATTGCTTGGGGATAAAGAGAGCATGGCTTGGAAGTATGCCAAAAACCGAGAACTTCTGGATTTGCAAAAAAATGTAAATTTCTGGAAGGATCTCTTTGGTAAAGACCGTTCTTTTATACTTTATACATTCCATTTTGAAGAGAACGAAAATTTTGCCAATGCCTACCTACATCAGGTGGCAGATGAGTCCCAGATTCCATTGATTCCTAGCAATCAACCCCTGTATTCAACCCGTAGTCGCTCCCAAGTGCTGGAGGTTCTATCTTGCATTCGTGAGCACAAAACTCTTTTAAAGGCTCAGGATATTCGCCCCCTCAATCACCATCGTTGCCTAAAGTCCAAAAATGAATTACAGAAAATTTTACCTGATTATTTCAACAATGCCGAAAAACTGGCGGCGCGCTGCCAGCTCAATCTGAATTTCGAGAATGTCAGAATACCTGATTTTAAGACACCTTCCAACCAAAGCCACGATCAATATCTGGAGGAGCTATGTCTTCAGAATCTGCCCCAATATTATCCAGAAATCACTGCTGAGGTAATACAAAGGTTGCAGGAAGAGCTTCATTTGATTCAAAAAAAGAACCTCAGTGGCTATTTTTTGGTGGTATGGGATTTGGTTTCATTTGCCAAAAGTTGTGGGATTTTATGTCAGGGAAGAGGGTCGGCTGCCAATTCTATGGTGGCTTACATTTTAGGCATCATGCCAGTGGATCCTATCAAGTATAACCTGCTTTTTGGCCGCTTTTTGAATGAAGAAACGAACTCAGCCCCAGATATTGATCTGGATTTTGCCTCTACTCCGCAAACAGGAAGGCCGGATCGGGAAACCGTAATTCAATATGTGTATGAAAAATATGGGGCAGACCATGTGGCGATGGTCTGCACCTTTGTAACATTTCAGGCCAGAATGGCAATTCGCGAGGTTGGTAAGGTTTTTGAAATGCCTGAGGAAGTATTAGGGTTAATGGCTAAAATGTGTGGTGGTTATTCATTTCGCCGCTCCTTTAGTGAAGTTTTTTGTGTAGAAAGCCTTAAGGGATGGTATGCATCCCCCTACTGGGCCCCATTTCTTCGCATGCTAAATGAGATTCAGGATGTGCCAAGACATGTTTCCATTCATGTAGGTGGCATGATTGTGACCTCTAGGCCACTATCGGAAATTGTGCCACTCGAGCCGGCCTCCATGCAAAAAAGGGTCATCTGCCAGTGGGATAAAGACATGATTGAAGATGCGGGTCTGATTAAAATTGATATTTTAGGTCTGAGGATGTTGTCTGTTCTGGGTGATGTAAAAAAGATGGTAGAGGATGATCTAGGCACTCCTTTGGAGCTACAAAATATCCCCCGTGAAGATTCCCTTGTATACAATCAGATTTGTGAGGCGGATACAGTAGGGCTATTTCAGGTTGAATCCAGGGCCCAAATGCAAAGTCTTCCCCGTACCAGGCCGCAAAATTTTTTAGAACTAGGCATACAGGTGGCCATAATTCGACCAGGGCCCTTGCAGGGCAACATGGTAAATCCCTACATTGAAAGAAAACAGGGCCGTGAAGCGGTTGTTTACATGCACCCCCTTTTGGAGCCAGTGCTTT
>DITF01000176.1 GCA_002422125.1 bacterium UBP17_UBA6191
CCAGATTTTTGCTGATCTTAAGCTAAACGGGGATTGGGTGCGTTATGAAGTCACTCACCCCGATTTGTACCCAATCCTTTTGGCAGCGGTCCAAAGTAGTTTCTAGGACAATCGGGACAGATAAGACTCCACCAATTCATCAAAATCCTTGCCAATAAAAGCTCGAATCTTCTTATCGGCGGTAGTTTTATCTAAAACTCCTTCCTGATATAACTCAAAAATCGAAGCCAGTTTTCCCTTTTCTATGCCCTTTTCTATGCCCATTTCCATTCCCTGCTCGATTCCCTTCTCGATTCCCTTCTCGATCCCTTGTTCGATTCCATGAGCAAAACCTTTTTCCATGCCCATTTTCCAGGCTTCTTCACGCAGGGTCTGCTGGGTGTCAGCCCGGCTGGCTTCATCTCGCAGACGATCCATATAGCGATTATAGTCCTGGCGGTTTTTTGTAGAGAGTTTTAGTATGTCCAGAGCGCTAAGAGCTTCTGAAAGTCCGGGAGCTGTAAAATGAGGCTCGACCTTTTCATTCTTCAAAAAATAGATCCACTCATCCAAAGGAACTTTGGCCGTCTCATTAAATCTTTCTACACTGATAAGCCAGTATTCGGGGTAAAGATCGGAAGCGTCCTTGGCTGGAGCAAATTTAGATTGTTGCGTAGGATTTAAACTCAGTTTTTCCTGAGTGTGCAGACCACGAAATTCTGTGATGCCACGATAGACATAATCTTTTCCCGTACCGGGGTCAAAATAGAGGATGTTTATCGAGTAAATTTTATGGATTTCCCCGTATTTCTGGCCAGAATGCAGATATTCAGTTACCAGACGACTGGAGGAAAAGAGCATTCTTTGCAGATAATCAAGCTGGTATTCCACCTGAACTTCAACAATGATAAGTTCCTTATCTTCATCCAGACAAAGAATATCGACACGGTTGTACTTCTGAAGCTCAAAATCCTGATTGGATTCACTCTCAAGAATCTGTTTGATTCTGATATTTCGATTAAGAATGCTGGAAATAAAGCCTTCCAGAACCTTAAAATTGGCCTTTTGCCTTAAGATTTTTTTGATGGCCCAGTCAAAACGAACCAGTTGTTTTTTCTTCATAATCCCGCCAGTGATATGGGAAATTATAGCATATGTTTCACAATAGCTTAGGGTGGGGGACTATCAGATCTTGAGTACATCCTATCAAAGAGGCATCCGGTAAAACCATGCTCATGCCATCAAGCCTTCCTATGATGGTATTAGCTTGATCCAGCCCACCAGCAGAAGACCCTTTGCGCCAGGAACCAATTCTTAGTTTTTTATCCATATCTGTGCTTAAGTAACAAAATTACCAAAAAATGTTACTTATTCCAGTCTAACTAACATCCGTGAGAGTTACAACTGCTAACCCCCAAAATGCGTAAGTGTGGACTGAATCACGGTGCGGGCCGTGTGAAATGACTTCTGGTAGTCCTCTTGTCGCTCCAAAAAGCCACACATACTGCCCAGATCTATCAGTTTTGCGAGATCAACCCAGTCTGGGTCAAGATTGGGGTGGCGGGTTTTGTAGCCGGAAATAAAGCTGTCACGAGCATAGTTTGGGTAATCGTAGTCGAAGCGAAAGAAATTGCCTAGATCAATCATGCCATTGCCAGAGTCAGAAAATTCCCAGTCAATGATACCAAGTACTCTGGGATTGGTATCTTTGGATATCATGATGTTTTTGGGGTTAAAGTCACAATGTACCAGTTGGGGGCGGACTTCGGACTTTACGACCCTGTGCCATTGATTCTCAAACAATTGCCACAATCGCTCATTGGTGGTCAGATCAAGTTTATCCGGTCTGTTTTTTAGATCTCTTAGAGTCCTTTGGATAAATTGCCCAATAAAGTCTGAGAAGTTATCACAGCCGGAACCAATGTCTAGCTTGGGGCCAATAAATCCAGCCCTCTCAAAATAGATTTTATGAACTTCTCCAAGTTCCTGGCCTAAGGCTTCAAAAAAAGCGGGGCCTAGTGGGTCACCGTGTTGCAGCCGATCCTCCAGTGTAATTCCATCCAGATATTCCATAACCACAACTGGTTTGGAGCAAATTTTAAGGTAGGCAAATACTTTGGGAACAGTAACGGGATGAGTGGAGAGAAATCGCAGTAAATCAAACTCTTTTTGGGCCGTGTGGATGTCGCTGGCGTAAACCCGAAGCATTAGCTGCTCAATTTGGCTTTGGGCCAAAAAGTTGGAGTTCATGTAACCCCCAAAAAGTTTAATTAACTGGTAGTCATCGGGATTTCTGCCAATCTGCAATAGTGTGTTGTGCAATACCTCCGGTGCCGTGAAAACACTGTTTTGGTTGAGGTTAAATCGTTCTTTGGCGGGAATTTTTATCATGAAAAAAAACAGGCCTTAGGGCTTGATCAGAAGTATTTTCTGGACTCTATGGATTAAATTTTCGTGGTTCAGGCGAAACTGGGGCACATTGGTAACACATACTTGGGCAATAGGGTGAATGGTGAGAAGTTTGTCAAAACTAAACTCTGATTGCATAAAATGATTGTAGGCCGTAGAGGCCCATCCATGTCGGATGGCATACATGGACATAATCAAGGGATACAGGCTTTCCAGCTTTTGTAAAACATGAGTTATGCTTTTGATTTCCTGTTGAATGATTGTCTCTGCTTCAGGAAGTGATTCAAGCACTAGCTTCACTATCTGATAAACTTCTTGCCTATGCCCCATATCTGGCGCTGCCATAAGCTCGTATTTTTCGATGCTTTCCAAGAGATCCTTCGCGAGTGCCCCCGCTCCGGCATAATCAACCATCATGGTAAAATAACGGACCAAAAGCAGAAAATCCTGAGCCATAATCCGTATGGAAGGCATAATGATTTGAGGGTGTGAAATATGCTGACAGTTCAAAATAGCCTTTACTGACCGAGCTCTGGTTCTGATATCACGATAAGGCAAGGATAGGAATTCACCATGGTTATCAACATATTTTTGGTTGTTCCAGGTGTTGAATTGATCTTGTTTTATGCTTAAAATCGAGGGTAGCAGGCTTTGAAAACGGGGCTCATCACAGGTATCCATGTACTCTGGTATCAGCCCTGAGGTGTTATCAAAGTAGTCAGACAAATCATTGTCCTTCATAATCTGGCTTATGGACAAATCTTGAGCCTGAAGCGCAGGGTGATCAAGCATTGTTTCCATGGTTCGTTTTACATAGGCATACACGAGAACCATGACGAGAATGAATGTTAGGACTATGGCTCTAAGAGTTTTAAATTGAATCGGCATTTTCACTCCCTTAATCGTAACTACTTATAATGTCTTGTTCAATAGGTAAAGGACATAGGTTTTGCAAAACAAACAGATATATTTTGACATCATCGGAGATGTTCATGGCTGTTACACAGAGCTTTTGGAGCTTCTGGCACGGCTAGGATACGGGGTAGACGGGCAACATCCCCAAAATAGGGTTTTGGTGTTTTTGGGTGATTTGGTGGATCGGGGGCCTGATTCCTTGTCGGTGCTTAGATTGGTGATGGATCTTTGTGACAGAGGCAGGGCTTTGTGCGTACGGGGCAATCATGATGACAAGTTCAGACGATACCTGATGGGCAACAAGGTGAAGTTAAATTTTGGTCTGGAGCGGACTGTAAAGCAGACTGAAAACATTGATTCGGCTGAGAGAATCAGGATAGAGAGTTTTTTAGATTTTTTGCCATACCAGCTATCTTTGGATGCGGGAAATTTAGTGGTTTCTCATGCCGGAGTCACAGAAGATTTAATTGGAATTGATTCGAGCAGGTCCAGAGCATTCTGTCTTTATGGGCAGGTCAGTGGGCTTACCGACGATATGGGGTTTCCTATCAGAATGGAGTGGGCCCATGAGTATCATGGTAGCCCCTTAATTGTGTATGGACATACTCCAGTGCCAGAGGCTCGATTCATCAATCACACCGTGAATCTTGATACTGGTTGTGTTTTTGGAGGACATTTGACGGCTCTAAGATATCCAGAAATGCAGATAGTGGCGGTGAAGGCCAATGCTATCTATTACGAACGCATGGTAAAACTGGATTGATTTGGGTATCTTTGAAGCATGAAAATTATCTCTTGGAATGTAAACGGCATTCGATCCTGTGCCAAAAAAGGGTTGCTTGACTATATCAACACACAAAAACCAGATATTTTATGTCTTCAGGAAACCAAGGCAGAACTGGAACAGCTTGAACCTGAGCTAGCCAATCCAGAGGGCTATTTCAGTTATTTTAACTCCTGTGAGATTAAAAAGGGATATTCGGGGGTGGCTATATATTCGCGCCAAAAACCTATCCGAACCTGGACTACTTTTTCGGTGGACAAGTTTAATGTAGAAGGACGAATACTGTGGGCTGAGTATCCCGATTTGATCGTACTAAACCTTTATTTTCCGAATGGGCAGAAGGATGATGACCGCCTTCAATATAAGCTTCAGTTTAATGATCAGCTTGTAGAAGAACTGAAGCAGTACGCTGGAAAAAAAGTAGTGGTTTGCGGGGATTACAATACGGCACACAATGAAATTGATTTGAAGCATCCCAAAGCCAATGAAAAATCATCGGGATTTTTACCGATTGAAAGAGCCTGGATGGACTCATTTAGTGCTTTTGGATACACGGACACCTTTCGGCACTTTTACCCAGATAAGGTCCAGTATTCATGGTGGACTTACAGGGCGGGAGCTCGGGAGAAAAATGTGGGCTGGAGAATTGACTATCATTTTGTTAGCCCAGAACTGCTGCCCTGTGTAAAAGAGGCCTTTATTGAGGATCAGGTAATGGGATCAGATCATTGTCCGGTAGGTATTAAATTGGAGCTATGATTAAGTATTTTCTTCTGATAGTTCTTGGGCTTCAATTCACTTATTCTGAAGCACAGACAGGCCAATGCCTGATTTGTCATGCCCAGAATCCCTTGCAGGGCAGCAAACGCATCCTGAATCAATGGCTTGAGACTGGGGCACAGTCAGGTCATACCGGACACATCTGGTTGCCAAAAGAGGACATTTTGGCTCTATCTGAGGCGGCAACAGAAGAAGTGAGCATGGTTTCCTGGTTTGATAGGCTAAGAATAGCAGGGGTTTCTGTTCCAGAAGATGCCAGAGAGCTTGCTATGCAGGTTAGGGAAATCTATCGTTTGGTGGAAGAGGGAGCAGAGGCAGTCCCAGGTTATTTTAAGATTTGGGAGCAGGCTAGAGGTGATTTGAGTCAATTGGCCCAACCCATAGCCGATGCTTTAAAAAATCCTGACGAGGCCAGAAAAATTCATCAGGATATGCTCTTACCATTGCACACGCGATTGGTGCAGCAGGTGGAGCGACCATTTTTAGCCCTAAATCCTGAATTGGGTAGAACCATCCAATATGCAACAGAGACCCATCTGACTGCTAGCAAGGTGTGGCCTGTATTCAAGGGCTTAAATATCCGCTCTAGCGGAAATGCTACCTTTGTCATGGATTCTCAAAAATACCGCGAAGGCAAGTTGAACATCCTGAGGTTTAATGAAAAAAAACAGATCATCGGTACGGAAAACGCGCAGTTTGTATGGGATCCCAGAGGAGAAGTGTTGTCGCTTGATTCAGCGAGTGGCAATGTTAGCCCAGTAGTGCAGAATATGGCGGGTATGTTTTACCGGGGATTTGGCGAAGATCTTTCAACTCTTAAGGGGGAAAAGACAATTTATTTAGGGCATATTAAAGGAACCCGCCGTGATCGGTTGAAGTTGGATATGACAATTAAGCCCATCCGGTTGTTAAAGGAGGAAGATATGCCTCTTTTGGAAGTGGAAATGGTTTTATCCGAACATCCTCAGGATCGTGGGGACTCCCTATCGTTATCGGGACAGGGCAAAGTGAAGATTGCACCTAACGGAGTAATATGGGAAATTGAATCCCAGGTAAATTTTAGGGTTAAGATGCTGGGATTAAATCTGGTGCGGGGCGCTTCACGGGACAAAATAGCCCTCGTTAGACCATAGTTATATTTTTATAACAAGGAGACTATGAGACATTTTTTGTATTTTTTAACCTTTAGTGGAATTGTCTTGGCCGCTGATATTATGGGCTCTGTGAAGAATATGGTTACTCAGGCCCCTGCCAGTGATGTATTGGTATGGCTTGAATCAGAGAGTTTTGCAAAAGCGGAACCGGTCACAGCCGAGATGCGTCAACTGGATAAAGAGTTTCATCCTCGGCATTTATTGGTTCCAATAGGCTCTACGGTTTATTTTCCTAATGAAGATCCATTTTTTCATAATATTTTTTCCCACAATGCCATCCAGAAGCTGGAGCTTGGACAATACAAAGGCCAAAGTGAACCGGTGACTTTTGAGAAGGCGGGAATTTATCCGATTGGGTGTGAAATTCACCCTTGGATGGCGGCCCATATCCTTGTAGTAGATACACCGTTTTACACCGCCTCGGATGATCAGGGTAAGTTTAGTTTTTCTGGAGTACCGGAAGGCAAATTCAAATTGCACTACTGGACTGCGGATATGCG
>DITF01000296.1 GCA_002422125.1 bacterium UBP17_UBA6191
TAGTGGCCATGCTCAGATTGCCTTCCCCGGGTTTACTTTTTTCATATCCTTCTGTGGTTTGAAAGTCAGGGCAAACCTTTTCCAGGTGGTAGGAAAACTCAGCCTCAAGCTCACAAATTCTCTGAGAGTAGCCTGGGGTACCTTCACTGCCTGCAAAAAAACAATAGGGAAGTGCTTCATCACCGTGGATATCTAAAAACAAATCCACACCGGTACTCATCATTTTCTGACGAACCAGATACACTTCAGGACTATTGGTTAAACAAGGTTCCAGCCATTCCCTATTCAGGTTCCTTCCTGCATAATTGGCTCTTAAATTTCCGCAAAAAGCCCCGTCAGGATTCATGTTGGGAACCAGGTAAAATACAGCCGGCTGCAAGAGGGATTTTGATACAGAATCCTGTAGATCAGAAAGTCTTTCAATCATACCCTGCATAAACCATTCGGCCATGGTTTCACCAGGGTGTTGTCTGGCAATAACCCATATTCGCATGGCGGCTCTATCTTCATCACCAATGATGAGTAAATCAATGTCTCTTCCTTGTACCGTCTGTCCTAAAACTTCGTGGCGCACATGGGAAAACTTTTGGGCCTGGCCTATGAGGTGCAGATGTCTTTCCAGAGAAAATGGAGCGAAATAGGCAAAAAAGATGGAGTCGTGTAAGGGTTTATGATGAATGGACATAATCTGACCATTGTAGGTCGTGTTCACTCTAAACCAGTGTTGTCCGTCGTAAGAAGCAACCGCTCGGTAATTTTGAAAACCTAAAGGGTAGGTGGCACTGGCGGCATTTAAAAATTGTAGTCGGCACTCCCGCTCCTTGGCCCCGGCCAGCCTGAAATAAAACCATTGCATAAAATCGCTATTGGTATCTGGCCTCAATTTCAGCAAAATGTCAGGTGCCGACTGACATTCCAGAACCTCAATACTGCCACCGTCAAAGTGCGAACTAATGAACATGGTTGTCCTCCATCCTAGGCAGGATAACCGTCATGAAGCCCCGTAGCAAGTAACTTAAGTGTGCTTTATGAAGGGTTCCCAAATTTAATGTATTTGGGAACCCCATGCTAAACCTTGGGTTAAACGGACATGACGGTCGATTGGTCCTCGCGAGTGCCTAAAAATTTGACCACCCTGGCCACAATTTCTGGTCTTTTCTGCTGTACTCCAGCCTGATCAACCCATGTGCTGGTCTGCATTCGGCCCTCAACCATCACCGGCTTGCCTTTTTTTAGAAATCGGGCGCAGCTTTCGGCCTGATTTTTGAAGGTCACAATGCGTACAAATGTGGGACTGGCATCCTTATGAAAAGAATCGTTGATAGCAATATCAAAACTACAAACCGGGGTTCCAGCGTTGGTGCTCTTTAATTCCAGGTCTTTGGTTACATTTCCCATCAATACAACCTTGTTAAATCCGTTACTCATGATATCTCCTTGTTTTGTTTATGGGCTGCTTCACTTGTAGAAGCCCTTGTTCTGATAAAGAGCTTACGGGAACAGACTGGTCCTTTGGCAGACTCAAAATTAGTTATCAGAGCTGATTCCTTTCCCTGATCCTGACGCTATAATGGTAATATGAAGCTGGGATTTTGCTTGGCAGGGAGGTAGTGTTGTGATCAAGGATATTAAGTTAACCGGGGAAAGAATTGTATCGATTCCTCTGTTTTCCAATATGTCAGTCGAGGAAGCTGAGACTCTGTTGCAGATTACTGATATCGCGATTTACAAAGAGAATGAGCTTATTTTTAAGGAAGGCACCCCGGGCACCACACTATTTGTGATTCTGGAAGGAACAGTGGACATTATTAAGCAGGCCGAGGAAGGGTCCTTCAAAACTTTGGCTCGCTTTCAGCCCTATACAGCTTTTGGGGAAATTGCCATTTTGTTTGATGGGGATGCGCTTAGAACAGCCACAGCGATTGCTCGAGAAAGAACCAGACTTCTGACCCTACACAAAGAAGATTATGCAAAACTTCTTGATTTTGGCTCCATTTTGGCATACAAAATAGCCTTTAATATCAGCCGCATTCTAGCAGCCCGTTTATCCAGGGTTGATCAGGATCTGGTGAGGTTGATGAGCATTGCTGATGAAAGCACTAAACTGGTTTTGGATGAAATTCAGCAAAAAAAGATTCAGGCAATTGCTGTTGAGGGCAGAAAGATGGGATTTCCCCGAAAGAAAGAGGATTAAGATGAGTATTGAGGCTCAAACCGTTCGTCGCTTGTTTGAATTGTCCAAGTTATCGGTTCAAGAAGAAGAAATTGAGGGGTTTCAAAAAGATCTGGCGGCCATGCTTGATTATGCCAAAAGCCTGGAAGAAATTGATACTGATGGGGTTGAGCCTACATTTTTTATTACCCCTCAGGCCAATGTATTCCGCGAAGATATAGTCCACCCGTCCCAGCCCTCGGAAAAGGTGCTGCAAGAAGCGCCCACCAAAATTCATCGTTACTTCAGACTGCCCAAGGTTATTGAAAATATCTAAAGATTCATTATTCACATTGTTGGCAGCAATTGCTCTGTTTGCCTTTCAGATTCTGCAAGGTGACTTGTCCTTGTACGCCTTTTTGGGTTTTCTATTTTTTTGGTTGAGCATAAAATCCTCTTGGCCACGATGTTTTCAATCTTTGGACAGATTTGGCAGGCTAGCCCCGATCGAGCATGCCCTGCATATTTTTATCTGGTCTTATCTGGTGATTACCATGATTCAGGCTCTGGTAAGCCCATATCATTTGCGATCTATGCAGGTGTTTTTCAAACTACTGGCACTTTATCTGTTCTACCTGCATCTGCGTTTTTCAAGTACGGACAGGGAGAAGCATCTATTCTTTTTTGTTTGTTTACTAGCCGCTTTGCTTCAGGTATTCGGAGGAGTCTGGCAGGTATTTTTTGACTCATCTCCCATGCCCTTGTCCTGGGCCAGTACCCCAGGTATTGCTGATCCAATAAAACGCGCCTATGGGTTGCAATCTGACCCCAATGTATTGGGAAATTTTTTAGGTTTAATGATGCTTGGCACTCTTTGCCTACCAAAGCTCCGGCAGCATTTATTGTGTTTTCCGGTAGTTTTAATCCTGGGATTTGGTTTGATTCTGACCCAATCCAGAGGCGCACTGATTGCAGCCATTGCTGCTCTTTTGTTTATGCTGTTTCTGAAACGCAGTAAAATGATTATTTGTTTACTGCTTCTTTTAATAGCGGGGATGTTGGTAACCAAGAGAAGCCAGACTTTGGTTTTTGCGGATTTGGGCGTAAACCAAAGAGTTGAACTGATGTCCGGTGTGCTTCAGTATATTAAGAATAACCTGATTTGGGGCACGGGTCCAGGCAGTTTTCATCTTGTGTATCCTGAGTATCGAAACCTCGGGGGATATTATCCTGGATATGCCCACAATCATCTGCTGGAAGTCTTTTGTGAGCAGGGTCTGGTAGGACTGATGCCCTTAGCGTTGGCTATGGGGTGTCTAGGGTTTATTTTTGCAACCCGGTACAAACACACCCTTATGCCCGTATTTATCTTTTCTTTTTTGAACTCGTTGGTGGGACATTCGTTTTCCTTGATGAATCAGTGTTTGATCCTGGTTTTGATTTTGGGTATTGGCAGTTCAAAAGGGAAGTTAGTGGGCCGAGGGGTTTGGAAACCCTGGCTTTTGTTTTTATTTGCTCCCTACTTTATTTTGGAAGTGTTGCGACCAAATTTGATTTTAAGTGATGAGGCTCAAAGGCAACCCTATGCCTGGTTTTTTAGATTGCCGGCTTTAATAGGACTGGATTTAGGACTGTACCAGTCCCTTACTTTAAGGCAGCTAGAAGAGGAAGGGATGGTAAAAACGGCCTGGTATGAGAATTTGCGGTACAATTCTTTATTAAGAGAAGTATTGCCAAATGAGGCTGAACTACCTTGGCTGGCAGGGCGGATTTTGCAGAAGGTTTTACAGGATGGTTTAGCCACAGCCTATTATGCTAAAGCCTATTCCCTGGATCCTTTTGGAGAAAAATATGCGGAAAGTTATCTGCGAAGATTGCAGGCAGAGGGCCGCTGTGAAACTCTGATTCCCATAGCAAAATCGGTTTTAGGCTCTAATCCACAGTATCGAAAAATCAATCCCTACAATGATCGCATTTTTGTATTGCAACTGGCCTGTCATTTGCGGTTAGGACAGTTTGATGAGCTTATAAGTCAACTGCAAAATCCTGTATGGGTGGATGAGGATTTTGGTTCTCAAGTCAAGGCTACCATTCAATCGGAGATTCCAAATGGACTCTGATTGTTTAGTGGTCATGATGTTAAAAAACCCAAAAAACAGACCGGTGAAAACCAGACTTGGATTGGATATTGGCGAAACCCAGGCCAAGGAAGTGTATTGGGAGTTATTGCATATCAATCTTGGGGTTCTTCTAAGGCTTGAGTCCATACATCGGCTTTTGTGTATTGATGGTGATTTTTCAGGGTTTGAACAATATGCATTTTCTATGGTGCCTCAAGTCGGCATTGATTTGGAGGCAAGAATTCTCACAGTTTT
>DITF01000363.1 GCA_002422125.1 bacterium UBP17_UBA6191
AATTCCGAGGCTGATCCTAAAATCATTTCGAAGAAAACCAGCTATCTCCGTGTTCGATTGGTTTTTCGCCGCTAACCACAGTTCATCACCTAATTTTTCAACATTAGTGTGTTCGGACCTCCACTTGATTTTACTCAAGCTTCATCCTGACCATGGCTAGATCACACGGTTTCGGGTCTGCCCCGTGAAACTAAATCGCGCTATTCACACTCGCTTTCGCTACGGCTCCGGATGTTAACTCCTTAACCTTGCTCCACAGGACAAGTCGACGGCACATTCTTCAATAGGAAAGTTGTCGCACTTTAACAATTGTGCTTCAACGGATTGTAGACATACGGTTTCAGGATCTATTTCACNNCACGGTACTTGTTCACTATCGATCATTTCATATATTTAGCCTTGGAAGATGGTCCTCCCCGATTCCTACGGAATTTCACGTGCTCCGCAGTACTTGGGACATGAATTACACCAGATAATCATCACTTAAGGTACGGGGCTCTCACCCTGTGTCGCCGGCCTTCCCAGACCGTTCCCCTGTAATCATCACCTCGTGACGCTGTTATGCAGAACAGCAACACTCATATCCCGCAACACCAAACACGCAACGCCTGCTAGCTTACACATGCTTGGTTTAGGCTCTTCCCCTTTCGCTCGCCACTACTCAGGGAATCTCATTTTGGTTTCTTTTCCTCCGGTTACTAAGATGTTTCAATTCGCCGGGTTCCCTCCTGCCTGCCTATAGGATTGCTCCACTTTAGCAGGCGGTGACAGGCCTTCAGCCTGACGGGTTGCCCCATTCGGACACCTAGGGGTCAAAGCTTTGGTGCAGCTCGCCCTAGATTTTCGCAGCTTTCGCGTCCTTCATCGGTATGAAATGTCAAGGCATCCACCGTACGCCTTTACTTATCTACTTAAAAAAGAATCTGTGCAATAATATCGCCTTGAATTCAATCGCTTATGCTCACTCCTAAAAGCAAGCAAAGCTCTTTCCAATTATCTCGCTCGTTCACACTCGCAGCCTAAGCTGCAAAGCGCTCTCGGTTTAAAATTTTTCTCTTGGAAAAACCTAATATCTTGTCCCTTATTTCTGTTGTCTAAGCTTCAATCTCAAGAACCTTCGTCCTCGAGAGGATGCATATAATACGCTCACTAATTACAAATGTAAAGAGAAAAATAAAAAATTTTGTTTGTTGCTATACAGTTGGATAAATTTGCGGCCAATGCCATTAAAATGCGGTATCAAGTAAGATTAAAAACAAGCACCAAGAGCCTGTTTACGATCTAAGCCTTCTGGAGAATATAGAACACATAACCGTATTCACAGCCATATCGCTGATAAAGCTTCATCTCAGCCTCAAGGCCGGAAAAAAACTGATTGGCCTTACGGTTGCGCACAAAACGGGGGCGCATAATTTTAATTCTTTCCTTAAGCTGACTATAATATTCATCCTCCCAGTCAAAGGAGGGAAGTACAAAATGGTCGTGAACCCGATACCCAAGATTCTCGGCCTTACGACAGTTCTCTTCAATCCCACTCATCTCTGGATACGCCTGCCTCCAAAACGCCACAGGTTCTGCAGAAGGTGAATCAATAAGCCAGCTCGCCTCTGAGAAAGCAATTACCCCACCATCCCTCAGCAAATCACGCCATTGTAAAAGCCCCTTCTCAAATCCCATAATGTAAAGACAGCCTTCAGCCCAGATCACATCGTAGGGATCTAGGGAGCAGGATGGCACAAACATGGAACCTTCCACAGTCTGGATTCTGCCTCCAAAGCCAGAGGCCATAGCCCTAGCTTCCAGAGTTCTCAAGTAGGGTGCATGATTATCCAAGGCTGTGATACTAGCTCTAGTGTTTTGGGCCAGAACCATGGTCTGAGCACCGGAACCACATCCAATCTCAAATATATCCATAGGTTCCAAGATCTCACGCACGGACTGCAAAGCCTTAACTGTACTAGCCTCACTACCGGGAGCCAGCCTGTCCATTTCCGAAAATACTTCAAAAAAAAGATTCATAATACAAAATAGAAGTTGGAGTGTGGTAAGTCACGAGGAATGTAATATTCCCCGGCTTTTACATATAATGATGGCAACACCGGACTTGAGGTGATGGGGGCCGCCAACAGGCGATACCAGATAAATTCAACCTGTTCCACTTTTTTTAGTTTAATGGATTGTCCTGAACGAAATGCGACTTTTACCCTAGCCGCCGCCTTGACTCCGCTATCTGTGCGAACCTGAATACCTCCCAGATTCTGATACTCTGGATAACGGGAGCGAAAACTGCTTAAATTCTCAAGTAACACAGTAAATTCCAAAGATGTCTCTTTCTGAAAGCGATGTTCTTGCTCACTCACTTTCACAGACCCAATTTCTCGTCCTAGTTCTCGACCGCGCTTGTAATGAAGCCAGAACTTGCGATCTCCATGCCCAGGAAAATGTGAATCCAATGCAGGCACTGCCCACAAATCAGCCAATTCAACCAAAGAATGCGAAAACTCAAGGCTGCGCCTGGAATTTAAATCATCCAAAACTGGAGTCAATGCGTCACGAGTGATCGGAGATATCTGCCGACAATACGCTGTAAAATCATCAACCTTCTCTTTGGAGTCCAGACTTTCAGAAAACTCCTGACTCAGCTTAAGCCAATTTGCCTTCAAGCCCTCATCATCCTGAGATTTTTCATAGGCTTCGGTGATCCTACCCGCCTCAACAGCGCAGGCAAAATCCAGCCGCGAACGGGATGGTAAAGATTCTGAGTCCGTTACTTCCTCAGACTGCTCTAAACTCTCTATACCCGCAATTCCTGAAAAATCGGGTTCCGAGGACCATGCCAGTGAAATACCAAGCAATAAAAAAATGGAACAAAACATATAGCTTATAAGCTAACAGGATTGGCAACAAAAATAAACTGGCTTCGTAGTATCTTAGAATCATGGCCCATCATTTTCTGTTAATTTTTTGTTTTGTGTACATCCTGCCAGCCAATGGCTTTGAAGGATTGGAGCAAAGATCTAATACCACTGCTCCTTTAGAAGTGCGGATGGAAATCGAACAAAATGCCGATGGAGCAGCTTACAGACACGCCGAGCATAGAAGTAGTGACAAGAGTCAAAGTCTTGAAATCAAAACTCCCGGTGGGGTTCAGTTCACCGTGTTTCGTCGCGAACAAAATTATTCTTTAAGAAATATCATCAAAGCCCACACAGAAATTGAGGCTCAGGGCAGTGCCCAGATAAACTATCCAATTGATGAAAAAATTGCATCCGAGATAATGGATCAGGCCATAGAAGCACAGGTACAGGGAAATGCCTATGCAGATGTCAACGCATCGGGCAGAGCGCAGGTGAACAGTGAGGCAGTGGTTGATTTACTGACCCGTCAGAAAGAAGAAGGGTTTTTAATCGTATTACCTGTGAAGCTCTCCGATGGTGGAGCAAGACTAACTTTTGAAACGGGCATCAAACAAAGAACCGATGTGGCTGTTTTAAGGCTTGTTAGTGCCAGAGCCAATATTAGCGCAGAGGGCAATGCCGAGATCAATGCTGGTATTGACGCCACCGGCACAATCAATGGACAGAGTTTTCCCTACTCAGGCCGGTATAAGGAACAATTCAGTGCGGCTGGCAACAAAACAGTGGATCTATTGGATGCGGCTCAGAATCTAGGTCTTCCCACAGAAGTGAGATCAGAATCGACTTATCTTGTGATTCCGGTTGGGATCGGATTTTACTCGGAAAATGGCTCAAAAATCCGACTGCTGGTTGATCTGAAACCAGAGCGTATGAATCAGGCCCTTAGCTTTCGAGCACCCCAGAGTGAAGCCGATCTGAACAATTTTTTCCTGAATGCCTTAGGTGGGGCCGCCCTTGAAGCCGAGGGCAGGGCCAATTTTGACTCCTTCACCATTCTGGCTGGGTTTAATACAAGCTTTCAGACTTTTGAAGTCAACCTTCAGGAAGTCACAGGAAACTCCACAAGAGCCACCATGCCAATTCAGGCTAAGGCTTCCGTCTATGCCGGAGTTGTAACACAGAATACCTCAGTGCGCCTGATAGCCGAAGCCGAAGCCAAAATGCTTCAGGCCCATGGTGGAGCTTACATTGAATGGGAGCAAAAACTCTCTCATGGTTTCAGCTTTTCCGTGCTTACTGGTTATGAAAGACACCTTGCATTTTCAGGAGTTCCTGAGACTGGTTTTAGCAATAGTATAGGCGGTTCTGGGGCTATTCCTCATGGAAGCTATAACTACGGGGCCAACCAGAACACCGTCATCAATCCTGGGGAAACCGGGTATGCCATGCATCAGGAAGTCCCACTTCACCTGAGGCTTCAGAGAAGCTATCAGGCCGGTGGTAGTACAGATACCATCTATGGAAGTGGCCATGCCGTGTTTTCCGATCAGAGTGGAAGCTGGGATGTTCAAAGAGCCGGCGTCGGAGCGGGGTATAACACAATAAAAAATCAATATACTCCTGGTGCTATTAATGGCTGGGGAGTAGATGCCTCAGTCTACAGGCAACAATCTCCTGGGATGGAACCACAGGTAGGTGCGGCGGTCGGATTTTCGGCCTTTTTCTGATGCGAGTTCTGCTTTTAATTCTACTGCTTTCCAAGGCACTCGCTAGCTCCTGTCTAAGTGAGTTGTTAAAAATTCGTGATCAAGGTTTTTCCAGCATGCTGATTGAAAAATCAAGAGAATGTCTAAAAAATGAACCCAATTCCGCCCCGCTTCATCGCTTGCGGGGACTAATTTTTATGGAGGCCAACCAGCCTTTGGCGGCAGCAGCCGCCTTTCGCCATGCTCAAGAGCTGGATCCAAGTATTGAAGATGTCTGGTTTTACGAACTAGTGGCCTATTTACAGGCCAAAGACCCATTAAAACGCCACCGGCACAGCATAAAGCGCATCAAAACTCGCTTTTCAAAAAGACCGGAACTACTTGCAGAAGCCGGAAATATTTTGATTCAGGCCAAAGAAATGGCCACGGCCTTTGAATTCTTCAAAGGGCTTTTGGAAGAAAATTACCCAGAGCCTTGGTTATATCATTTAAAACTGGGACAGATGTATTGCCTGATCAAAAGCTGGGACGAAGCTTTACAGCAATTGGTCTTGGCCCAGAAACTCAATCCAAAATCCCCCATTCCCTATCATTGGCTAGGTAAAGTATGGGAGAGTAAGGGTGATAAAGATTATGCCCAGGCATTTTATGAGGATGCCAGAAACATGGGTTATACTGAACCCAATGGAAACGCTCGATAAACTAGCCAAACACTACGATCTAGAGGCCCGAACCAGGCTGGAAAAGCCGCATGAATCAGGAATCTATTCGCAAAATCTAAAAACATTGAATCCAGAAAACTCGCGATTAGGATTCGGCTGCGCCGAACTTTTTGCCTTTCTTGATGAAAAGCAAATCCGGGGCAAGAGAGTATTAGACATTGGTTGTGGGGCTGGGGCTGATATGATTTATCTAAACCAGCTTTTTTCTCCACAAACGATTACGGGAATTGATATCTCTAATGAAATGGTACAACTCGCGAGCAAAAGATTTGTGGGCAGCAATTTGAAAGCCATCCAAACTTCAATCCATGAATTTGAGGAACAGCAACACTACGACCAGATCATATCCAATGCCGTAATCCACTTAAATCAAGACAAAAGCCGCATCTTTCAAAAAATCTATACCTTGTTAAAAGATGATGGGGAGTTTTTATGTGCCGATTTTATGACAGAACAACCGGTAGCACCGCAACTACTTGAGGAGTTTTTGGCATCGGGAGGTCTGTTTTTATTCGGAGGACTGGAATCCAAGGAAGTCTATCTCAATGGCTTGGCTGAAGCTGGTTTTGAAGAAGTGGAAGTTCTGGAAACCCGTTCTTTTGATCCCACAAATCAGATCCAAAACTTGCTGACACAGAATCCCGCACTACTAAAGAGTTTGAAACAATCCAAATTTCTGATTGTGATCTTAAAGGCAAAAAAACAAGCCCAATACCAATTGATATCTCTTTATTGTCCCCAATGCAAAATGCCCCGTAAGATCAGACATTACCCCAGTCTCAACCAACAGATTCACCGCACTCTTTGCAAGAATTTCCCAAATACCTTATTTGAGCCGTGTCCATCCTGCGAAAGACTGGAAATCGAAGCACCAATGCAATACCATGACATGGATGCAAAAAAAATGGCTGTGGTTTTGCCACCGGAACAAAAACATCTCCAATCCGAACTGGCCCGATCACTTCTTGAGCCAATGCAAAAACAGATGCCGCATTATCGGTTTAATCTGTGTTTTGGCCTTGCTGAACTGCAAAAGTTTCGCTAATACCAATGTTCGAGCCTACCTTCCCGACATTGAACTACCAATGCCAATGCCTGAAATGGTGTCCCTTTGTGTATTTCATCCTGGAAATGACAATCGGGAATTATTAAGCTGGATCTCAGAACTTTCCCTTAGGGAAAATGAAGTTAAAGGCATGCTCTTTTTCAGCATTGTATGGCCAGGCAACAGAATCAACCTTCTTCCCCCATCCCAAAGGCTGGATGTTTTAAGAAGAGAAACTCAAGCAGCTTTGCGGGAATATGAAAGAAATGAAGACGAAGACAGGTTACTGTCTGCCATGCGCATCGTCTATATAGGTGACTGGGAGAAAAAACTCTATCGCAAATACAATCTGGACACTCAGACAACAGCTCTGATTCTGTTTGATTCCGAAGGTAATGAGGCAGGCCGCTGGGAACGATTTAGTAAAATATCGGCTCTAAGCTTAAGAACCGCACTGTTTAAACTCAAACAGGCCACAGCAACCCAGATCAATCCTATGGAATTTTCAGGATTCTCCTCGCCTTGAGATGGCATGTAAGCCCCAAACCAGAAAAAACAGAACTACAATCCCAGTGTAATGAGCCACCATCCCAAAGTGAGCCTTGGAAATAAACCCACCCATCAGTCCATTAATTCTAGCCAGAAGTTCAGGCCAGAGATTTAATCCAACAAACAAATGGTAAAACACAATCCAGGAAGAAAACAGCCTGTCCCAGGGAGAAATAATAATGCTTCTGACAAACACCAAAAACAAAAACCAGGCACACAGATACAACAGAAATATAAAGGCTCCATGTGCCAAAAAATAGCTATCCATAAAGGAGTAGCCAGTCACTCTTGTCAATAAAACCATGATACCCTGAAAAAAAATCGGATATCCCAATGTCAAATAGGCCCAGTTTCTGGCAGTCATGTCCATCCTTTGCTCAACCCGAATTGTTATCGGTAAAGTACTCAAATAACTGAAGAAGCACTCCGATGAGATCCACAGTCGTTTTGTTACTCTTGGGATTCAAGGAGGAATACCGTGAACTTTGACAACAAATTTGGAAAATTTGCTGGAAACAATGCCCGCGAAAAGATGATTAGCTATATTAAAGCCAATTATCAGGGAATTTTGGGTCAAGATGTAGCCCTTTTAGATGAAGAAGAAGGTCTGGATAAAATCCGCCGTAAATATTTTCATCGTTGAGATGGGCACTGAGGAGAGTACTGGGTGAGCAATTTAAAATTTCTCGTATCCAGACTTTCCTCCGAAGTAATCGAAGGCAATGAGGATTCTTTCTCAGAGTTGGTAACTTCCCTGCAAAAGCCCCTATACGCCTTTGCCTACAAACATCTGGGCACTCCCGAAGAAGCCGTTGATGTTGTTCAGGAAACCCTGATTCGCCTTCACAAAAAACTACAGGAACCGACAGCTACTGAAAATTTGCTTTCCTGGTGTTTTACTGTGTGCCGAAATCTTTGCCTTGACCATTTTCGCAACAATGAAAAACTGGTTTATGGATTAGATATTGCCGACCCCTCCCATACTCCCGACATGACCGAAAAACTGAGAGTCCATGAGATCCACAATTGCCTTGACTTGCTCCCCCAGGAATCCAAGGATATAATAGTACTAGCCATGGAAGAGGAGTTGTCTCAAGAAGATATCTCCAGCATACTTGGGATTCCCGTGGGCACAGTGAAAAGTAAACTCCACTATGCCAGAAAAAAGCTTAGGGCAATCCTAAGGGAGAGGGGTTATGGGTCAGAAACCTGATGAGGAACAAAAAATATCTTGGTCCGAACTCCGGGACTTTCGTTTTTTACCTCCCGTAACCTATCCCGATGTACTTCTGGAAAAAAGTCGCATCCAGATTCTCAATCAAATCGCCAGAACTTCCCGTTACGGTACAATCAGCTGGCCTCGAATCGGGCTTATGGTTTTGGTCGCCTTCTACATGATGCTTGGACTGTCGATCGCCTTAATCATCGATCCGGGATTTTTTCTGGATTTTATTCTGGCTGCCTTAAACTCCGAATCCCTTCCGGTTGGGATTCCGCTAGCCTGCCTTTATCTTTTTTTACTAGGGGTCGGACTGAGGCTGCTTGGGCAAAGTGAAGAAAATAACCCTGACACACTCATATAGCACTTTTGCCAAATTCCAGCCCGTAGTTTAGAATGGCCGGGTTTGACGAAAGAGAAACTATGAGTGTATCCCGAAGCCGTATTGGAGATGAACGCAAAATTTTGCGCTATTGCTGGTTTTGTGTATTTTTGCTGCACATTGTATTCCTGACAATGGGCATTTACTGGCTTAATGAGGGCTATAAAATGATCGATATCAGCTCATTTAGCAAGGGGGAATTACAGTTTGACTCCCTGTTTTTAGCCATGTATCTACAATCGATCGCATTTTCTCTTATTCTTTTAATGACTGCTATTTATGTTTATGTAATTCAAAGCCGCCAGGAAGCACTCATGCGACAGATTCAGGAGATTCGCCAGATGCTGCTTAACTCGGGTAATAGGGGACAAAATGAGTGAAATGCAGGGAGACGCCCGTAAGGATGTTGTAGACATCATGATTGAATCGCAGGAGTATCGTAGTCTGGTGTTCCACATTGCTTCTATACATGCCGACGAAAGACCTAACTTAAAAGCTCCCAAAGCGCTTGAAAAAAGCTGGGCCATCTTAACTCAGGGAAATAATGCAGATTATGCTGTATTAAACTACTACATGCGCACGGGTATTCTCAAATAAGGCTCAGGAAAAGCACAGAAAGGAAAGCATGAAAGTTGCAGAACGAAGTATTGACCTTATTGGTGAAACTCCTATTCAAAAACTAAACAGAATCGCTAACCGAGACCATGCCCCAATTTGGGCAAAGCTGGAGATTGTGGGCCCAGGCTCGTCCATCAAGGATAGAATTGGTCTTTTTATGATCCGGGACGCGGAAGCAAAGAAAAAAATCCAGCCGGGAGGCACTATCATTGAGGCTACGGCCGGAAACACAGGAGTGGGGCTTGCCTTAGTAGCTGCTGCACTAGGCTATAAATTTTTATGCATTATGCCAGCTAAATTTTCCATGGAAAAACAAAAGGTCATCGAGTTTTTAGGCGGCACAGTAATGAGAACTCCCACCGAAGACGGGATGATCGGAGCCATTGCTAAAGCCCATGAAATGCAGAGCCAAATTGAAAACTCGCTGGTCATGGCCCAATTTGACAATCAGGCCAACCCTCAATGCCATTACGAAACAACAGGCCCAGAAATCTGGGAACAAACCAAGGGCAAGGTCACCCATGTAGTTTTTGGAGCTGGTTCTGGTGGAACAATTACCGGAGTAGCCCGTTTTCTCAAGGAAAAAAATCCAGCAATCAAAGCCTATGTAGTGGAGCCCAAAGGTTCTACCCTCGGCGGTGGCGAAAAGGGCGAGTACTGGGTGGAAGGTATTGGTAATACATTCGTGCCCGGTACTTTAGATATGGGCCTTGTCGATGGAATCTTCACAGTGGACTGCAAGGATTCCAAGGCTATGGTAAAAGAGCTGGCTCTCAAAGAACAGCTTCTGGTCGGAGGGTCCAGTGGAGCCAATGTACATGCTGCCAGAACCCTGGCTAACACTCTGACACCGGACCAGCTAGTAGTCACCATGGTCTGCGATCGTCTTGAACGATATATCAGTAAAGGAATTCTCGATTTATGAGAAAAAACTCATCGCTTAAAACCCGCTTGGCCACCAAAGTGATTCATGAAGGATATGAGCCAGAACCCTTAGCAGCTTGCGTTGCCCCTCCCATATACATGTCCACCACCTATGCTCAGGACGGTGTAGGTGGACATAAAGGCTATGAATATGCGCGTTCCAACAACCCTACACGGGAAATGCTGGAAAAAAACATGAGCGCATTAGAAGAAGCTTATGGCAGTTGTGCTTTTGCCAGTGGAATGGCCGCTATTTCTACCCTGATTCAGGACTTGAACCAAGGCGATCATATCATTTGCTGTGCCAGCATCTACGGTGGTTCCTACCGAGTATTTACCAAAGTATTTGCCCGCCATGGGTTCCAGTTCTCCTTTGTCGATACTACTTGCCTAAAGACCGTGGAAGAAGCTTTTAATAGCCGAACAAAGCTGGTATTTGTGGAGTCCCCCACCAATCCTCTTATGGAAATCAGCGATATTGGAGCCATCTGCGAGCTAGCCCATAAAAAAGGGGCCCAAGTCTGTGTGGACAATACATTTATGACTCCCTATCTCCAATCTCCCATCAATATGGGAGCTGACTATGTAGTCCACTCTGCCACAAAATACCTCGGGGGCCACTCCGATGTCATCGGTGGTATTTTGTGCATGAAAAACAAGGAAGATTGGGAGCGCATCCGTTTTATTCAGAAATCCGTCGGTGCCGTATTGTCCCCATTTGACTCCTGGCTACTGCTCCGAGGCATTAAAACCCTGGCCGTCAGGATGAGAGCCCACGAAGAAAACGCCAATAAAGTCGCCGCCTTTTTAGATTCACATCCCAAGGTATCCAAGGTATTTTACCCCGGTCTTTCCAATCACCCCCAACACAAACTGGCACAGAAACAGGCCTGTGGTTTTGGTGGAATGTTATCTTTTGAATTAAAACAAGATAAGGTCAAAGAGTTTCTTAAATGCCTGAATATCTTTCTTCTGGCCGAAAGCCTGGGAGCAGTGGAATCTTTAGTGTGTATTCCGGCAAAAATGACCCACGCATCCATTCCAGCGGAGGAAAGACTTAAGGTGGGAATCACAGATAATCTGATCCGCCTTTCAGTAGGCATTGAAGATGCCGAAGATCTGATAGCCGATCTAAAAGCCGCACTGGAACTAGTTTGAAAGGATTGTTATGCAATTATTAATGGCCAGCGAAGAAAATACTCAAAGCGAGAATAAGAATCAACCTATTGATCTATTAGAAAAGTCTCTCAAGAGCCGTCGCATCTTTTTAAGTGAAGATATCAACATGAAATCGGCAAAAAAAGTGATCGACCATCTGTTTCTTCTGGAACAAGATGACCCTGATAAACCTATCTATTTTTTCATCAATTCCCCCGGTGGAGAAGTAAACTCAGGTCTAGCCATATACGATGTCATGAATTTCATCAAACCACAGATTTACACTATCGCCTGTGGCCTAGTAGCCTCCATCGCCTCAATCATCTATATCCAGCCTCCCAAAGAGCGCAGATTTTCCCTGCAATTTGCTGAATTTCTCTTACACCAACCCATGATTGGCGGTATGCAAGGCTCAGCCTCAGAACTTGAAATTCATGCCAAACAGATTCTAAAAACCCGAAAGCAACTCAATGCTCTAATCGCTGAAAAAACCGGACAAGAACTAGCCAAAGTCGAAAAAAACACCAACCGTGACTTCTGGATGGATGTTCAGGAAAGCATCGACTATGGCCTGGTCGGAAAGCTGATTCGATCGGCTGAAGAACTACCTGTAAAGTAAGTTTTTTCACTTCCACATTCAGTCTCTTCCATGCAAATGGGAGGGGCTGAATTTTTTTTGCCCTCCAAACCTGACAAAATATCTAAAAAATCATAGTTTTATGCCGATCACAGGTACGCAAATCAGCAGATAATCGGAGAAAAGCTATGATCTACACAATCTTGAAATCAATATTTCTAACGCTATTAATGACGGGGTCTCTTAGCTGCAATCCCGGTGGCATGCTACGGAGTGGTGACTCTATACAATTGATCCTTTTGGATGAGCTCAGATCAGGTCGCACAAAACGAGGAACTCGAGTTGTGTATGAGGTGGCAGACGATGTTCGAGATGAATACGGCCACACCTTAATTAGAAAAGGGACGAAGGCTTATGGTCAAGTAACCCAGTCTCGAGCCGCGGACTGGCGTGGTGTGCGAGGAATCATGGAAGTATCAATCGACCACACCACATCAGTGGATAACCAGAGAATCAATTTACAAGCAATGCATCATCACTCAGGACCAGCGATCAGAGGCATGATCAATGCCGGAATATGGTTTGTTTCCGCCGCCACTTGGTTTATTAGAGGCGATAATGTAGTTATCCCTGGAGGAACTACAGTAATGGCAAAAGTAGAAAGCGACAGCACCATCCGTCCCTTACGAATGCAGGCACGAAACTATGTACCTGACTCCGATACCGACTATGCCGAGACATACCCTTCAGAAACCAGTGAGCAAAGATTTTCCAACAAACCACAAATTGCGACTAGGCCCTACTGAAGGAACTCCGAGTTTTTGAATTTTTGTACAAAGCCAAAAATGTATCGGTGAAGTGAATCTTTGGATCAATCTGTCACGACCAGATGCTATAAA
>DITF01000216.1 GCA_002422125.1 bacterium UBP17_UBA6191
ACTGCCCTCCATAATGTTATACATCCCACATTTGGAGCAAGCGCCACTACCGACTTTAAGTACTATCGACATGAGATCCTAAGTGTAATTTTAAAGGATGCGGCGACAACAGCACAGCCCGAATATATCTTCAAAAAAATTGACCCCATCGAATCTTCAGAAGCGGTGGAAAATGAATTGTTGACTCAGACCAATATTAAGAAACCCGGCGAGGCTTTTAAAAAGTTTGAGAAAGAACTGGCCTCCGAAATCGATGGTTTTAAAGTTTTTGTACCTATAACAAACGCGGAGAATAAGAATGTCTTAGGCTTTAAGACCACCGCAACCGATAACTTGGAGTTCAGAGCATTAGGATCTGGCGTAAGACAACTGATCAAACTGAAATGGCGCTGTCTAAAAATTGAATTCGAGTGTAAAAATGATATTGACCGGCTGGTAATCTGTATTGACGAACCCGAACTTCATTTACATCCCACCCTGCAAAAAGCCTTCATTGAGTTTATCTGCTCGGATAAAACTAATGCCCAATATTTGATTGCCACCCACTCACCCTCGATCCTGAATTTCAAAAAGACTAAAATCTATCAATTTCAGTTGGATGACGAAGCCCACACAAAGGTTACTCCCACCAATTCGGCAACCGAAGTTTTTGAAGCCTGTACCGATATTGGCTGTAAGGCCTCCGATATCCTTCAGGCCAACTGTATAGTGTGGGTAGAGGGCCCTTCCGATATCATCTACCTTAGGCACTGGATCGAGAAACTAAATCCTCAACTTCAAGAAGGAGTTCATTATTCCATCATGTTTTATGGTGGGAGTCTTTTAAGCCATGTCAGCCTAAGTGAGAAAGTGGACGAGGAAGTGGAGAAATTTATTCGACTACTACCCATAAACCAAAACTCATTTGTGATTATGGACAGTGACCAAGAGGACTCTGAATCCAATCTAAAATCAAGAGTAAAACGCATAGCCAAAGAATGCCCAAATGCCCATTGGATCACAACTGGTAGAGAAATTGAAAACTATCTAAATCCCGTAATTGTCAAACAAATTGCAAATGATTATCCACAGTGGAATCTGAATGATGTGACTAAGTTTGAGAGAGTTAATCCAAATGAAAAAGTTAGAAAGACTATATTAGCGTCACTATATGTTTCCATGGATAATGGGGAATTCCATACTGATGAACTGGGAAATGATCTTAAATCTCAGATGAAAGCCCTCTGCGACTTCATCAAAAAGTCCAACCACCTAACCTAAGCCAAAACCCTAAGGCCTAACAGTATATCTATGCACCCGAGAGCGATTGACCTCGGAGACAAAGAGGGATTTGTCAGCGAATGTTATCGATAAGGGGCCGCTTAAGGCTTCTGAGCCAGCTTGGCTGATTTCCTGAACCAGAGTAAACCCAAGGCCAGGATCAAGGGTGAAAATGCCGACACGACCGGAGATATCAGCGACGGCCAGTAAGTCGTCCTGACAGGCCATGGCTGTAGGGGTGGTGATGGGGTAGGAATTGAGGCTGTAGCTTAGAAGTGGGATGGACTGAAACGAAGCGTTGTTGCTCATAAGTTTGGTGCCAATCGAAAAGGGCATAAACTGAACCATGTGGGCAGGGCTTGTGCCAACGACGGCAAGTCCGGTGCTTAAGGTGCAGATTCCAATGGAGCCTGACTGCTGGGGTAAGTTGGATTGGGTATTGACCCCGGTCTCGGGGCTTAACATTTGCACCCGATCGCTACCCGGCATATCTTCCACCAGAAAATAGCGATCTTCGTTGTCACGGGCGTAGCTAAAACCCTTGAGATTAAAAAATGTACTGCTGCCCTGGGTAAATTGCGTGTAGACGGGATTTTGGGTCTGATTGCTCACAGTAACAAGTCTCTGATTATTGGTTAGAACGGCTGTAAACGATGTGCTTTGGGCAATGTTTTGCCGTACCAAAGCTGTTGCTGTCATAAGAAACAAAGAACTGGTGCTACTACTGAATTGCTCCAAGGACTGGGTAAAATACTGGGGATTGAGGTAGTTTTGCGTATTTTCAGTAAGAGTTTTTTCCTTCTGGATAAATAGAACCGAACCAAAATCAGGCAGGCCGGATCCGGTTAAATCAGAAATGATCTGTCGACCCTGAATTTCACCATCCGAGGCAATCGAATCAATTCCATCAAGTCTTTGATCCAATACCATTGCCGCATCCTTGGCTGTGCCAAGAAGTCTTGGCTCCACAAAGCCCCCGGCGGCATAGGGGTTTTTCCCCAGATATCCTTCCAAGACCCCATCGGTGGTAAATACAGAAATCCTTTGCGCTCTGGAATCGACAACATACAGTTTCAAAAAGGAGGCTGCCCCGGGCGGTCGAAAGCCACGAATGGCATCGATGGATAAAAACTGCCCCGGTTTGTGACCAAATCCCCCAAACGAAGTTACCGTAACTGGTGTTCCCGAAGCCATGGAATAACGAATGACCTTATGCGTAGTTGTATCAGAAATGTACATGACACTGCCATTCACCTCCATTTCAATGACCCCAGGCTTAATACCAGAACCAAGATCCAATGGCGGCAAGGTACTAAAACCAAAATTGTTGACGCGGTTGTTGTACTGATACCTGTGGATCAAAGAAGTAGCAGGCTCCACAAGGTGGACGGTCTCAATTGAAATCACGGGATCATCGGCTGGTCCGAGTCCCCCTGTGTGTACCTGGGTCACCACCATACTGGAAATTGTAGAGGTGGGCCCAGTGCCGACAGATGCCGTGGATGCCGTTCTACCCCCTTCAGATGGGTAAGAAGTTGGGGACAAGTCACGAGCTGAGGACACATAACGCCAAAGCCTTGGTTCAGCCGGGTTAATCGATGGGGTGTAGACAAAATTTACATGATTGTTGGCACTAAAAACATCGAGCCTTTGAACGGGAGCAAATCTGACCAAAGTACCTTGAGGATAGGTTAGAGTGACGCTGGCTGTAACTCCGGTTCGGTATGGCAGGGAAGCAGTGCCCCCTTCCTGAGAACCATCGGGGCGAAAGCGAGCCAAGGTATTGGTAATCTCAATGGCCGTGCGCGCAAATTGCCCATGCAAGGAGTAAGACTCCAAGCTTAAAGTCCCCTGCTTTCCCCAGAATGAATCCATTGTGATCCAGGTGGTCAGGGTCGAAAATCCACTCCCTGTGGCAGTGTCTCCCAAAAGTGTTCGTGAAACCTCACCTTTGGAATCCAGCACCTCTATTCTGGCCCGTGCCCTGTCAGCCACAATAAAGTTGGAGTACGAATTGCCTGTAAAGCCCACAAAAAACGGCTCTGTAAACTGAGGTTCGGCTTTAATGGTCTGCTGATATAAAGGAAATATGGATAATGAAATACTCTGGGTGGTCAGATTTCCAAAACCATCGGCTGCGGTGAGGGACAATACCTGTGATCCTGAGGGTAAGGTTACCGTGGCTGAGAAAGAACGGGAAGATTCTTGAGGCAATGTGACAAAATTTCTCCAGGGAGAAAGATTAAAAGGTCCAACCCCAAAGGTGGCTGAGACTCCAACCGCCACTACTGAGGTAACTTCAGATAACTGATCCACTGCCTTGCCCGTCAGGGTGAACTTGCCAGAGGTAAGAGTCACTCCCGATTGAATCGACAAATCTGTTAGGACGGGACCGGCTGTATCCTTTTGTAAATACAAGACCTCTCGCTTACGAATGGAGCGTTTGGTATGCGGAGAAAAGAGGGTTTTTGAATTGTCCTGTAAATCAAGCACCACAGGCCAATACCCATCATCGCTTAATCGGAGTTCTGCCAGAAATGGAACTCTGGTCTGCACTCCTAAGGCATCCACAGCTTCAGGTAATGAAAATGATTGTAAAACAGATGTATTGCCAAGGTTTGGAAATACGACTGCCGGATCGGTAACTCCATAAAGCTGGGCTCTGCTGGCTACAGCCGGATTAAATTGATTGCCACTGCTGGAATTCATGCGCATTCTAAACCCAACAAAATTGTTTTGCACCACACCTAAATCAAAACCGGAAACATCAGATAATACCCCTGACAGCACCACGCTACAGCTAGTCACTGCCCCATTTACAGGCAGAGAACAGCTTGTAGCCCGAATTACATCTATGGCACTTCTTGGCGCATCCAGATAATTCTGATCGATGGTTTTTGGTAAAAATCCAGGGGCCGAGGCGGCATTCAGAATACCCGTCAGTATTAAAGATGGTGGAGTAATATCGTTGAGATTAAATGTTACCAGCGGTGAGGCATCGGTATAAAACTGGGTAAAACCAAAAAAATCAGATACCTGACCGGTGATTCGATTACTGACCCTTTCGGATAAAGGCAAGGTCACGCGATAAGAGCCATCGCTTGAGGTTGTGGCGGTCTGACACAATAGGGAGGAACAGAGGATAAAAGTCGAGATGCCGGATTCATCAAGTGCTGTCAGCCGCAAAGGCACATTGCTGGTCTGTAAAACGCTGGAACCAGTACTGGAGGTAGGTTCAAGCAAGGCCACTATTGGAGGAGATACATCCAGCCTGTCCACAAAAAGCCTGTAATTATAAAGGCTTTTAAAAACATCGGCGAACGCTGTAGTACGACTGTCATTGTTCTTTTTGTCCAAGGCCGAGATTACTACTCTTAAACTGGTGGATGAGGCGGAAAACGGCACTGCCTCAGTACTTAAATCGATACTTCTTCTAAAGGTGTGATCCACTCCATTAATCGAAAATACATCAAAATTCTGATTATTAAAGCGCATCAGGGAGACCCCGGAAATATCGGTAATAGTCCCAGATATCTCAACCGATCCCGTGGTTAAAAGGTCGATAGCAACGCTTTGAGCCTGGGTAGGTGAAAATTCATAACGGATGGAATCCGAGGGCAGAGAAACCGTAACATAGGTTAAGGGATACTGGGAATCCAGACTGCGAATTACGGGAATGTTGCGGCCGGAAAATACGGTAATGGAAGTCACCTTCAGAACAGGTGGCTGGGCATCCAAGGCTCGAAACTTAAGGATATAGGGGGCCTTATTGCGATTGCCAAAAATATCTTCAGCATAAATATGCAGACTGTTTTCAATCCCGGATTCCACCAAGACATCTTTGGCCTGCCAGTCCGCAAAACCTGAACCAAGATTTAAGGCCGCATAAGTAGTGGCAGAGCCCTCGCGCAAGGAGGCATTGGATACAATCACTGAAACCACGGCAGATAAATCCGATGCTTTCCCGATTACATCAATACTGGTTTTTGTGGTTTCTGGGTCAGTCGGTAATGGAGAGGTAAATGAAACCGCAGGTGGTTCATTATCAAGATTAAACAGATTGCTCAATACAGGGGTATCAAACTGGGTTGTTCGTGAAAACTCCCGAACCGAAGCCGTAATTCGGACATTCTGTTGTGATTTTTCACCCAACAGTCCTCCG
>DITF01000059.1 GCA_002422125.1 bacterium UBP17_UBA6191
GACATACCCGCTTTAGCAAATCAGGTTGTATCCGGCTGGGTTGGGGTTTTAAACCGATGAAAAAAGCATCATTTTTAAGCAAGGGACAAACGCTTCAAAGGCTCAGGGGGGTTTTACAACATGCCCAGATTTTACCCGTGGTTTTACTAAATTCCGAGGATCTGAAATCGGGGACCTACAAAACAAAATTGGCTCAGGAGTTTTTAGGCTCAGTATCATCAGTAATTGTCAGATCGTCTTTTAGTTCAGAGGATACTCTAAGTAGTTCCTGTGCTGGTAAATTTTTAAGCCTTGCCAATGTGCCCTTAAAAGATGAAGAATTTCTCAAGGCCTGTCATGAAGTTCTGGCCAGTTTTGATGGGGTAGGAGTAGCTGAACTTCTGATACAACCCACATTCAAAAAAGCCATTAGATCCGGGGTAATCCTGAGTGCAGATTATGAAACTGGGGCCCCATATATTACCGTCAATTATGATGAATCGGGNNTCCTTAAATTCCGTGACTTCGGGCAGTGGAAATTATGATAGCTTAGTCATGCTTTTGGAGGCCCAGAATTTACCTTATCCCTGGCTGATACCTATAAAAAATCTGGTTTCTGAGCTTCAGGACATCTTTTCACAGGATGCTTTAGACATTGAATTTGCCTTTGATTCTGAAACGGAAAGCCTTTGGTTATTGCAGGTCAGGCCCATGGCTGGGGTTAAAAGAACTCTGGATGCCAAGGTATTTCGGGAGCAGGTTTTTAGATTGTATGAGAATTCTGCACGGGCNNCGGACTGGAATCCGGCGGAAATGATTGGGATTCGTCCCAAGCCATTGGCTTTGTCCCTATATAAGGAATTGATCACTGATTCGGTATGGGCTTACCAGAGAAATAATTATGGGTATCGCAATTTAAGATCCTGCCCACTTATGATCAGCATGGGTGGCATTCCTTTTATTGATGTGCGAGCCAGTTTCAATTCGTTTATACCCAAAGCCCTGCCTGATTCTATCGCGGATAAGCTTGTCACCTATTATTTGCAGCAGTTGTCCTTAAAACCCTTTCTTCACGATAAGGTGGAGTTTGAGGTAGTACATTCCTGTTACTATCTAGATGTTTCTGAGAGGCTTTTGGAATTGCTACAGCATGGTTTTAATCACAATGAGATCAAACGAATTGAATTTACCCTGCTAGAACTCACCAATCAGGTGCTTGATCCTGAAATTGGTCTCTGCCGTAAAGACTTAAAAAAAATTAAAATCCTACAGCAGTTGCACCATGAAGTTCTTAGTGCCGATACAGACTGGCTAACCAAGGTGTTCTGGCTGGTGGAATACTGTAAACGCTATGGAACCCTACCCTTTGCCGGAGTTGCCAGAGCCGCTTTTATTGCCGTTCAGATTATGCGCTCCCTGATTACTCAAGGGCTGATTACAAAAAAAGAGTATGAGGCTTTTTTGAATTCTTTAAATACGCTGTCTAAAAACCTTAGCCGTGATCTATCTCGTCATGCCAAGGGCGATTTAAGTCGCGAGGCCTTTTTGCAAGAATACGGCCATTTGCGCCCCGGCACCTATGATATTCATAGTCCCAGATACGATGAGGCATATACGACCTATTTTGCAGCACAGATTGAGCCTACAGTTGAGGAAGGTTTAGAAACCGAATTTATTCTTTCAGAAAAAACCATAAAAGATATTGATACATTGCTTCTGGAATGTGGGATGTCCTGTAACGCCAAAACCTTGGTGGATTTTGCCAGAACTGCCATTGAAGGCAGGGAATACGCCAAATTTGTGTTTACCAAAACCCTTAGCGAAGTCCTATCCTTAATTAAGTCCCATGCCCCGGCTGAATTTCAGATTCAGGAGAGTGAATTGCCTTATCTGGATATCCAATCCATTTTGTCAGGATATGCGTCTTTTTCGGCTCTGGATTTTCGTGAGGCCGTGCAAACCAGACTAAAACAAAAGCAGGATGAGTACCGTTTTACCTTGGGATTTAAGCTCCCATCCCTTTTGGCTTCTCGTGATGAATTTTATTGTTTTAAGATGCACCGGGAAGAACCCAATTATATTTCCAGTAAGACGATCAATGCCTCAGTTGTTTTGGAGGAGTCCATGGATTCTATGGACTGTCAGGGAAAAATTGTACTGATTCGATCTGCTGATCCTGGTTATGATTATCTTTTCAGCAGAAATATTGGGGCTCTGATTACCTTGTATGGTGGGGCAAATTCCCACATGGCAATTCGCTGTGCCGAACTTGGTATTCCGGCCGTGATTGGTTGTGGTGAAACTAAATTCAGTCTATGGTCCAGAGCCCAAGCTTTGTATCTGGACTGTCTGAATCGTCAAGTGCAAGTCTTATCATGAAACAGGTTGGCATTACTGGTCGGTTGGTTGTTCATGAAACAACAGGTGAAATTCGTGACTGTTTAGATATTGCCTGGGCTGAATATCTGATTTCTTTGGGACTAAATCCTATTCATTTGTTGTATCGTAAGATGGAATTTGACCCTCAGATCGATGCTTTAATTTTAAGTGGAGGCAATTCCTTGTCTTCTGTAGCAGACTGCGAGCTTTCTCGAATGCGCGATGAATTTGAGATAGGACTTTTGAAATATTGTCTCTTAATGAAAATTCCGGTGCTAGGTGTTTGCCGCGGAGCCCAGTTGATTTGGCAGTATTTTGGTGGGGGTATTGCATCTTGTCAGAATCATGCAGGACAAACTCATCTGGTTTCGGTTAATGGTGTTAGTGAACCATTTATGGTCGAGAGTTATCATGACTTTGCCCTTCAGGAAGCGGAAGGTTTTATTGCCACGGAGATTTTTGCCAGAAGTTTACCGGATCAGTTACCAGAAGGGTTTTGCCTGCCAAAACATCGGATGATGGGGATTATGTGGCATCCTGAGCGCCTCCTGAGTTGCTCGCGGACCAGGGACTACACGAATAACTTAATCCGTCAATTATGCAAGAGTGCCTTAGAGGGGTAGATGGATTCTTAGGTATCGTCTTCGCTTGCGTCTCCTGCCTTTGCTCTATAGAATGGGATCATGCAACTGATTCGTTTTGACTGGGCTATAAAAAAGATTCTTCGGCAAAAAGCCAATTTTAATGTTTTGGAAGGTTTTATTTCCTCCATCATTGGCAGAGAAACAAAAATCAGGCAGATCCTTGAGAGCGAAACCAATCAAGAGCATGAGCTACAGAAGCTGAATCGGGTCGATATTTTATGTGAAGACCATGAGGCCAATCTGTTTTTGGTAGAAGTTCAGGTGGACTACCAGTATGACTACCTTTTGCGTATGCTGTATTCCGTTAGCCGAGCGGTAACTGAGTATATGAGCCGAGGCAGTGAGTACGCCAAGGTAAGAAAAATTTATTCCATTAATATTCTGTATTTTGAACCGGGCTTGGGAACGGACTATGTCTATCGAGGGACCACTGAATTTCGCGGTCTTCACAACAAAGAAGAACTTGAGATGGATCAAAGACAACTGGATAAATTTTCTGACGCCCGAAAGTTTTCCGATATTTATCCTGAGTATTGGCTGATCAATGTTACGGGCTTTGATGAATTGGTGCGTTCCTACTTGGCAATGCTTGCGTAATTTTTAAAGTGGGGGAGTGAGTGAAAGGTATTGTATTAGCCGGTGGAGCAGGTACTAGACTGCATCCCGTGACCTCGGTCGTCAGCAAGCAACTTTTGCCAATTTACGACAAGCCCATGATTTATTATCCTTTGTCGGCTTTGTTTCTGGCCGGAATCAGAGAGATTTTGATCATTTCCACGCCTGAAGACCTGCCACGGTTTCGCGATTTACTAAAAGATGGCTCGGATTGGGGAGTGAAATTTGAATATGTTGTGCAGCCGTCCCCGGATGGCCTGGCTCAGGCCTTTATTCTGGGAGAGGAGTTTCTGGCAGGAGATTCTGCCTGCCTGATTCTGGGGGACAATATCTTTTTTGGTATGGGTTTTAGTCCCATTCTTAAAGCAGCCA
>DITF01000355.1 GCA_002422125.1 bacterium UBP17_UBA6191
GTATTATCGCTTTTTGGCTGGCCTCAAGGATACTGGGGTGCGCCATACCGTGATTATTGGGGGAAACCATGACTCGCCGGCCTTTTTAAATGCCCCGCAAAATCTTCTCAGTGCCTTAAATATCCATGTAGTGGGTCAGGCTCCGGTAGAGGCGAAAGATTCAGTGCTTTTATTGAAGGATGAGCAAGGGGAATTGGAATTGATTGTTTGTTCGGTGCCCTTTCTTCGCGATCGGGATCTGAGGATGGTCGAGGATGGGGAAAGCCTTCAGACCAAGGATCAGAAGCTTAAAGATGGGGTCGTGAGTTATTATCAAAACTCGGTGGCTGAGGCCTTAAGGGTAAAGATAAAATCCCAAAAGCCCGTGCCAATTGTGGCTTTAGGGCATTTGTTTGCGGCTGGGGGTACAACCGTGGCCGATGATGGGGTCAGAGATTTATATGTGGGCTCACTGGCCATGATTCATCAGGATAGCTTTCCTCAGGAGATTGATTATCTGGCCCTGGGGCATTTGCATCAGGCCCAGCTCTTGGGTAAAAATCCAACTCGCCGCTACTGCGGTTCCCCTCTGATCATGGGCTTTAATGAGGTTGGACAGACTAAAAATACCCTACTTGTGAAACTTGCCGATCAAAAGGTGGATGTTTTACCCATTGAAATTCCTTGCTTTCAGAAAATGCAACGCATCAGTGGGGATAGGGAGACGATTCTGGCTGAAATGGGCCGGCTAATCCACCAAAAGGAATCTATCTGGGTTGAGGTGATTAGTGTGGCTCTGGCAGCGGGGCTGGTAGAAGAACTAGACCAACTCTGCCTTAATACTGGGGTTGAAATCTTAAGAATCCGTGTGCAAAGGGATCGTAAATCCTTAGACGAAGTTCAGGAAATTCCGAGGCTTGAGGAACTAAAACCAGAGGCTGTGTTTGAACTATTGCTTTCAGAACAGGAACTGACAGAAGAGGAAAAAAACTCCTTGCGGGAGAATTACCAAACCATTCTGTACACCATGCAACATGAGAATTAAGAAACTGCGGCTTAGTAACTTAAACTCCCTGTTAGGCGAGTTTGTCATTGATTTCACCAGACCGCAGTTTGTCGAGGATGGGATCTTTTTGATTTGTGGTCCCACGGGGGCCGGAAAGTCCACCATTCTTGATGCCATTTGCCTCGCCCTTTACGGCCAGACCCCAAGGTTAAACACCATCAGCAAATCTTCCAATGAGATAATGTCCAGGCAGGCGGGAGAATGTTTTGCCGAGCTTACCTTTTGGGCCGGAGATTCTGAGTATCAGGCCCACTTTTCGCACAGAAAAGCCAGAGGAAAAGCCGATGGAGCCTTACAACAACCCCAAAGAGAATTGTCTAAGGAAGGCCAGATATTAAGCACCAGAATTGCTGAGGTTGATGCCCTGATTGAAGAAATCACGGGTATGGATTTTAAGCGATTCACTCGCTCCATGCTTTTGGCTCAGGGAAGTTTTGCAGCCTTTTTGCAATCTGGCCCGGCCGAAAGAGCCCCAATCCTGGAACAGATTACCGGCACTGGCATTTACACAGAAATTTCCCTCAGGGTTCATGAAAGAACTGGGTTAGAGAAAGAGAAACTGGAAGAAATCAACCTACAAATGGGAGCGTTGGTAATTGCCTCAGAAGATGAGATTAAGGTTTTAAACGACAAGGTTTTGCAGTCTCGTGATTTAATTGGGGAAAAATCTCAAACACTTAATCAGCTTCGCGTGGCTCTTGATTGGCAAAACAACTTAAAAAATCTCAACCAGAAACTGAATCAAGCTCAGGATCAGGTAAAAATTACCTCGGAGAATCTCATCCAATTTGCCCCTCAAGTAACCATTTTGGAGCAGGCCAAAAAGGCACAACGGCTTGAGGTGGATTACCAGAAATGGCAGGGCTTATTAAGCGATCAAGCCAAAGAACAACATATTCTTAGTGTCCATAAACAAAGCTTAACACAAACGGAACTTGAGGAAAAACAAGCCAAAGAATGCCTGATAAATGCTCAAATGGAGCATAAAACGGCCGAAAATCAAAATCTCGCCCTCTTAGATTTGATCAAAAAAGTACGGCCCCTTGATGAAAAAATCAGAGAAATCCAAACAAAGATCAAGGATAAATCCCAGACTCTGGAAATAAAGTCTGAGACCCTAAAACAATTGCAAAAGGACATCACAAACCTCAATCAGAAAATCAAAGACCAGACAATACAGATAAATGCTCAGGAACAATACCTAAAAACCAATCAGGCTGATCTGATTCTTATCGAAAACCTCAATGCCTATTTACAAAGAAAAAAATCCATAGACTCTTTGGGCCAGGAGTTAGAAACCCAGAAGCAAAAGGCCCAAAATCTCAGTACCCAAATGGCGGCTTTACGACAAAAAGAACAGGAGTTTCAAAATACCCTACAGGCAAAAGATCTGGAGATTAAACAGATTTTAACTCAAATACAAAATTCGTCCGACGAGAAAACCAGCCTAGAACCAATACTTTGGGCCCAGTTTCAAAAAATGCAGCAACAACTAAGCGAGGGACAAACAACCCTGATTCATTACGAAGAAAAAGAGGAACTGCTGCAGAATCAAGTCCGGCTTGAGATTACAATTAAAAATCTTGAGGATCATCGGAAAAGTTTGAAGGATCAAAGCCCCTGCCCCTTGTGCGGTTCGACTCATCATCCCTTTGTGACAGACAATTTACCTAATCCAGAGGATACAGAAATAAAGCTTACTGAGCTTAGAAACTCGCTTAAAAGCCAAAGGAGTCACAACCAAAAACTGGAATTATCTTTAGCCCGTCTAAAAGACTTACTGCCAAAACAAGATGCCCCTTCGGTGATTCCCGATGGTTCCGATCAAGATTTAACCACCTGCTTAAAAAGATACCAGGATTTGATAGATTCTCTAACCCGGCTGCATCAGAATCTACTTAAGGCCAAAAACGAGCGCGAAACCATTCTCTTAACGCAAAACCAGAGCCAATTTGAACTAGCTTCACTTATAAGTAGTGAACAGGAGGCAAAAACACAACTGGCTCAAGCTGCTCATAATCTTGAATCTTTACAAGAAAAATTGCTTTTGGAGCTATTGCCCTATGGGGTTCAAAAACTGGACTTACAAACAGAATCCAATTTAGTTCAAAGGCAAAAGAGTTATATAAATGCTCAGAACCTTAAACGGGAGACAGAATCAGATATCCAAAAAAACCGGGCCATTTCTAAGGAAAAAGAAGAGATCCAACAGGCCCTGAGCCAGGAAATTCAAGATTTACATGCCTTGCTGGATGGCTTAAATGTTGAATTGAGCCACGAATTAAGTAACCGTCAGTCTATCTTTGGGGATAAAAATCCAGATACTGAACTGGAAACATCCCAGAATCATCTGAACAAAACCCGGGCTTTGGAAACCACAAATAAAGAAAAGCATATTTTGGTTTTAAACCAAATCGATAAACTGAGGCAACAGATTAGGGAACTTGGGAAAACACAGGGGGAAAGACAGACAGAAATTCTAAAAGCCGAACTTCGTTTTGGCGATTCTTTAGCCCGTTTGGGTCTAGGAACTGTAGAAAACTACCTGCAATGCTTAAGAAGTTTTGAGGAAATCAATCAACTTGAGGACCAAATAAGCGGCCTGAAGCAAACTCTGGCCCAGGCCCAAGCTCAATTTTCTGCCCTGCAAGCCGAAATAGGTGATCTGGAGGCCAAAAAACCCCCTGTTTTGGAAGATGATCTTAAAAAAATTGAACCTCTGGAAGCCGAAATCGGCACCTTAAATCAGGAACTTGGGGGTATTTTAGAGAAGCTTAGGGAACAGGCTGAACTAAAACAAAAATTGGCCGGGATCATAAAAGATCAAGACCGCCAAAAGCTAGTCTGGCAAAGCTGGGCCAATCTCAACTCCCTGATTGGCTCTCATGACGGCAAAAAGTTCCGAAACTATGCCCAAGGCCTGACCTTTGAGGTCATGATTTCGCATGCCAACCAACAACTAAGGCAAATGAGTGATCGCTACACGCTAATCCGTTCCCCTATGGAGCCACTGGATTTGTTTGTCCGCGATGACTATCAGGCCGGGGTCATTCGCTCCACCAAAAACTTATCTGGTGGGGAGAGTTTTATTATCAGTCTGGCTCTAGCCCTTGGTTTGTCCTGTATGTCCAGCCACAAAATCCGTCTTGACTCCCTCTTTCTTGATGAAGGTTTTGGAACACTAGACGAAAACACCCTTGAAGTAGCTTTAGACACTTTGGCCAGCCTAAAACAAAATGGAAAACTTATAGGAATTATATCCCATGTACCAATCCTGAAGGAGCGTATCAGCACCCAAATTCAGGTAATTCCTGGTCCTGGGGGGAATAGTCGGGTTATGTAGTTTTTGCTCTACCTAGAAGTAGCTTCGATACGAATGAGGTTGGGTTCGACCTTGGTCCCGCTGATTTTACTGTTAGTGCCTTCCACAAGGCTAAAATCCACAAACCGGATAATAAAATCATCATACCCGTTACTGGAAAATTCCAGTCCAGGTACAAGGTTTTTTCCGGCAAAGGACGCCGCTAGCTGAAAGAAAATATCCAGAAAATACTCAAGCATTGAGTCGCGCTTTTTGGTGTTTGAACCCGTGGTGTAATCTACGGCATGCAAAATACCCGTATAAATTTTATCGCTTAAACCAAAAGGGTTTAGAAAAAATTCAGCCGTTCCCATCAGGCGGGCTAACCACTTTTCTAAAGCTCCAGGATTTACTGTATCTTTGATGGAATCCGGTGTGAATGTCAGGGCCACCTTTAAGGAATTTGTTGCCTCATCATGCACTACTCGACCCTGCATATTAAGCTCAAATGCCCCAGATACAGGCAGATAGTCCTGAGGGTTGGTACGGAAATGTTCTGGATTTCCCTTTAAGTCAATTCCCACCTGCTGAGTAATCCAGTTCCAGGAGTGAATGGCCCCCCGTGCAATGGCATTACCGGCATCAGAAACACCTCGTCCAATGTAGTTGGATACATCGGCCACATAGCTATTAAAAACTTCAAGGCCTGTACGGGATTGCCAGGACAAAAGCTTCCAGTCACCACGGGCAATCAAACGCACGGAATCGGCTTGAAATTCCACTCTGACTGACTCAAAACCCCTTGCCAGATTGCGAATGTATTCCTTGGAGCCTCCAGCTTTCAGATCTTGATTTCTAGCCGCTCTTTCATTTAAATCAAGCCAACCTTCTCTTCGGGCATCAGACACTATCTGGCCTCGGAAGGCACTGGCAAAATCATTTAACACAGATTGAAAGATTCCTACGCCAGCATGAGCCGTGCCTCCATCAGAACCAGTTGACCTAGTCTGAGTTGGGGCTGGGTTTTGCTCTACATTTACCGAGCGACCTGTCACACTAGCTGCAACCACTTGATTGGCATCAGTGCCACTGACATTGCCCTTATCATCTAGTTTTAAGGTACTGGCCAGCAATCTGCCTAGGCCAGAGGCATCGGGGTTGCCAAAAAAGGCAATTTTTCCATCCACGATTTCCACCAGATGAATTTTGAAACGGGGAAAGGAGGGAAACATGGCCAAGGTATTTTTGACGCGAAAGGCTTTACGAAGGGGTAAATATTCAAACTGAATCTGATTGGCATAACGACCAGAGTTTAATCCTTTGACTACAGCATCCACTAAATTTGCGGCATCGGCTAAAATATCCTCTTGAGCTGAGTTTCCCTTCTGAACCGTAAACTTTTTTAACTCAAACTCAAAAGTATCCTCTACGCCCTTGACCACTTGTGGACTGATCCCTAATCGATAGGTACTAGTTTCCCTTTGCGTAACTTCTTCTCTCTGATCGTTCACGGTAGTTCTGGTATTAACCAAGGTTAGAGCCACTTCAATAACCCCGTCTTTAGCCCCCTCCAAAAGGAAGTCTTGGACAAAATTATCGGGGGGATTGCCTTCACTCAGATATCCTGTCAGGTACTTGGTTCCCATCAGGTTAATCATGTGTGAGTCGGCCACAATCGACATCGGGGCCTCGCGCTTCAAACGGGCCTTTTCTTCCTGTGAATACCAGTTTTGTTGCGGCTCATCTTTGTGAACTGTGCCTGCACCAGTGCCTGTATCTGGTGCATTCTCAGAACCAGTATCCTGGGCTTGTGACGGGTTGGCCTGTCTTTCGGCCTTGGCGGCCTTTCCAAGCTCGTTTAAGACCCGAATTCTATCTTCCGAACTGAGGGACGATAAAGCCCTAGCCTGCTCCATTGGTCCCATCTGCAAAAATGCTGCACCCAATCCGGTCTGAGTCAAAATGTTTGCCAGTACCTGATTCTGTGTTTCCCCAATTTTAGCGGCTAGGGCTACTGTGGTATTTCGGGCAGTTCTTAAGCAAGCTGTGCCAGGAGAGGAAACTTCCATCCATGAAGCCAACAATTCAACGCCAACGGAAACCGATTCACAGGGAAGCATCTGAACATACATGGCCTTGTGTTCTGTATCCTGCTCTGGCATCTCTCCGAGCTTATCCAAAAGATTTCCTACAAACAAAGGACGATTACTCAAAATAGGTGGTGCTCCCTGAACCGTTTCTAAACCAGGAATGGCTCTGGAAAAGGATAAGGCCTGAAAAGGACGGGGCGTGAAGCCTGCTCCTCCCATGTTAATAACTGCTAATGGCCAGGAGGCATTTACTACCTCAAGAATCCTGTAATAATGCTCTGTCAATTCTGTTTTGATTGTACCTGAAGTGCTTGAGGCTGATGTTCTGATGGAGTCCAGCATATGAGCCACAAATTCGGCATTGGACTGAACCTGAGACTCAGTTGTACAGGATATGGATTGCGATTTGATGGCCTGAATTGGCTCTCTTAGATCAGGAACAGCTTTACAGGATGATTCGGAACGGGAGGCCAGATCAATCAAAACTGACTTGATCCCCGAAGTCTGGGATGGAGGGGCTGACACAGTGTCTGATGCCTTAACGAAGTCGCTGGAAACCCAGCCTAATCGCCCATCAGCTAAGCGGATATGGGTAAAACCCTCTACATTGGCTATTAGCACTTCGGACCCAGCCGCAATGTTTCCCGCCGCTCGTGAAGATCCGGGCTCTGTGTGCACAACACAGCCATGCTCCCTGGCTCTACTGCCACCGCTAGCAAAGGATGAGGGAATAAAGCCTGTCACGCCGTCTGCCAGACGAATCCGAAACCTGTCTCCAGAAACTGCCACCAGAGTAAAACGGGTTCCCCCATCAATCTGTCTAAGAATACGACTGTTTTCACCTAAGGACTGCCTCACATTAAGGGCCCGTACCCCATCCCTAATCTGTCTTGGTCTTTGATCAAAACAAGTATTTTCAATGTAACCGTAGTTCCCATCCAACATCACTTGGGTAAACTGTGATCCTGCGGATAGGGCCACAAAAGAGTCCGTAGAATCCACCTGAGTGATCACGGCTGCTGACATGCTAGGCATTTGCCGTACATTTAAGCGAGTGAACTGTTTCACTGCCCCATTACTGACAACAGTCTGAGCAGAAGTCCTGGCCGGATCTGCCTGTGTCTGGCCGTTAGTTTCATTCACTAAGTCATCAAAATGCTCTGTGGCAAAAGATGAAACTAGCAGACAAATCAACAGAAACAGGGATTGAAATTGCATGAAAACTCCTAACGAAATTGCACCCTGACTCCCCGTACAGGGCCGGCTGATGTCTGAAGAGTATAGGATCCGACCTCAAAAACCTTGAGGGTGTTAAAAATTGTCATCAGATGCTTTTGAGGCACAAATTTTAAAGCAACGGGATAGGTCTGAGGGCCAGTGCTCACACCAAACCATCCCAGAAAAAAATCAGCAATTTTTTTGGCAATCGTAATCAGCGGGGCCATAGGATTGTATTTGCCATTAATGGAGGCATTGATATAGTCGTTTTCCTCACCCAATTTTTCATTAATGAAGGGAAACACCACGGAAATCACCGTGGCCATAACCAGATTAATCGGGGTGGAAATAACACCTAACAGAGCCTCAGCAAAGTTTCTGGGTGGATTCTGAAGCCCCACCTCTGCATCAATCACAATCTCATCTGTATTGAGGCTTTCTTTGTAAAATCTACCGTTCAGATGCAAGGTCAGCTTAAATTTACCGACGGTTTGATCCATGTCTCCGCGAATCACAATGTGATACATTTTGGATGGATCATTTTTACCCAAAAACTCTACAAACGGCTCACCTGGTCGGGGGGTAAATCCATTCAGTCTTAACTGGGTAGACACCAGATCTTCTAACAAATCATAAGATAAAAAGACTGCCGCTCCCTCATGATTCTGGCTCAAGTGGGAGGCTACCTGAGAATTGCCTATCTTAAAGCTATGGTGCTTAGCCTCCAGCATTCCCAGAATCAGAAAGAACAGAATGGGTAAAATTCTCATTCCGACAACCTCCCGGAGAACACTAAAAATCGTTTGTCCACTCCAATATGAGTGATAGAAAAATCTGGTAGATGAGTCTTAAACATTCCGTTTAAGCCACTGACCTCAACCAAATGAGTCTGAACCCCATCCTCATACCCGTAACGAACTCCAATGCCAGCACTAGTAATTTTTTCGGTACCAATGGCTTTCACAATTTCATTCATCAAAAGCCTGACAGGCTCTTCCCCAAGCTGCAAAGGCACTCTAGCTACTTCCACTGTCTGCAATTTTCTTAGTTGGAGCAATGCCGTCATCATCTGCTGATCTTCGGCGGCTGTGCGATTATCCTTGGCTTCCAGTCTATCCACGGTGGCCTGTAATGCCTCCAATTCAGATGCCTGAGCCTCTTCTCGACCAATGGCATTGCGTCTCAGATAAGCCTTAAACGCCCCTTCTTCACGACTGCCCACCCAGAATCCAAAAAAATTCATCTTGGGTCGCTGCCAGGACAAATAGACCGTATTAGGTGTGCCTTCCTTGGTGCGCAGTTCAAACTCAACATCCACAGCCAGATTAAAGCTCTCGCCCTTATCTACCCTTGATTGATAATCCGCCTGTACATAATCCGAAAGTTTATTGGCTGAAATAGCTTGGTTTAACTTGGCAAAATCAGCGATGGCACTTAGGCGAAGTTTGCCACCATCAATTGTAAAAAGAAGATCGCGAAGCAAATTCTGAGAATTATCACGAATCAACATATGATCGGTAAATGACTCCACAACTTTTTCATTAAAGCGGATTCTTAAATCCACTTCCTCGGGCAAGGGACCAGGACGAATCGAGCTAATCTGTGGCAGTGGGCCACGAGCCAGACTGGTACGGTTTAAACCATCCACTCCCAGAATTTGTGACTGCCTTCTTGGATCAGGAAGAGGAATAGGGATTGCCCGTTGATTGACAGTTCCTTCCAATAAATCCATAGAAGGAGAATCTGAGTACAGGGAAGAACCCGATCCGTGAACAGCATATGCGACTATCAGACAGGATATGAGACACCGTTTCATCGAACTTCTCCTTCTAACAACAGATAGGGAACTGCTTCAGAACCCTCACGACTCAGCATTTGAACTTCCATTTTGCTCATCACCACTCCTGGCATATACGGAGCAAAAACCCGAGCCACCTGATTGATTTTCAGACTAACTCTTAAATCATCCCCAAGAACCAGTTGCTCTAGCGAGGCCCCACTGTTTGAAACGGCCTGTCTTAGGGTTTCTTCCACACGAGCTTGAGACAACAGCCTACGGATAGTAGCCGCGTCCGGTATGGCAAAAAAGGCCGAGCGGGATTCAAATCTGGTAATCAAAGCCTTTACAGCTCGAAGATCCCGAACCAAAGTCTCCATCCCTGGTCGCAACTGCTCCCAAGGGGTGGCCTCATCCCTGTAAATTGCCTCAATTCGGGCCGAAATATCGGCAGCCTGAGAAATCAAGCTCAAGTACCTTTGGATATCCGCATCATAACTGGCACTGATTTCTGGCTTATTATGTGACTGCAAATGCAAAGTCTTTCCAGAGTCCTCTAAAATTCTCATACCAAAAGGCACTCGAACCCTTAATTTAATTCCATCCTGAGGTCTGCCTGTACCATCTGCGGCACAACTGGCGTTTTCAAAGATTTCTCCAGCCCGGTTGCACAGAGGGGTTAACAGATTTGAAATCTGCTGGTTTCTGCCATTCACCGCAATGCTACCGGGAATCTCAGAAAAAGGCAGGGCTAGATTCAAGCTCAAATTAGCCTGACTGCCTGTGCCTGATTCCAGATCCAGCCAAAAAGCATGTTTTAATTCTCCAGCCGCTAACCCAGAAATCTTCTGCACCATTTGTCGGGACAAATGAATGCTCAAATCTGGTTCCTTGCCAAAACCTGTGCTTACCAGGAAAAAGCTCAAACAAAATGCTAAAAACACGGGCATCAGTTTCGCCTCCTGATTCGTCCAGCAATCGAGATTCGATATCCTCCGGCCCCACTCATAATTCCTGCATAATCAAATTGCAGGCCAACTCTGGCAAACCGTAGAATCTCGGCATCAATTCTTTCCACCACAAACTTGTCTCCCACTATGGAGAGAGTGATTTTGTCACCAAAAAGCTTCTGGGAATTTAAGGCCTCTGCCAGGATTCTAAAAAGTGCTGGAGTGGCAGTTACAGGAAGCACTGTCCCATCAAAATTGCCGATTTTTTCATCTACTTCCATCAGCCTTGTCGTAATTCGTCGATGTTGTTCACGATTAGCCGAATGCATCTGTCGCTCAAGACTGCCTTTTTCAGCCATCAGGCCGGCATATTCCTGAAGATCTACCTCATAAAACACCCTGAATTCTGGAGCCCCTGGTTTTACAGAAATCGCCCCCGGTGCTGGTTCAGATCCTCTTAAAGCTCCAGGAAGCTCTACTTCCACACTCACCATGACACAAAGATTGTCTCTGGAGGCCGGGCCGGCCTGCCTTTGATCTGGAGATAAAAAAATCTGCCCTGGGCCATAGGCTAGTCCCGATCCTGGTATTTGGAGTGCTGCTGACACTAAAGAATAGTCTGCAACCACCTGCACTAAAACACCCTTACCAGTAAGATGATAGCGAATCATGCGAATGGGTTTTTTGGTTCCCTGCAATGTCTCAAGAGCCCAGCGCGTCCAATACTTCACATTATCCATACTGATGGTGGCCTCAAAATCGGGGCGAAATGGTAATTCTGGTCGTGCAACTGGTGCCCCAGCATTCCCACCATGAAAATCTTCAGCCAGACTGTCTAAGACAGTGGCTTCAACTCCATTGTTTGGCATTAAAGGAGCGTTGGCCTCAGCACTTCGTGTTTGGCCTGTCACGGTCAAATCCTCAAAACCAGGAGCAGGATCATTCCCGAAACAGACACTAGACATTAGAGCCATCATCAGTAGTCTTTTCATTGTGCATCCACCTTGGCTTCCCCAGTAATCTCAATTCTGCCGCTCTTTTGCGGTGAGCCCTCATGAGTCTCCGCATATACCATCTTCAGATTCATAGCCTCAATTCCATACAAATCATTGACCCTTCCCAGATTAAGCCCCAATTTAATTTGACCTTCTCCAAGATTGTATAGAGTAATAATTCCGGCTACGGGTAATCCCTGATTCGATCCAGGGGCACCAATATAGGTACCTAAAACCGAACTGGTTAATGCTTCAAATCCTCTGGTTCTTAAAAAATCAAGCACGGCATTCACGGTAGTTCCGTGACCAGATTCTGATCCATTGGGCGCAAGGGTGCGAATTTTCATGGAGTTTTTATCAAATCCAGCAATAAAGGATTTGCTATCGCTTCCAGCCACAACCTTTAATACTACGACAAATTCAATACTGGCCACACCCTGTAAACTTTCCAAGGGCTTTGAAACCAGATCCCGTAGACCCGAGTCTTTAGAGATATTTTCAAGAATTGGTTTGCCTTGCCCGGGATGTTTAAGAACCACCTTGTACTCAAGCTTGTCTGGTGGAACAGTTCGGACCTGCACTTCCATGCCCTGAGATATTCTGGATAGTGCCGACTCTATGGCATGAGCCAAAAGTTTTTCTCCCAGTTCAATTTTAATTCCGGGTTCAGTTGTGTTGGCTTTAACCGAAATCGACAGAACAAGGCCAATGAACAGAGAAAGAATTTTATGCACCATAATTGATCCCTTTGAATAGGCTACGCATATCATAGGGAGTTTGTTGCGATCTGCAAGGCATTTTAGGCAAGTATTTGTCGCGGACGAAGAATACCTGTAGCCAAAGCTGTACCTAAAAATACAACCGCAGCCCCCAAAAACATATAAACCGTCAATACTTCATTTAAGAAAACATAACCCCAGACAAGCCCAAACACCGGGACTAAAAATGTTACCGCAATGGCCCGAGTGGGTCCGATTCCGGCTATCAGGCGATAATACAGTAAAAAGCCAATGGCCGTACTGATCACGGCTAAGGCAACAGCACAAATCCAGGCCGTGTTTGAAGCCGGTACTTCTGGCCACAATATTATGGCAAAGGGCAAAAGCAGAATGGAGGCCACCGTCTGGCCTCCAGTTGCAATCAAAAGGGAAGAACATTGATTCAGATATACCTTGGTATAGTTGGCGGCGACCCCGTATAAAAATGTGGCCAAAAGTGCCTTTAGTACGCTTGGAATCACACCTAGTCCCGCTTCTGGCACCTGAAGACGGGAACTCACCAATAACGCGACTCCAAATACTCCTGTAAACATGCCCACTATCTGCCAGCGACTTAAAACTTGTCCACACCAGACCCAGGCCACTAAGGCCGCAAACAAAGGGGCCGTGGCATTCATTACAGCCAGAAATCCTGCCGGAACAGAAGTTGATGCCCAGGCCAGCAATAAAAATGGAAGTGCGGAATTGCACAGACCAACTACTACAAGATGCCAGCGATAAGGCCAAAAATCCATCAACCTATGGCGCATACAATAAAGAGGTATTAGAAACAAAGCCGCCAGCCCAACCCTTAAAAGAACCAGAGGTACAGGGCCAAATTCAGGGGCAGCTACTTTAATAAATAAAAAGGAAGCCCCCCACATGGCGGCCAATAAAATTAACTCCAAGATCGAATGCAGCTTCATGGAGCGCATCCTACTTTTCTTCTAAATAGTATCTGGCATTCTCAAAAATGTAATCGACCCATTCTCCCGTACCCTGCCCTAAACCGCGTAATCGCACCATTTTTTCATCAAAATGGACATCAATCAAATCAGCCAGGTAAAGCTCTGGAGTATTTGTCTTGGTGCTCTGATTGGATTTATAATCACGAATCAACACCTGCGTCCACTCACGGATATGCAGGCGGCAACCCATGATTCGTTTTACTTCCCGATCATTGTCAAAAATGGCTTCATCTACCTCAATCAGTAGGCTATGTTGATCCGGCTCAAAGGCAAAGGATTCCACCACCGAATCAGGGAAAGTCACAAACTTCAAATCATAGTTCATGGCCTCAATATACCACGGCAAAATTTAGATTCAATGTTTCGGAACCGCCCGTTGGCTTTCGTCTCATCCAGTTTAGAGCATAATGGGCTGTAGTCTGAAAACTTGGTTTTGGAAGAGTCACTACCAAGGCCCCGTTATCGATTCTAGCCTTTTCCAGCGAGATTCCGTTTAAAGCCTCTGGCCACACACTATCCATGCTTCTGGCATGCAATTTGGCTGTATTTTTAAAGGACTGCAAATCATCTTGGGTAAGGGTACGGGTAATCCTGATCTCCAGATCACAAACATCATTTATACAATCCACCGTAGGAATTCTGTAAAGCATAATTTCAATGCCTGAATTCTGAGACTGGGGTTGAGGAAATACTGTTGTACTTGAAGTTTCTCCCATCACTCTGGCGGAACTAAGAATAAATTCTGGAGCTTCTACAGGTATGGAAACTCTGGTTTTAATTTTTTCGATAAGATCCTGCTCCCATTCCCCACCGGATGCAGCTCCCTGCCGAATCTCCTGCAACTGATTGACACTGCCTTCCACTAGTCTGCCAGAATCATCAACAATGAGACGATCCATTTTTTTAATCATCTCAGCCCGATTAGGCAAGGCATCCACCTTCTGAAGCTCAACTTCCCTTCTAACTTTTTGTATCTCAGTCATAGGCTGCTTTTTCAGATCTTCCCATGTATTCATGCTTTCCATGTATCTTGTAGCCAAAATCGCCTGATCGGCTTGAATCTCTCCAAGATTGGTTGGGGTTCTGGTTTCCACAAATCTTCCCAAGGCAATTTCCACCGGTTTGGCATTGGAGATCGCCCTTAATCGTAGAATTTTGTCCTTAAAATCACCGGCAAACAAAAAGGGATATCCCCCAGTTGCATCTCGTTTGGAAACTGCGCCTGCAATCCTCTGTCCAGCCTCAGTAATCAACTCCAAATCAATAGAAGCATCTGAGGAAGTATTTGTGTTTGTTGTTACGCTTGAGACGGACAAGCTCAATCCCTGTACGCTTTTTAATGTTCCCTGGATCACATCATCACTCTGAGTCTCAGAGGATCCACCACAACCCACCATTAAAAGGCTAACAATCCCTAGTAAAATACCAATTTGATTTTTCATATTTGTCTCATTTCCCAAGCGCTACGCCAAGGCTATCTGCATAAGCCAATGGCATGTGATCGTAAATACTCTGGGTTACATCTATTTTGGGTTTAGCTGAACCCGAACCATTAAACAGACCGCCTAGGGCCAAAGCTTTTAAATTGCTTCCCAAGTGATTGCTTCGATTGGATTGCATACTGTTGTCAGGGTTGATCTGCACCAGTTCTCCAGAATGATCAAAAGAGGTAATACCCCGAACATAGGGAGGCACATCCACTACCAGATCCGTTCTGTTTACCACTCTAAACGATGGAATCCGAACCGATTGCACAAAACTTCTGTCCCCAGCCCTTGGAGCTCCAAATGAATATAGAGCCCTAGATGATGGATATCTTGAAGCCGCTAGTGTGGCCAGGGCCCCACCCATACTGTGTCCAGTAATAAACACGGGAATATCTCCAAGCGATGCCAAAAATGCTGCCAACCCCTGATCGGAATGCAGTTCCTCAAAAGCATCTCTGAAACCCTGATGCACTTTACCCACTCCGTTCCAGCCCACTAGTTTAAACCGTGAATCGGTTAGCAAATCCTGATAGCTTGTGGGTTCGGTGCCGCGAAAAATCAGAATTGCATGAGTTGATTGCCATGCTACAAAGGCCTGTCCATCAAATTTAGGTCCGCTGAAAGCCCGAAAACCAGGATAACCCAAGGCCGTCATGGCATTTTGAATGGTATCCACAGGAGCATAAGATAAAACCGAGGCTTCGGCTAACCACCAGGAATTGACCTTGGAGTATTCCCGATTCTGAAACTCAAAAGGATAAGACTGGGCATGAGAAAACCACTGCCTGTCGGCTGGAGGTTTTAGCATATCAAAGACGGGACTTGCTGCCACGGTCTCAGGTAATAGCATTGGGGCCACTTCCTGAACTATTTCTGCAACCGGCTTTTTGCCTTCATTTTTCTTAAACAATCCAAAAAAATTTCCAAAGGCATTGCTACTATGTAGTAGCAGACAAAATGTAAATATAATGGCGGATTTTTGTTTCATAATAGTATGCAATCGGTACCGTGACCCTTTTCTGCTTAGATTTTTCGTGTATTTTGATCGATATGAAAAATGTAATAAATCTAATCTTATTTTTAATGGTCCCCTGCCTGATGGCTAATACCATCGCTGAGTTAAGCTACCTTGAGGGCCGAGCTTTTGTAACCAATGGCATCCGTCCCCAATCCCTGGAGGTTGGTTATAAATTTCAACCCGGAGATTTTTTTGAATTAGAAGAAAACTCTGTCGCCACACTGGACATGGGCGAAAAAGGTAGCTTGAGGCTGATGGGTAAAACCAGGCTTGAAATCCCGCTGACCCATCCCCCAAAGCCTTTGAGCTATTCCGATCTTATGTTTGGCAAAGTCTGGTGCAGCTTAAAAAAGCTGATTCAGGGAGAAGAGTTTGCCATTCGCACTCCAACTGCAACCGCTGGGGTTCGCGGCACTGATTTTCAAATGAGTTTTGATCCCATCCAGAAACTGACCCAGACCATTGTAGCCAAAGGGGTGGTGGATATTACCGATCTTAACGGCCAAATTCAAAGTCTGACCGAAGGCATGGTGGCCGATATCAACAACATGACCACATCCCTGGTACAAAACCAGCTTCAAAGTGTGGATCAATTTCTTAAGGCCATGAAAATTCCGCTTAACAATTCCCAAGAAGCAATCAATGCCTCCAATGCCATGGTGCAACAGCTCCAACAACAATTGAACCAAATGCAACAACAGATTCAGCAAAATATGCAGCAATTCGACCAACAGATGCAGCAATTCCAGCAAAATCTAAATCAGAATATGGATCAAATGAACCAGCAAATCCAACAAAACAATAAGCAATTTATGGATAATTTGAACCAGAATCTCAAAAACCTGCCCGGCATGAATTTGCCCGGTATGCAGCAATCTGGCTCATCCGATGAGGACGAAGAAGACTCCATGGACATGAATTTTCAGTGGGGGGATGAGGACTAAACCAAGGCTCTTACCCTGTTATATGGTGGGAGCAGTTCTGATTTTTAAAAGCGGAAACTTCTCCAGGATTTGACAATACCTCTGAATCACAGTGGCAAATCCAATTTCAAGGGCCTCAACAGTAAGAGCATGACCAATAGATACCTCATCCGGTCTGACTTTATCTACAAACCATTCCAGATTCTTTAGGTTTAAATCATGTCCGGCATTCACTCCTAGACACTGATGCCTGGCATCCTGAGCTGTGGAAATGTAATTAAACAACAAATCAGGATTAGTCGGGCGACCATCCACAAAAGCCTTGGCATAGGGACCAGTATATAGCTCAATCCTATCTGCTCCCAGCTCTTTAGCCAGTTTTACCTGCCCCGGATCAGGATCCAAAAACAGACTGGATCGAACCCCCGCCTGCTTCAGCCTCTCAAGCACCGACGCCACAAGGTGGGACTGAGTGTTTAAGTCCCATCCGTGATCCGAAGTCAATTGATTGGAAGCATCAGGAACCATAGTAAACTGATGCGGCTGATAACGAAAAATTTCATCTAAAAGCCTGGTGTCAGGAAACCCTTCTACATTCAGTTCTGCCTTTGGCCATTCTTCCAATAGCTTTTTTAGGGCCGCAATATCCTCATATCTGGCATGCCTTTGATCTGGCCGCGGGTGAATGGTAATTCCATGAGCCCCGTTCTCAAGGGCTAATCTGGCAAAATGCAAAATATCGGGAAAATTCCCGGCCCTTGAGTTACGAATCAAGGCAATCTTATTCAAGTTTACACTCAGTTTAGGCTGCATAAGTGCCACAATAACAAAGCCGTGCACAACATTCAAGCCCCCTATTAGACTTGCCCAAACGCCAAGGAATCTGTAAAATCAGCCCCTGATGCACCCGTAGCTCAGCTGGATAGAGTAGCAGATTCCGAATCTGTTGGTCACAGGT
>DITF01000339.1 GCA_002422125.1 bacterium UBP17_UBA6191
TTCATTTTAGAGATAAGGGCCGATGTAGCTTTGAAAAGAACGGCAGGCGATGTAACCACAGAAGGTATTTACACATTCACCATATAAAACCAGTGAAGGATGGTGGTAAAAACACAGTCGAGAATTTAACCACCCTTTGCTCGGTCCACCATACCTATCTTCATCATCAGGAAGAAATTGAGAATTCCTGAGCTTTATTAGAGCAGTTCAGGCTTAAGCATGGAATCACAAATTGAGGAGCAGAGCATAGTGATGGGAAACCGCAGAAAATCGCGGTAGAAATGAGATCACGAGCAGACTCTAAGGAATTCCTGGCTTATCATTTGGGCTGCCTTTTCCCAAGTGCTTGATATGGCTTTTTGTAACCCATTCTGCCTAAGATTTTGACGCAAGTCGGGGTTTTCTAAGACGGCTTGAATTTTTTGGGCTAAGGCTTTTTCACAAAGGGGTGGGGAATAAAAACAGGCTGAGTCATGGTAGGATTCTTTGAGTACGGCAATGTCCGATACGATACAGGGGCAGCCTGAGGCCATTGCCTCTAATGGGGGCAGGCCAAATCCTTCATAAAGACTGGGGAAAATCATAGCTTCGGCATGGCGGTAATATTGAGACAGGGTTTCATCAGAGATGGGGATTTCACCCGTGAAATGAACCTTGGGGTTATTGGTGGCCAAGGAGATGGTTTCCTGATCACCCTGAATAAAGCCGGATTTTTTTCCTACCAGAATGAGATCGGGAGCATTGCTTAATAAGGAGTGCGCCTTTAAAAGAGTTTTAAGATTTTTATGTGGTTTGATGTTCCCTACATACAGAAGGTAGGGGTTGGTATGAGGACGAGGCCCAGGTTGAAAATTTAACCAGGCGGAGTTAATACCTAGTGGGGTAATCACTAATTTTTTTTCACCCTGTAAGAGATGGTATGCCTTCAGTCTGTCGGCGGTAAATTGGGAGTCGGTAAAAACCACCTCAGCCTGGCTTTCAATTTTTTTTAAAAATAGAAGGGTATAGAGTCGCTTTAAGGGTGAGGAAAACTCCTGCTCCATGGGTAAAATATCATGAATGGTCACAGCTAGACGGCCTTTATAGAGCCAGGGGATGTTAAAGTGAGGAACCCAAAGAAGTTTTGAGGACTTGGACATGGCTCTTGGAATCTCATAATGCTCCTTGAGACTGTAAATAGGGCTGCTTACAGGGCGGATATTAAAATTAAGACGGGAAAGGTTGAGCCGCTCAAACAGGCTTGGATCGCCTAAGAGTTCAAGACTCATGGTATCTGACTCGGCCAAATAGGGAAGTATATTGCGAAGATAGGTACCAATGCCTGAATGGGCAATCATTCTAGCGTCAATAGAGATCAAAGGTTTCATATCCGGCATCATAACATGACTTACCCCCCACTTGACCGTTTGCCAAATCGTCCCTACACTTGAATCATGGTCAAGTGTCGCTTAATTGTCTTCTGGCTTTTTTGTTACTCCAATTTATTCGCGTCTGGTTTTGCTACCTATGAGGCTCAGAAAATTCTCAATCAGCACCCGGCACTCAGGGATTATGACCCATTAGTTCAGAGATTAAAAAAGAGAATCTTTATTGAGCCTCAAGCCCTTCAGGGACTCTATCAAAGTGAACAGGCCTTGAATCGACAGCTCATGAACCAGATTTCCAAACACAAAAGGGATTTGAGAAATAGTCTAATGGATTTGCAAAAGGAGAAAAATAGCCTCTATTCAAAAAATTTAAGCGATCCTGGGGTTAGTTTGAAGGAAATTGGTCAAAAGCAGGCTCAAGCCTACATTGATTATCTTAAAACCATACATTCCTTGTATGCAAAATTTGAAATGACAGTGGATGCAGCCCTGAATTCAGCATTTTTGAGCCACAGAGAAAGTCAGGATGTAATCAAACAGGCCACTTTAGAGATTGCATCTATTGGTCAGGAGGTTATGGACTCCCTCAATTATTCAGCTTTGATCCCCTCCGGCGCTTATGCGAACGACTGTCAGCTATTTGCCAGTTTTTTCCCCACGGATTATCGTTATGAAGTGGTATTGCAACTGGTATTAAATGGCGGAATTGGTGCTAGCCCTAAAGACTTTCAGAAATTTGTCAAAAATAGTCTGGTCTGTGCCCACAAACCATTTGGATATGAGCCAGAATCGTTAAGTTTAGAAGGGCAGTTAATGGCACCTTTGGCGGATTTGAGTTCCGAAATTGTGAAGCGTCTGGAACTCCGTTATGGAAAGCTTGGGACGAGTAAACCATGATTCGTTTTGCCATACTAATTCTGATTCTGGTTTTTGATCTGCATGCTAATGATGATAGGCTCAGAGTTGTTTTGGAGCAGGCCAGAGCCAAACGATTGGGCCGGGTGTCACCTAGTCCAATTGGGGTCGTGGATTTGGCTTTGTTATATCGTCTTCACCCAGAAAACCGCTCGTTTGTGACGGCCTTAAGTGGTTTTTATCAGGGGGCATTTTTTGGTGGTCATGAACATGATCTTTATCAGAACTGGGAGTCCTTGTATCGAGGTCGGGATATAAATGAGAAACTGGAAGGTTCTTTGTCTGAGCTGTCGGCACTAGGTTCTCGTGTGGTACTGTCCCCAGAACAAACTAGAATAAGGCAAAATCAAATTCTAGCAGACTTTGTTTCTGAGATTCATTCTTTGCGTCGTAGCAAAAATTTGTATGCTGTGCTTAATCATAGTCAGAAGAATAAAAACCCCGTAATCGGGGCTACCAATCTCAATTGTGAGTTATTAAAGCGAATTTATGAGAAGCATAAGCTTGAGGCTTTGGCTCAAGAGGTCTGTCTCGTGTTTTTTACGGATAAGGAGAAACCATGATTAGGTTTTGGTTGAGTCTTAGCTTTGTTTTGATTTCAACAGTAGTGGCCGATCCTGATCCTCTGTTAAACGAGCTTCTGAAGCGCAATGGGGATGTGTATCTATTGATTTCTGATGGGGCCGTTGGCGATCTTTATATGTTTGATCGCTCCGAGGATTATCAAAGAAGTGATGTGGTCCCCCCATCCTCCCCTCTATATTCCAGATTGCCAAACTATGTGGGCTTTTCGGTGGATAAATTTGGGCATATAAAACTGTTTCGCACAAAACCTGATATAGATTCGCCCAATGGGAGTACTTCCATTCTGAATCTCACGACCAGAAGACATCCGACTGAGACTGCTGCCTTACCAGGGGTTATGAAGGGGACTAATTCCATGAATCTTCCCGATCCTAGGGCTATTGATGCCACCCCAGCGGGTTGGAGATATGTGATCTCCCCTAACGGAGACGAAGGTTGGATGAAAATATACGAAACAGGGTCTGAGGATTTGTCTGTCAATCGGGATACATCCAAATCCGGTGATGATGCCGTGAAATCAGCAGATATGAACGCTATTCAGGGTGCCTTTCGACTCAGACCAATAGATGGTAAGGTTGAAGAAGGAAGCACAGTCCTGCCTCCTTACTATAAATCTTACCCTTTGATGTATCATGTTTGGTATCACGCAGGTTTTTGGCAGGGAGGTCGGCAGGCATATCGGGTGGAGGCCGACGAGGTCAGGCAGTTAAGGGTACAAAGGCCAGGAGAGTGTTGCGGGGGCAATTTCACCAACCCAGTAGGCCAGAACTGGCACAATGAGTGGTTTGATATGCCATTGGCTCCAGCCAATCAAGTTATTCCTAATGCTGGAGAACCTGGTTGTTATTATATGCCTTATACAAAGAACCATCCCCGTTCAGGAGAAGTGTTATGGAACAGAGGACCAACAAACTGTGACTCCAAGCCCTTAAGTCCCCCAATTGGAGCATTTTTTATGTTACCCCATGTGGTGCACTCCGGTGCAGCCACAGAGAGTCGTCTGGCTGGTTATCCCATGAATTTTCCTTGGGATTATTATACAGCACTGCGTTCGGCAGCATTAGTAAAAGATGTGAAAAAAAATGTTAAGGTATTGCTGGTAGACGCTTTTTTGTCTGATTCGGACAATCAGGTTATGATTCGAAATGCCGGAGCCTCAGCCACTTTTACGACATTGCAAAATGGTAGAGATTTTTTTACCAGTGCTGGTCGCGAAGGCTACAGTGATGCTCGGGATAATCCTTTGGCATCGACGGTCAGTTATTCATCCGAACTTGGTCGCTGGAATCATTGTGGAGATTTATGTGGTCTTGGGGACATTCCGTCCACCCAGCAACCACCACCCTCTCCATCAAGCACAGCCTATGCCTCAAGCTATGGTAGGGATCAATCCCAACAAAAATTGTATATGATCAAAATTGCTTCTTTGGGGGCTGGAGAAATTCAGACCTCGGTGGTGGAGATTAGTGTTGCTAGTACAGCAGCGGGAGCCGGAAATCGCCAGAAAGAACTAGTTACTCCTAATTTAAATGCCAATGCCGGAGTTGACGGGTACAGAGTAGGAGATGCGGATGCTCGCTTTGGCACTGATGTTACCCAGCAGGTAGTTTACAGGGCTTTTGCCACGGATCTGGGGTATGCCGGAAATCTGGAACTACCTAATTTTGTGCAATCGCTGGGGTTTTCAAAACGAAGAGATGGTTCTACGGACTATGTGTATTATTCCAACCTTCCCGCCTCCCACTTTACGGTAAGTTCCAATTTTTGGGGTACGGGAGGAACGGTCTGGTTTGCCGAAGAAAGGGCTAATCGGCTAAGTCTTCGCTATGCCAATTATAACCATACCGTGGCAGGGTCTTCCTCTGTTGGTGTAATTGATGCCGGAAATCGTTTACCCCTAAAAGCTATTGCCGCTGATGGTGATAACAATGTCTACATTGTGCATTCTAATGACACACTAGAAGATGCAGCCACCATGAAGAGGCTGTTTGGAAACCGAATCGATAGAACCTCGCTGGAAACTCTGTGTCGCGGTGGTTTGATGGTTACTATGAGCGACCCATCAGGTAACACCTTAAACTGTAATAGTCTAACGACAGGAATCCCAGTACCTAAGCCAAATGGGGTCACTCCCATGAACCCTATGCAGGTTACTGTCACTATGAAGCAACATGCTGGTTTTGTGGTTGAAAAACTCTCTCCTATTGATGGTTCTTTACCAGAAAAACTGGGAGTTATTCCCACATTTCAGGTTGGTACCTGTGCCACAACCTTCAACTTTCCTCTGGACGCTGCCGGGGATGACATTTTTAATGCAGATTTTGCCGCCATTTCAGATACGGGTTGGGCTTGTACTGTTACAGCAGCCACATTTAATTCCCCTGATTTTTCCGGGATCAATGTAAAACTTGGAGTGATTAATGTTCCCAATCCACCGGCATCCGGTTCTAGTACCACGGTGGATATTGTTCATCCCTGTGATACAACACCGGCTTCGGCAACCTGTGATGCCAATCAAAACCTTGTAGAAGATACGGTGGCAGTATTTAGAATGGAAAATCCACCGCATTATGGTGGGGTTCCGGCCGTTTTGAGTCAAAGTTCCAATCTGATTTTAAGAACTTTGGGAAATGCGGCTGGAGGGGCAGTTAAAATGATTTCCAATTATTTGCCCACCGGTTTTGCTTACACAAAAACTTTGCCTTTAGTTTCCGGTGGTGGAACTGTTCAGGATTTGTTTTGGGACAATGACACCCGAATTGGAATTACGGTGGCTACACTTTTGAATGAGCCATTTCGCAGTGAAGTTTCTACTTTGATGAACGCTAGGATGGATCAAGGAAGAAGTGGAACCAGAACCATGCGCTATCGCTGGCAAATCCGGGCCAAATCACCTCCTCACAGTTTGGTGGATTACACGCAAAATGATATGCCGTATGCCCCAGTGATTGAAAATGTGCCAGCGGCGGGACTGAGAGTAAAACCTAACTGTGAGTTGATTCGAGCCGACGGGACGAGTCCAGAACCTGTTCTGGAAAGTCCAAACACGATTGCATTAAAGAGAGGACTCTTGTTTGATTCCTGCTGGCAGGACATGAGTAGAATGATTGCGGGCAGTGCATCCGCTCCGGTCTATGCTCCCGAAGATATGCCTTACAATTTTAAGGATCCAGGCGAGTATGAAGTTACTCTTATGTTAGGGGCGGTTGGATTTGATTTAACAGGGGTGACTTATCTTTCTGATCCTTCCACTGTACCCGCGGCCTTAGTGGTTACCTCCTATACCATGCCCGTGACCGTAGGTTCGGCACTACCAGTGGCTAATCCGTTTTTGAATCAGATCAGAGTAAATGTGACGGATTTGAGCCAGAACCATCTCTTTAGAATGGAATCATTGTTTACAGATAGTGAATTTCAGCAGGCTTTTGCCACGGCTACTGCTAATGGCTTGGTATCCGGTAGAGTCGGAAGTCTGCCTGTGATTCCCTTACAATACCTGCAAGGAGAAAATTTAGTCATTGCCCATCAGGATCAGCCAGTGCCAATACATACGGCTGGAAAAGTTGAATTTTTTCGATCCGATGCTGTGAACTATCAGGGATTTGCGGGCACAAATACCAAACAGAGTGGGCTAGGTTCCTGGGATTTTGAGTTTAATTGTCCCCGATCGGTATTTAATAATACAACAGGGTTATATGAAAATCGTGGGGCCCAAAACTGTGGTGTAATTGGTGGGGTTCCCTTGGTAGACAAGGCTGGGCTACATCCATCTAACTGGAAAAAAGTTGGGGAGGCAGCAGTGCTTACTGCCGAATATGGAAATGATGCCTCAGGGGATACAAGCAATCGCCGCAGTGCCAGAATTGTAAACAGTGATGGAAAGGTGTTTGATGAGGAATATCTGGCCGCACTATCTCCAGAAGATCTATTTGAATCCCTGCATCAGGGAACTTTGGCCAGAAAAGAACATTACCCATCAGGGCTTGGTGTGGTGGAGTCTCCGCATGGATTTTATAGCTGGTATGATATGAAATATGCCTGGTTTATGCGTTACCGACTGCCGGATGGGACCATTAAACAAGCCGTCATTCGTACAGGAAACATGGCTGAAGTATTTTGGTTAAACTGGTATGCCAACTACAGTCCTTCAGGGGTCAGGGAAAAGTTTCAGAAATTGGTGCAGTTTGTCGCACCTAGGGCGCATAACCCATCGGGAATGGTGATGGATGACACTCGTCTTTTGCAGGAAGATCCATCGGATCCATATAAAATAAATTTCCGAATCCCACTACTTGAAAACAATGCCATTTTGACGGGCACCACGGAAGTAGAAATGAACGGGATTTTACGGGATGAAATCAATGCCGATGCCAAGGTGGCTGCTCTGGATTTTGTATCACTTGCTCAGAGAATTCGCCCCTTAAAATATCCTGTTCCTACTGGAGTAACTGTACTTGAGATTAGTTGTCAGGTATTTGCTCCCATTGTAGCCTGGAAGCCTCAAAAGGAGATTTTGAATTCAGCAGGGGTTGGCACGGGCAAATTTACCTATTTTGATGCGGCTCCTGCCCTCCCGAGCGGTGCTAGTGCCAGTGCCTTTGAAGTCGTTAGTGATACCTTTTCAGCTATGAAAAGGGAGTATCGTTACGGGGAAGACCGGTTTACCACCTGGAGAGGATTTGGACGGGTCAAGACCAGCTTTCCTAACCCGCCGGCCATGCCTTTTGGATTACAACAGGCCACTGAATTGCCCGGTTTTAGCATCAGTGATTCTGGGGCTGTAGCCTACCGCTCAAATTCGGATCACTTTGCGGAAGTGTTTGTTGGAGACTTGCAAAACCCGGAAATCACAGAGATTACGGGAATTCCCCAGAATTTGATTGCTGGCCGTGCCAATGTTTCAGAGGTGACCATCAGAGTTAGGGACAACGCACCCTATTCTGGCTGGCAGGTTGCGCCTTCCCAGAATGAAACGAGATTGCCTCAGATTCAGGGCAGTTTGCCTATCGTGAGCGGATTTTATTATGAAATTGGCATGGACCCGAGGAATCGACGGGGTCTAGGTGTCTTGGGTAATGAATCTTATAGTTTTTTGCAGTCGCATCGTACCCAGGAATTGAATGGTGCCGAGAACAGCCTTGTTTTTAACAAATCGGATGCTCTGTCACAATTCTGGCCTGGGCAGGCAAGTCCTGGAGTGAACCTGCAATCAGTTTCCAATCACTTTCATTATTTTAATGAAGGGGAGGGGAACACTAGAAGAAATGACATGATTTTTTCTACCGAAGTCTGGCCTAACCCTTTGACAGCCAGACCCTATGGAGACGCAGATTGGTTTGCCAACCGACGCGTCACTCAGGGTAGTATTTTTCCCTATCAGCCGACTGGTGCCATGGTATTTTCGCATACCGCAGCTACCTCCAGCCAACGACTGGCACAGGTTGCCCACTTGATGCCCCATCTTGAAGACGGACTATTGAATGTATTCAATTTTCCAGAAAGGGGAGACAACTCCAATCGAAATCAACTGAGATTGCAGACTCAAACCGCTGGAACTGGCTGTTTAGGGACCAGACATCCCCATAAAGAAAACCCGGCCGACTGCTTTTTAGAAACAGTCTGGGAAGTGGAGCCCAGCGCAATTGTAGCCCCGCATTTTTTTAACGGGGACTATGGCTTGAGTCTGAGTATGTTTGCCACAGCTCAGGATGCGCGAATTATGGATGATTACAGAGAAGCTGATACAATAGCTTCCTTGAATCCAAGCAATTTCCACTACCGGCTGGCGGGTAAATCCAACGGCTTGGTAAATCTGGCCTCACTGGCTGGTAGCAAGGCTCAAATATTACGAGAAGCCCAAAAACAATCCTTGTTTCATGAGGCATCCAGAATTGGGGATATCACTTATCGGGATCTGACCCCGCCATCCCTGCAAGTGACTCTGATTGACTATAAGACCAGACAACCTGTTTATTTTGTCTTGTCCCCTGTTCAGGGTATGAACCGGGATGGATTTTCCAATCTTTTATCGTATCAGGACAGAATGCATATTTTCCGCAGTTCCGATCCACGAGCCCCAATGGATGAAACAGGTAACTGGTTTCAAGCAGGCTCCATCAGTCGTGAAGCCCAGGCCGTTACATTTACATCCAACAGTCCGGCTACTGTCGAAATTAGGGTTTCACAGTATGCTGGCAGCCCAGGCAATCTAAGTGACTTCTTTTGGGAAATTCCCCAGGATACGAGGTTTGAGATTCGCGCCAGTATGTCAGACAATGTGGTAGGAGCCATTCAGGACGGCTCACTGGAGATTCGCTCTGAAGCCTGTAATCTGGCAACTCCTGCCTTGAACTCTTTTGGAATTGAACCCACTATGAATCCTGTTCCCAACATTGATAAACGACCAGGAAATCAGTATCAGGATAGAGCAGAACTAAGGACTCATCATGTCTATCCCCATAGGGATAAAGTGGACGAGATCAAGGTAATTGCTACTGATGCACAGGGCAATCAAACCTCCATGTGTATTCCGGTACGAGTTATTCCTCAGAGTGTTCATTTTCGTCAGATTGGTTCAGAGACCACAAGACAATGATAGTCGTATTATTTTTTATAGTTGTGTCGAGCCTATCGGCTGCTGAGGTTATTAGCTATTCTCCAGGACTTTTAAAACTATTGCATCCCAATTTACAAAACTGGCACTTTCAGGCTGGTCGTTTTATGCGCAATCAAGATTTGGCCAGTCTGCGCGTAGCTCTTGGTCGTTTGGATTCCAGTTGTCTGCGTCGTGAAGAGGAGATCCGGCACACACGACAGACTCAAAGAGTGGCCGTGGCAGAGGATGGGTCTAGCCGACACATAAAATATCAGGAAATTAATCAGGCCTTACGGCTTGATCTTAAGGGGAACCAAGAGCAGTGCCAAAAACAAAGACAGGAGCTGACTGATCAATATTTTTACAGTAGCAACGAATCAAAGGCCATGCTTGAAAAAATGGATCAGGAAATTGAGACTGCTTTAAAATCCTTGACCTCTCCTAATGCCATGTTGATTCGTCAACCTGAACAGGTATCGGGACTTACGGTATCAGTTGGAGAAATTGATCTACAGCATTTAAATGATCCGTTTCACCCTTTAGGTTCCTTTTTGTCCCAGGACTTTGAGCGACTAGATAGGATTCAGGCAATGCATAACATCAATTTGCCGCCAGATGAAGCCACCGATCAAGCTACTTTGGAAACCATGAAACAGTATGTAAACCAGTTTTTAATTTTAAATGTGTTTCCGGCTGTGTTTACAGATGCCAGAGATATTTCTGAACAGGTTTTGGAAATCTTAGGTCGAGAATGGAAATTGTCTTCGGCACAGATTCATTCCTTAAAGGTTTTTGTTCGCGGATATTTACAGGAAGCCATCCGCTAATCTCTCAAGAAAAATTGTCTCCGTCCTAGTTTTGTCACCCTTGCCATAAATACAGAAAATTCTTAAATCCCTGTTGTAGCCTCAGGGTTATTTGTCTCCGAAGAAACAGACAATGACAAGGAAGGGAAGCATGTGGCCATTAAGATTTGGGATGTTTGTTTTGGTATTTTCCTCAGTTGAGGCAACGCTTGATTTGAGACTTATTGAAAAAACTATCCAGCAGTTTGAAATGAGTCAAGGTGGAAAAACAGACTCAGGCACACGATTTGTTATTCTTCTACCAGCAGGTCAGTCACTGACAATACCGTCCAAATCTAAAGACTCAGTGGTAAAGTCCGAGCCGAAGCAGGAGCTTTTGGGATCTACTATGGCGCAGGAACCAAGGTTACCTGTTGCATATACTCCTGATTTCAAGGATTTGGAGAAAACCAAGCCGCTAAGTAAAGATACAGGTACGGATTTTTTATCAGTTCCTCACCGCGAAATGCCAGATTTTTTAAAAAATACAGGGAATTCATCGGCCTCGGTAGTTTTA
>DITF01000315.1 GCA_002422125.1 bacterium UBP17_UBA6191
ACCATTCATTCGGGACAGAGATTTAATGTGATTGCCGATACCTGCCAAATGGAAGGGACCATGCGCTCCCTAAGCAAAGAAGATCGACAGTTTATTCTCAAACGCTTAAACCAGAAGTTTAAGGCCATGGAGATGGAATATGAATGCAAAATCGATTTTGATCTAAAAAGCGGTTATCCTGCCATTTACAACGACTCAGAATGTACCAACCTGGTGGCAAAGGCCGTTACTCAGGTTCTGGGAGAAGGCCATGTGTTGCCTGAAATTATGGGTATGGGGGGAGAGGATATGTCCTATTTCCTGGAACGAGTGCCGGGATGTTATTTTTTACTGGGATCTGGGGGCACTCATCTGACCTACGCGGCCCATCACAATCCCAAATTCAATTTTGACGAAGCGGTTTTAATGACGGGAACTGAGATCTTCTGTAAACTGATTGAAGCCAGAGCCATGGGCTCTAAAGGGTAGTTCATGCGCAGAAAACGGGTTCTGGTTACTGGTGGAGCGGGGTTTTTGGGCTCACATCTCTGCGAAAAGCTTCTTAGTCTTGGTCATGATGTAATATGTCTGGACAACTATTACACTGGTGCTCGGGCTAACATTAGGCATTTATTATCCAACCCTTATTTTGAGTTGATTCGCCACGATGTCACCGTGCCAATTCTTTTGGAAGTGGACCAGATTTATAACTTGGCTTGCCCAGCCTCTCCGGTGCATTACCAGCAGGATCCGGTTAAAACCATTCGCACCAATATCCAGGGGGCTATCAATATGCTCGATCTGGCATTAAACACGGGTGCTCGAATTTTACAGGCTTCTACTTCTGAGGTGTATGGAGATCCAGAAATCCACCCCCAGACAGAAAACTACTGGGGTCATGTGAATCCGATTGGCCCTCGCTCCTGTTATGATGAGGGTAAACGCTGTGCCGAGACTCTCTTTTTTGATTATTTTCGTCAATATGGTGTTGATATTAAAGTAGTCAGGATTTTTAACACCTATGGCCCAAGAATGGATGTTCAGGATGGGCGAGTCATTAGTAATTTTATTGGTCAGGCTTTAAGTAACTCCAGTATTACCCTGTACGGGGATGGGATGCAGACTCGTTCCTTTTGTTATGTTTCCGATTTGATCGAAGCGTTAGTTCTGATGATGGACTCGGCCACGGGATTTACTGGTCCCGTCAATCTAGGCAATCCAGAAGAAGTTACCATTCGTGACATTGCGACTAAGATCATTCAGATCACCGATTCTAAATCAGAAATGGTGTTTTGTCCCTTGCCCACAGATGATCCAAGGCAAAGAAGGCCGGATATTTCTTTGGCCCAATCAATTCTGGGCTGGACACCAGGGATTGGGTTAGATGAGGGCTTAAAAAGGTCTGTGCAGTGGTTTTGTACTGGCTCTGCCTGATTATCGCAGTTAAAGTACTGCTAATGCTGGTCTTTAGTTCAGACTGGCTTGATTTATTATTTTTACCGTTCGTAAATCATTATCTAATTCATGATTCCAACCCTTGGGAATCCTATCAGTCAGGGCTGGCAATGGCAGCATTTCCATATCCTCCAGGTATGCTTATGGTTCACGCTTTGCCTGTGTGGGTTTTGAATCTGTTGGTTTCAGATGCCCCGGACTGGCTCTACCGACTTACATTTAAATTACCGTCCTTTCTGGCCGATTCTGCGATTTGTTTCATCCTGATGAAATTGTATCCTTCCCGAAAAAATCTCATATTAGGGATTTATTTTGCCTCTCCAATTTTAATCTATGCTGTTTATATGCATTCACAACTGGATTTGGTGCCTACAGCATTTTTGTTTTTTTGTGCTTGGCAGCTTATGCGCAAACAAATTGTCTTCGCAGCCCTTGGATTTGGGTTGGCTCTTTTGTGCAAAACCCATGTTTTAGCCTTATTGCCATTGATTCTGATCTGGCTTGGGAAACGCGGCCAGTTTTGGGAAATGGGATTGATGTTAATACTACCTGCTCTGATGCTTGGTTTGGGTATACTGCCCTTTGTTTCCGAGGCCTTTATTAAGACGGTATTTTTAAGTCCAGAGCAGAGTTTATTGTTTGCATTTCAATTGCAGGTAGGCGACAGAATTGTTTTTGTGGCCCCCATGGTTTGTCTGGTGATTTATCTGCGTTTTCTGGCCTATGAGAAGATCAATCGTGATCTCTTTTTCTCCTTTGCAGGCCTTTTGTTTTCTGTGTTTGTTCTTTGTGTGCCCCCCATGCCGGGATGGTATGTATGGTCACTTCCATTTGTATCAGTGTTTTTTGTGCAGATTCTGCACGAGAAACCGGGGCGCATATTTTTGTATCTGGCTCTGGTTCTGTCTTATCTTGTGTATTTTCTTCTATGCCATCCGTTTAGCATATCTTCGTTGAATTTTTTGGGGATGAAATTACCAACTTTTTTGAACCATGGAATTGCCTCTGATTTGGGCTTTACACTGCTTTGGACCTGCCTTGTACTGGTGATTTTGGCCCACTACGGTCTTGGAGTTCGCTCCAATCTCGTCTACCGGCAAAGAAGCTTGGGAGTCGCCATCGGTATTGGGGGCGATTCGGCTGTGGGTAAAACGACTCTTTTAATGGATATGAAAGCGCTTTTTGGTCCACGGCTATTGGATTTGGAAGGGGATGCCGATCATCGCTGGGAAAGGAGTCATGACTCCTGGGAAAATATGACTCATCTGAATCCGAGGGCTAATTATTTGCATAGGCAGATGGACGATATCCTGAGTTTGAAGCGAGGCCGTGCGGTGCATAGAAGTGATTACGATCATTTGCAGGGAAGATTTACTGGGGCTCGAAAGATTTCATCAGCCGAGTACATTGTTTTAAGCGGATTGCATCCCTTTTATTTGCCCAAAATGCGTAAGATTCTTGATTTGAAGATTTATTTGGATACAGAAGAACGGTTACGCCGACATTGGAAGCTAGCGCGGGATACAGTGGATCGGGGTTATACCAGAGAAAAAGTAATCGATCAGATACAGAAAAGAATGGAGGATGCTGTAAAATACATCCATCCCCAGAAAAATTATGCAGATCTGGTAATCGCTTATTTTGTCTGTGATGAGGATCAAGAGGCGGTGGATTTTTCTAACTTGGGCCTAAAGATCGGCTTTGGTGCCAGCGTGAATACGGAACAGTTGCTCCGTTGTTTGGAAGCCCACAAGCTTAAGTTTTCCTGGGACTATTCCTCTGATCTTAGGAATCAGGAGTTTATCTTTTATACTCAGTTAAGGCGGACTGAACTTATGCAATTGGCTAAAACACTGATCGTGGGTTTAGAAGAAATGCTTGAGGATGGAGTACAGTTTGAGGAAGGCTATCGAGGAATGGTGCAACTGATCATTTTGTTTTTGATTTCGGAAAAGACCAGAGTTATTGTGGCCGGGGAGCATGATCTTGTCAGTCTGGGAATCTGAGCTGATTCGTTTGTCGCAAACGGCAGGCCGCAGAACGGACTGGGTGCAGGCTGGTGGAGGCAATACCTCAATTAAGGACAAGGATCAATTGTTTATCAAGGCCAGTGGCATGGCCCTTCGTGAGTTAAGCACAGGTCATGGAATTGCAAAACTGAGTTTGGGCCGTTTCTGGGAAGAATTTGACCGATCGGTTGATTTAAAAAAAGCTATGGCAGTTGCCATGGATGCCGGCTCACCCAGACCATCCATTGAAACAATTTTACATGTACAGATGCAAAAAATTACCTTGCACACCCATCCGGTTTTGGCCTGTTCTGTGCTCATGCATCCAGACTATCAAACAATACTTCGACCTCTTTTTCCTGATTCTGTGTTTGTTGATTATTATACTCCTGGTTTTGATCTTGGCATGGCCTTGAAACAAAGTTTAGGCGACATTAAGCGAGAGCGGACCCAAGTATTTTTGCAGAATCATGGAGTGATTTTTTCTGGCCCCGATGTGGACACAGTTTTGGAAATGGCTCTGGAACTGGACAAAAAGCTTCAGCCCTTGGTTCAATTTGATATCCCCACATGCAAGGTTGATGTCAATGCTTTGGGTTTGGTGCCCTTGATTCAGGCCAGTTTTACACAGCCTTTGTTTGTAAGCCCCGTCACAGATTGCTTGATTTTAGGCGTTCATCAATCGCAT
>DITF01000077.1 GCA_002422125.1 bacterium UBP17_UBA6191
AGGAATTCCCGTTCTTTTCTCAAGAGGACTCAAGTCAGACGGAGTTTAGAGAGACAAAGGGAGCAGAACTAAGTGCTCAACAAAACAGTGCTTTGCAGGGGATTCTTAAGGAGCCTATATCTAAAGTTTGCTATTTGCACGGGGTCACAGGATCTGGAAAAACTGAGGTGTATCAGGAATTGTGCCAGCAGGCGTTTCGTCAAGGCAAAGGAGCTTTGATTCTGGTACCTGAAATTGCCTTGACTCCCCAGATTAAACGACGCTTTTATGAGCGATTTGGGGAATTAGTCACGGTCATTCATTCCGGTTTGACCGAGAAGGAAAAATATCGTGAGTGGAGTCTGATTCATAGTGGCTATCGTCGCTTGGTGATTGGGGCTCGTTCGGCTTTATTCACCCCACTTAGACCATTGGGTCTTATTGTAGTAGATGAAGAAGGGGAAGGCGGCTATCGTCAGGATACAGCCCCGTTTTATGATGCGCGAACGGTAGCTGAAGAGTTGGCATCCCGCGCCGGGGCTCGCCTTGTATTTGGCTCGGCCACCCCATCAATTCAGGCCTATTCCCGAATTAAATCCAGGCAGTTTGCTTGTTTTGAGATGCCAAAACGGCATCATTCGCAGGCAATGCCCTCCATTCGTTTGATCGATTTAAAGGCTGAGTTTCATAATCGAAATCTCAGTGTCTTTTCCAAACCTCTAAAAGAAGCCTTACAAAATGAGTTGAGCAAAGGAAATCAGGCCATTTTGTTTGTCAATCGCCGTGGCCATTCCAGTTTTGTCATGTGTCGCAATTGTTCTCATGTATTGGAGTGTGATCATTGTAAGGTATCTCTTACCTACCACGACACATCCATGCACCTTCACTGCCACTACTGCGACTTTAAGGTTAAGGTTCCTGAACTTTGCCCTGAATGTAAATCCACGGCCATTAAATATTTTGGCATTGGAACCCAAAAGGTAGAGTGGTTCTTTCAAAAGGAATTCCCTGGGGTTCGATACGCCAGATTGGACACGGATGTAACTAGTGTAAAAGGTGCAGCGGAATCCATCTTAAATAGAATGCAAAATAAGGACATACAGGTTTTGATCGGAACCCAAATGATTGCCAAAGGCCTGGATTTTGAGGATGTGACTTTGGTGGGAATCCTAAATCCCGATTCCATTGTAAAAATGTCGGATTATTCAGCTTCTGAGAAGGCTTTGCAATTATTGGTACAAATTGCTGGTCGGGCTGGAAGGCGGCAGAAACAAGGCTTGGTACTTTTGCAGACTTATCAGCCTGAGCACCCCGTTTACCGACATTTTTTAACTCAGAATACCAAGCAATTTTTAGAAGAAGAGCTTAAGATGCGCCAGGAGTTAAATTATCCTCCAAGCTCGGTTCTAATACATATTCAAACCAACAGCGAAATTATGGAACAGGCCGAAGCCGCTATCAATGTCACCCATTTTAGGCTTTGTGAACTACTCAAAACCTTGCCAGTACTGGAAATCACACCGCCCCAAAAATCCCCCATTGAAAGAATCGATCGCCGCTGGCGTTATCGCTTTTTGCTTAAAACCAGATACAGCAAGGAAGTCTGGACCGCCCTAAAAGAAATTCGCGAAGGATTTAAGGCCCAGGGTCAAACCAGATTAAAAATCATGGTGGATGCGGATAACTTACTTTAAGAGCCAGTCCTTGATCTCTATTCTACTGCGATTTGCTGCGGACTCCAGATACTGTGTTGTGCGGCTAAAATCCATCTCACCGTGCAATTAGCACGCCATCAACGGATTTTAGTCCTCCGCCTTGTCTCTGAAATCCTCGCTAAATCTCGTAACGAAGATAGATCAAGAACTGGCTCTAAGAGCTTGTCCATGATTTATGGTGTAGGCCAAGGCACGGCACGGTCAAAAAAACCATTATGCATGAGACATTTTTTGGGTAGGGGCTTATCAAGGCTGGAAGTGAGGTCTAAAACTGTGGCATACTAGCCGCTTATGCAAAAGTTATCCGATCGAAAAATTCAAAAATCAGCCACTATCAGTTTTGATATTGTGGGTTGCAAGCTGAATAAATATGAGCTGGAAGTTATGCGCACTCAGGCCGAGAGGCTTGGTTTGGTCCCAGTGACGGGGGCGAAGAGTGATGTTGTGGTGATTAACACCTGTAGCGTTACCAATGAAGCGTCCAAAGATTCCCGGCGCATGATCCATCGCTATCGCAGGCAAAACGATTCGGCATATATTGTGGTTACTGGGTGTTATTCCCAGACGGATTTAGAGGAAGTCAAATCACAGGGTGCGGACATGATTCTTTCCAATTTTGAGAAGGAGAAGTTTTTTGACTTTATCCGTGAAGATATTGAGAATCTGGATCTAAAGGATAATATTTCTTCCACTCTTTTGAATACGGTTGAGTTTCAGTCCCGCCCCTTTTTGAAGATTCAGGATGGGTGTAATGCCTTTTGCTCTTACTGCATTATTCCACGAGCGCGAGGAAGGTCTCGTAGCATCTCACGAACCGAGGTGCTGGATCAGGTTAGTCGTTTGTCACAGACTTATCCAGAGCTTGTGTTAAGCGGGGTGAACCTTGGTCAGTATGAAGATACAGAAGGCTATGGTTTTTTGCACATGCTAAAAGATATGGTCAGGATTCCGAGTCTGAAAAAAATCAGGATATCTTCCATTGAGCCTGTGGATGTGACCGACGAACTTTTGGATTTTGTTTTGGGGGAGCCAAAAATTTGTCGGCATTTGCATATTCCTTTGCAGGGAGCTGAGGACAATCTTCTAAAACAGATGCGTCGCAAATATACGATTGAGGAATACACTAAAAAGCTTCTAAGAGTAAAAGCCTATGATCCTGATTTTTGCCTCGGTGCCGATGTTATGGTGGGATTCCCGACGGAAGATGAATCAGTATTTGAAAAATCTTTAGCCAATTTGCGCTTAATGCCCTTGGACTACATGCATGTTTTTACATTTTCTGCTCGGGAAAAGACGGTAGCGGAAAACTTGGATTCCTTAAATACCCCCAAACAAAGAAAAGATAGAAATCGCATGGTGACGGAGTTATCCCAAGCCAGAAAAAAGAGTTTTTTGGAATCCCAGCTAGGTAAAATTTTGCCAGCGGTGGTGGAAAGAAGCGGCACTCTGTCCTACCAGAAAGCCCTGACCGATAACTATATTCCGGTAATCCTCAATAAAACTGAAGAAGATGTATCTTTGCAATTGGTCCGAGTTCTTATCACTGAGGTAGGTTCGGACAAGGTCTTTGGGGAACTTGTCAGGGATCATTAAGCTTTAGTGATCGCCTTTGACCCCTTTGCCAAGCTTAGTGATGCCGGAATATTGGAATATTCGGCTCAGTGGCATTCTTGGGTATTAAGAGAGTTTAATCCCTATTTTTTGTTGTATTGGATACTTTTAGTTCTTTTGATTTGGCTCATCAGAAACAAAAAAGTTGTGATACCTGACTTGGACTCCAAGTGGCTACGATGGGCTACAGTTTTGATTCCCACATTAGTATGCGCTGGTTTTGTGGTATTTCAGACCGGTGGTGTGCCACATTTTGAAGATGAGTTTGCTTATGGCTTTCAGGCTAAGCTCATTGCCTCAGGCGACTTTGAGGGTCTGGTTATTCCAAAACAGCTAAAACATACCTTTGCAGTGCCCAATGTATTTATGAATACCGAGGGGAGACTGGTAGGGATTTACTCTATTGGATATCCATTATTTTTAACGCCCTTTGCATTTTTTGACTGCTTATGGTTGGCCCCAATTGTGCTTTTTATACTGAATCTTGGTTTGCTTTTACGGATTGTGCAGACGGTTTTTTCTAATCGGCGTTGGGTGCCCTGGCTGGCAGTTTGTTTTAATCCATGGTTTTGTGCTTTTTCATCCTGGTATTTTTCCCAGCTTCTGACTCTTTTATTGGTGAACTGCATCCTGCTTAGGCGGCTTCAGAATAAGCCATATCTAGTAGATGGGTTTTTGTTAGGGGTTTTGGCTATCACTAGACTGCCAGATGCCGTGATTGTATTCTTGGCAATTTGCATAGTTCGTCTGCGGGAAAAAGATTTTAGGCTCTATGATTTAATCGGGGGACTACCCTTTTTGTTTCTGCATTTTTTACAGCAAAAATGGGTGACGGGCTCTTGGTTTCTGACAACTTATGAGGTCTTTTCCAAATACCATAAGATGGGTTTTGGGACAGATATTGGGATCCATGAACCCTGGGGGTTTAATCTGTGGCAGGCTTTGGAAAACCTGGGTTTAGCCTTGTTATCTCTTAATGAAGTACTGTTTGGTTTCCCAGCCTTGGGACTTTTACCTTTGATCATCTTTTGTTTTCGGGGTGGCTGGGTACTTAAAAGAATGGGTGGAATGTATTTGATAGTTTTGCCCTGTGTCTGGGTTGCCTTTTATTTCTTTTATTTTTATCCCGGAATTTTATTGGGACCAAGGTTTCATTTCCCTCTACTGGGATGTTTGCTGCTTCTGTCACTGGCTGGGATGCTTCGTTTCCGAATGTCGCAGCGACTGGCTGGTGCCTTTATATTATTGGGGTTTTTATCTGTGATTTACTGGCAGGATGTGATTAAAGATAGCGGAGGAATACTGACGAATCCAATCAAAGAAATGGGAGTTTCAATTGTGCCGGGGAAAGTTTATATCATCATGGAGCCAGAGGTTCAATTGACTCGGTCCGTGTTTATCAAGCCTCTCTATTATAATTTCTGGCGCTACAATGACCCTTGGGATCCAATGAATCCGATTTTTGTGGCCGAAAGAGATTTTCTGGAGCACAAAGCGTGGTTTTTTGAGCATTTCAAAGACCGTTTAGTTATCCTGAGTGCACAAAAAGAATAATATGTGGTCACAAGATAACCAAACAATGCAAAGCGAAATCTTTCTATCCATTCTGGTTCCCGTCTATAACGAGGAACGAACCCTTTTAAGGCTCTTACAGGCCGTGCTTGAAAATCTCCCTGAGCAGACAGAAGTTATTGTGGTGGATGATGGTTCAAGCGATCAAACTCCTGAGATTCTTTTGGGGTTTCAAGCCAGTGTTCAAGTGGTACGGCAGCCTCAGAATTTGGGCAAGGGAGCGGCAATTCGTAGGGGCCTGGAATTGGCAAAGGGGAAATATGTCCTGATTCAGGATGCTGATTTAGAATATAATCCCAAAGACTACCCCGTGTTATTAAAGCCTTTACATGAAGGTAAAGCAGATATTGTGTACGGCTCGCGATTTTTAAATAATGGGCGCAGAGGCTCTTATCTGACTTTTTACATTGCCAATCGTTTTTTGACGATTCTAACCAATCTTTGCACTGGCTTAGAGCTGACCGACATGGAAACCTGTTACAAAGTGGTACCCTTACAAGCTCTCAAATCCCTAAATTTACAGGAGAATGGCTTTGGCATTGAACCTGAGATCACCTGTCGTTTAGCCCGCCAAACCAATCTAAGGTTTATGGAAGTACCTATTGATTATTTAGGACGGACGCACCAGGAAGGTAAAAAAATTAAGTGGCGGGACGGGGTTAAGGCCGTGTTTCAGATTTTTAGATACACATATTTTAAATAAGCTCTTAGAGTCTCCAATGCCTTATGTTTTGGGGCAGTGTTCCTTGTTTGAGTACCGCTTTGACATCAGCAAAGACGGCTGGTTTGTCTTTGTGAAGCAGTGTTGGTATAAGCTCAAGAAAGCTTCCAAACTGTTTGTGGGCGGAACAAAGGATTAAGGCATCGTAGGTCTGTCCCGTAGTGTGTGAAGCAATACCCCAGCGCGTGAAATCTTCTTTGGTGACATAAGGATCAAGGGCTGAGATTTGGCAGTGGTAGCCTAAAAGCTCACGAATCACATCAAAGCTTTTGGAGTTTCTGGTATCTGGGACATCTTCTTTGAAGGTTAATCCGGCGACTAATACCCGGCTTCCGTGGATATTTATGCCCGAAGAAATCATGGCTTTGATGGTCTGTTCGGCCACAAATTTAGGCATGGCATCGTTAATTCTGCGGCCTCCAATAATGATTTGGGGATGCATGCCAAGTTCTTCGGCCTTATAGGTCAGATAATACGGGTCAACCCCAATACAATGCCCACCCACAAGTCCCGGAGTCATGCGAATAAAGTTCCATTTGGTGCCAGCAGCCTCCAAAACTTCCCTTGTGTCTATACCCATTCTTTGAAAAAGCATGGCCAGTTCGTTCATCAGGGCAATATTGACATCGCGCTGGGTGTTTTCAATGACTTTGGCAGCCTCGGCCACACGAATGCTTGAGGCTTTATAGATCCCGGCTGTCACAACTTTTCCGTAAATTTTTGCCAGATATTCTGTGTTTGCCTCAGTATCTGCGGCCACAATTTTTAAGATGGTTTCAAAGCGATGCTCATGATCGCCTGGGTTAATTCTTTCAGGAGAATATCCCAAATGAAAGTCTTTTCCATGAACAAACCCGGCCTTTTCAAGAATTGGCTTGCAGACCTCTTCGGTTACCCCAGGATAGACCGTGGATTCATATACAATAATAGCCCCAGGCTTAAGGTTTTTGGCAATGAGGTTGGTAGCAGAAGTCACGGGACTTAGATCGGGAACCTTAAAATCATCCACAGGAGTAGGAACGGCTACTATCAGGACATCACAGTCTTTAAGGCAGGAGGGGTCATTTGAGTAGGTGGCTGTACTGGCTTTTACGGCATCATCCCCAACTTCATTGGTGTCATCATGCCCAGCCAAGAGGTTTTGGATTTTTCTTTTAGAGATATCAAAACCTATCATTTTGTAATGTTTGGCAAAGGAGATTAAAAGGGGAAGTCCCACATAACCAAGTCCCACAACTCCAATTGTGACATCCAGATTTTTCATTATCTACTTCCCGTAGTAGTCGCGATACCAGCGAATAAATTGATGAATTCCCTCTTCAATAGAGGTCTTGGGAGCATACCCCAGCTTTTCAGAGGCGTGATCGATACTAGCACAGGTTTTGGGCACATCTCCGGCCTGAAGAGGTAAAAATTCCATGGTGGCAGTCTTGCCCAAAGCCTTTTCGATACACTCAATATAATAAAGAAGTTTTACCGGTTTATTGTTGCCTAGATTAAAGACTTCACAGGCATAGTTTTTATCCAAACTGGCCACAATTCCACTGACAATATCTTCAATGAAGGTAAAATCCCGATACATATCCCCATGATTAAAAACCTGAATGGGCTTATTGTTAAGAATTGCTTCTGTGAACAAAAACAGGGCCATATCAGGTCTGCCATAAGGACCGTAAACTGTAAAAAAACGAAGCCCGGTCGTATTCAGACCAAAAAGGTGGCTGTAGGTGTGAGCCATGAGTTCGTTAGCCTTTTTGCTAGCGGCATAAAGGCTCATGGGTTGGTCGGTGTTATGGGTCTCCGAAAACGGGTAGTCGGTGTTTTTTCCATAGACCGAGGATGAAGAGGCATAAACCAGATTTTCGACCTTAAACTCCCGCGCGCACTCTAAAATGTTTAAAAATCCTTCGAGGTTGGATTTTTGGTAGGCATAGGGATTTTCCAGGCTGTAACGGACCCCGGCCTGAGCAGCCAGGTTACAGATTTTTTTGATTTTAAAATCCCTGAAGGCTTGAAAAAGTCCCTCACGGTCGCATAAATCCATTTCCAGAAAATGAAAGTTTTTATGCTCTAACAGAACCTTAAGCCGGGAGCGCTTTAACTCAGGGTCATAATAGTGGTTCATGCAGTCAAGACCAATGACTGTATCTCCACGGCCTAAAAGACTCATGGAAGTATGAAAACCAATAAAACCGGCGGCTCCGGTGACAAGAATCGTAGTGTTCATGGGAGGGGAGTATATCATGAACAGGCTCTAAGAAAAGTACGGATTAGGACACGCGATAAATTGACCCGTTGATGTATACAAAGATACCTTGGTTTGTCAAAAGTGGAGGAATGCCTGACAGAATGCTACGGCCTTCGCAGTCCTTAGGAACCCCATAAGAATCCTTGTGAAAGTCTGGTAACCTGTATCTGAAAAGTTCAATTTGCATACAATAAAAATGATTGTCTGCAACCGATATTAATGAGGGAAAATACTTGGGTTCTAATGCTCTTTGGGTCTTCTTGTCATAGATGTGAAGGCCACCGGGAACACTACCACAAAACACGAGATCCGAAGCTACAACAATACCCTCGTCCCACTTGCCTTTGTATCCAAATGAAGTGTCAAACGCATACGAGCCATCCGGAGCAAATATATTTAAGGAATAGAAGTACAGGGTTTTATCTTTGAGGTAAATGACCTGGTTTCCATCAATCACAGGGTGACAACGCATGTATCCTTTGCTGTCGTGAACAAAAACGGTACTTCCTTTGATTAGGGATAAACCATAAAGGGCTGAGCCCGCACTATATACGACTATCCCATTGTCGTGCATGAGGTGGCTATAGTTGTTTCCAAACTCCCTAGGTGGGGGAGAGTGGTATAGCCAGAAGGTTTCTCCACTGTTTAGGTGCAAACAGACTAACTGGGGATGCTTGCCCATTTTATGCATCACACAAAGGGCAAAACTATCTATGGCGATTAAGCTGTATCTGGCCTCATATCCTTCAAATTTGCGCTTCCAGCGAATGGTTCCAGTATGTTTATTCAGGCAGATGACTGTGCCATCATAACAGCCCTGTACAATCGAAGTTTCATTCATAGAGAAAGGGATTTTGAACCACACTTCAGGAATCTGGGTTTTCCAAAGAATTTTCTGATTCAGTATATTGATAGCAATAAAATGATTGTTATCGCACAGATAGAGAACATTTTCATCCACTAAATAGTTCTCGATCGTATCGCTACAACTATAGATTTTAGTCCACTGTGCTCCGATTTTTGGTAGCCCCTTTACTGGAAAACATAGGTTTCTATGTTGGTTGCCTTTATGTTCCGGCATACTTAAGCTGCTTCCATGTTGTATTGACAACAAACACAAAATTTCATGGGCAAATTTTAACATGGGAGATATCGAATTTGAATCGGTAGAAGGACTCGACAATTCTCAAAATCTTTAGAATAGACTTTGCGGTTTTTTTACCCCTCTAGCCATAACAACTCCTTGAATTCACTACAATGTTAAAACACTGTGTGTAAAAATGGGGAGGTTCAGAGACAGATTTTAAACTAACCCAACTGCCTGAGAAATGACTGTACGATCTCATCGTTATTCTGACCAAGTAGGGATTGCATTTGCTCGATGGTTTTATCTTTTGGCAATAAGCCATTTCTGAAAAGCATTAAAAGGGTCTTTAGTTGTCCTTCCAGTGCACCCTCCTGTCTGCCCTGTTGCAGACCTTGTTCCCTAGCATAATTTAGTCGGGAAACCTGATCCCGTTGGGCCTTTTCACGGGCCTCGATCAAGTAGCGCATTTCTTGGCTGGCGTTGCATTTTTTGTAAGCCGCAATAGCATCCGCCATGCCTTCCTCTTTTAGAGCCTGTTCATGATCTATGTTCGTCACGAGATTTAGCGAGGAACTCAGAGACAAGGCGGAGGACTGAAATCCAACGATGGCGTGCTTGTTGCACGATGAGATGGATTTGAGCCGCACAACACAGTGGCTGAATTTCGTAGCAAATCGCAGTAGAAGAGAGATCATGAACAGGCTCCTATAAGCTCCTGCAAGGTCTCGTCATTAGATTGACTCATATAATCATCTCCTCTGGCAATTAACAGTAGCCACTTTTCAAGCACAGAACAGGAGAAGACACCTGGTTTATCCCTGAGAAACGGCAGCTGAATCATGTGGAATTCCAAGTAGTTAGGAAACTCTTCATGCGAATCTATTTCCTTGAGACGGAATATGGAATGTAGTTTGGGAGAGGGATTCCAGATCCAGTTCAATATCGAAATACTGATCACTGGGGTCAGGTTTTGGTAATCCTCCCCGACTTTCAATTGTTGAGCATGGGTTTTGCAGGCGTAATAAAGGGCTCTTTGGGCATAACGGCCATCCTCTGCCACCTGCATTTCCAAATTTAAAATTCTACCGGTCTCATCAGTGGCGCGGATATCCAAAATACTTAACTTCTCATCCAAAGCCTCTTGCAGATTAAAAGGGTTTTCTAGGTTCACCTGTACAATTCTATGCTTCATTAGTGGCGATAAGATGGCATTCAGAAAAGCACACAGGGCTGAGACATGTTCTTTGCTACCAAAAACATACTTAAAAACCAGATCATTAAACAAAGGAATATAGGGACCCATAGATTAATTTTAACATGGGAAACTTGGAAACAGAAACGGTGGCATAGAAAACAGAGAGACTAAAACCAGCTAGTCCTTACCCGGCTGGTTGACAGTCAAAATATTGTAAACCAGGATTGCGGCAAAAACAAAGGCGCAAAACCAGCCGAACAAGCCAAGGAAGAAGGGTAAAGAGGTGGCATCGCGAACGGTTGCAATTAAGATAGAAGAACCGATTAAGGCACTCGCAATAACCAAGCCGAGGATTCCGCGATAGATTAGTTTTTCGATTCGATAGGCAAAACCATCGATCTTTCGGAAACGGGCCACGGTTTCGATCTGGATTCGTTTCTGTTGTTTTAACATCTGAAACAAATCTCCATGCAATTCAGACAGATAATCCAGACCTAAATGCATCCAGGATTGTGAACGACTAAGTAGTGCTTCTTTGGTGAATTGCTTCTGCACTAAAGTTTCAAAATTGGGAAGCAGAAAATCCAAAAGTTGAATATCGGGGTTCAAATCACGAACGGAACTGTCCAGGGTAAGAATTGCCTTAAGCAGGATAGATAACTCATTGGGCATTCTCAGATTGTGGCTTAAAAGCAGATGATCTAAAGAATACAAAAAATTTTGCAGTTTAATGTCCTTTAGGGGAAGGCTTTTATAGGTCAGAACCAGATCCTTAAGATCGGTTTCCAGCATCGGGTCTGCACCCACTATGCTTCCTTGGCAGATGATGCAAAGAGAGCGAGACATTAGGGCATAATCGGCGGATCCAGCGGCATAAAAGACTCTGGTCATGTGATAGACGGTTCTGGTGTCTAACTGCCCGACCATGCCAAAGTCATAAAATATAATGCGCCCGCTTTCGTGAATGCGCATATTGCCCGGATGTGGGTCCCCATGAAAACAGCCCTCTTCAAAGACCTGTTTGAAAAAAGCGGTGACAAGCTGCTCACCTAAAATGGCTGGATTAAGGCCCGCCTTTTCAAGTAAAGTTTTATCCTGAATTCTGATTCCTGGAACATATTCCTGCACCAAAATCTGGGCCCCTGAGTATTCAAAAAAAACTGCTGGGATTTTGACTTGTGAGTCAGAGATACTGGCAAAACGAGCCATCATTCGGGCTTCTCTTTGAAAATCCAGTTCTTTGAGGATGCCTTCAATAAAGTTGGTCAGGATACCAGCCCAGTCGGCAGAAAATTCGGGTTCCAGATGCTCCTGCACAAGTTTTGACAGGTAGGATAGGATGTTTAGATCAGTCTTAATAGTGTCATGAATATTAGGCTTTTGGATTTTAACAATGACCATGGCCCCAGTTTTTAAGGTGGCTCGATGTACCTGGGCAATGCTGGCAGTGGCTACGGGATTAAAATCAAAATTCAAAAACACTTCCTGCAAGGACTGAACCTGCAAAGACTGTTGTAGGATGGCCTCAATGGTCTCAGAGGGGATTGGCGACGCCTCTTCCTGAAGTTTTCTTAACTCCTGAATATAATCATTGGGTAGAAGTTCTTTGCGGGTAGATAAAATTTGCCCTAGTTTAATAAAAGTTGGACCTAGTTCTTCCAGGGCTAGTTTGAAGCGGCGCGAGCGGGCTAAACTGTTTTTTTCTTTGTTGGATAAAAGGCCACGACCAATACCAAGGGCGCTAGCGGCCTCTAATCCGATGCGCTCCAGGATGTCATTAAATCCGTACTTGGCAAAGACATAAGCGATTTCTCGAAACCGCTTGGCATTGACATAATTTTTGTGAATCTCCCAGAGGTTCACGCAAACAAATCAAGGTTCTGGCCTAAAAAATCAGGCATAGCCTTGGGAGCAGATGCTTCAGGCTTCAGAATACTAGCGGCTGTTTGTTCCATGGAATCCATAGATGCTTTTAACATCTGAGTTCCAAGTTGGTTGAGAACCATTAATGTACTTTGTGTGCTTTGATTTGAAATTCCGTCCATGTTATTCCTTATCGGCAGTCAGACTGTAAAAGTTTACTGCTTTTAGTCCTCTTCTGACAAGGACTGGTCCAAAACTTCGTAGCGGGGTTCCCCAAGTTTTTTAATCACAGACTCAAGGGATTCGAGTTTTAGAAACTCAATCGGTTGGTAGTGGGATTTGGTTTCAAACTTTTCCCCGCGCAAGATCAGAATTTTTTCTTCTCCATGCTGGGCGAAAAAAAATGTCTGGCCCAAGAGATCAATACTGCCTTCAAATTTCAGGCCGCCATCAATATTAAGTCTTAAGCGAAGCGGTTTGGCGTTTTGATCAATATTTCGGACTTGAGCTTTCATAGCTAATTGGGCTACTTTTTCCGGCTCTAAAAGATCTTCTTCAGCAACATAACGGCGCTCGCCAAAAACCTCGCGTTTTTGATGTCTCTCCTGCTCGGGAATCTGGAAGTACTTTTCATAAACTTCGGGATGAATCTCAAACAGTTCTTCCCTGAGGGCTTCTTCCGCAATATCTACGGAATCGGGCAAGTCCACCACATTTAAAAGCTTCTGAAAGTATTCACTGGCCGAGGATTGATAGATACGAATTTGATCGAGGTTATGATTAAACCCATCAAAGTGAGGATACCACATGCTCTTTTTTAACTCAGGGAGCAGAATTTCGTGATTTTCCTTGATGGCCTTTTCTTCGTTTAACAGAGCAGCGGAACGAAAGTCAGCCTTAAATATCAAAAGCGAGGGAGATAGATTTTTTCCCTGCATGGTATTGGCGTTTAAGACAAACAGAAGGCCGTTTCGGGATTTGGGGATTCTGGTGTAGCGCTGGGCCAAAATCTGGGCATGATTTTGGAAGGTGGATTTGCTGACACTGCCTAAGAGGGCATCACAGAGATTTTTATCCTCTTGTCCGGCTTCATCCTCAATCCGAAAACGCCAGGCTTTGCAGGAAGCGGAGGGGGATAAACTGGCTTTTTTCCCCTTGGCTTGCCGAATCATATCAGAAAGATATTCCTGCAAAAAGGGAAAACGATCTTCATAAGAATCATTGGTCGAGATTGTAGCAATCTCTTCCATTGTGCGTCGTTTGTCTTCATCGTCTTGGTAAAAACGATAAATTGACAGATATACCAATTCCCATTCCATACCTCATTCTCCTGTAAGAAATGGTACAATGCAAGAGGAATTTCAGGAGGCATAATGCAGATTACCGAACTGTCCCTACCCGGAGCCAAATTGTTGCGCCCGCCAAGCCATGGAGATGACAGGGGAAGTTTAACCGAGGTCTGGAATCGTGACAAATTCACAGCCTTGGGGGTGCCCGATATCTTTGTGCAGGATAACTGGACGATTTCAAAACGAGGGGCATTACGGGGAATGCACTATCAGATTGGCCCAGCATCCCATGCTAAATTGATTCGCTGTGCCAAAGGCCGAATCTACGATGTGATAGTAGATATCCGCAAATCTTCTCCTACTTTTGGCCAGGCAATAGGTGTTGAGCTAGGCGAAGACCCAATGCAAATGCTTTTGGTCCCGGTCGGTTTTGCTCATGGATTCCTGACGCTTAGCGATGAGGCCTGGATAAGCTACAAACTGACTCACGCATACTCGGCACTTTATGAAAGAGGGATTCAAGCACTGGATCCTAAATTGTTGCTACAGTGGCCAATTGCAGCTACCGAGTGCGTACAGTCTGCCAAGGATCAGGAGTTACCTTTGTTAAACCAGCAGCCGGATTTGTTTTTATGAGGTTTTGAATAGGTTTCAGGAACATTTTTCTTTAACTCATCTTGCTCAAGGGTTGGGCTGGGCAATGCATCTGGACTATGACTTATGGAAAATTCTTGGAATTCAATTACTTGCCATGCCGGTTCCCTCAAAATCCACAATATTCAATCAAAGGTAAAAAATGAAATCATACTTGATATCGCTAATTTTTTTGATTTCGTCTGTTGGTGCAAATCCCTCTGTGCTTGTGTTTACAGCCAAAGGTTGTATGTTTTCACAAGAAGCAAAACAGGCGATTTCACAAAATGAGGCATTAATTGATTTTTTGGGAGGAAAATCTGTAATTGATGTGTCCGCAGATTCTTCTCCAGAGTTGGCCCAAAAATACAATGTAGTGAGTTTTCCCACTTATGTATTTTTGGATCAAAATGGCAGGGAAACCTGGAGGGATTCAGGGTACGCAGATGCCGAGGAACTCCTAAAGATGATGATCTCATATTATGACAAGCCTGATGGTTTGCCGGAGATTTTGAATCGACTAAAGACTTATCCAACTGCTATGGATTTGTACATTGCTGCTGTCCAGCTTATAGGCCGGAAACAATTTTCTGAAGCGATTCGCCTTATTCGTGCACAGAGCTTTGAAAAACTGTCAAATCTGGAAAGACGAAGTATCAATAGTCTAATGTATCGTGCAGCCGCCGGACTAGAGGACTATTCTATTCTGTTAAATGGCATAAATAACGCCGTGATTCATGGTAAGGAAGAGTGGGAATTTACAGGCCAACCAGCATTGGATGAGTTTTATCGTACTATGGAAAACAGAAAAAACTGGGGCTATTTTTTTGAGAGTTTACAAAAGTTTTTGCTGGATTCGAATCAGAATCCAGGATTCTATTTTTCATTATCCAATGCCTACCTTCACTCAAAAACCAAGCCGATTTTAGGGTACCATTACGCCAAAAAGGCCGTTTATTTGGCAAAAAACAGAAATCAACTGAATCCAAATCACTATTTTTTACTTCGCAATTGGAGTAAACATTTTGGACTTCGCAGCAGGCAGCAGGAACTTGAAAAACATATTTTACTGACCTATGGAATTGATGTCTCGGCAAAATAGAATTTCCTGTTTTCGGACAATTACAGCGTTTCCCCATCGCTTTTAATACGCAACTCAATTCTTGATGCCCTGCTCCCGCCTAAACTGCGAAAGGAGAGCCAAGGATCTCTCAATCTCTTCCCGATGATGAAGGTAGGTATGATGAAGCCAACAAAGGGTGGTTAAATTCTCAACTGTATTTTTGCCCCCATCCTTCACGGGTTTTATGTGATGAAAGTGTAAATACCTTCGATGATTGCAGCGCTTTCCATCCTTTTGGAAACTACACTGGCCCTTA
>DITF01000060.1:0-19059 GCA_002422125.1 bacterium UBP17_UBA6191
GGTACACACTTGCCGTATGCCGGGTTCGAGGGTGGTCAAACCCCCTTACAACGGAGAATCCCCAAGCGAGGCTTTAAAAACTTTGCACGGGTTGAGTACACCCCTGTTAACATCAGTGCTTTGAGTGTATTCGATTCCGGCGCAGAAGTTACTCCTGAGCTATTGTTGGAGAGAGGTATCGTTCGTGATGCCAATCAGCCAGTCAAGATTTTAGGCGATGGGGATTTGACAGTTAAGTTGACAGTAAAGGCCCACGGCTTTTCACAGTCGGCTATTGCTAAAATCAAGAGTGTTGGCGGCAGCGCAGAGGTGATTTAGTGTTTCGTATTCTGTCTAATGCTTGGAAGATTGATGAGTTGCGTACGCGACTACTGTTTTCCTTGGCCATGATTGCGGTTTTTCGGCTTGGTTGTCAGATTCCCACCCCTGGGGTGGATCCCTTGGCAATGAAAGAGCTTTTTGCCAATCAGGCTGGGGTGCTGGGGTTTTTGAACATGTTCTCAGGAGGGGCTCTTGAGAGGTTTAGCGTGTTCAGCCTAGGTATCGCACCATATATCAATGCATCCATTATCATGCAGCTTTTGGTTTATGTTGTTCCCTATCTTGAAAAGCTTCATAAGGAAGAAGGCACCGAAGGCCGCAAGAAGATCAACATGTACACGAAGTACGGCACTGTTATTCTAGGAGCTATTCAGGCTTTTGGTATTGCAGTGTGGCTGGAAAGCATGGGGCAGATTGTTCTATACCCAGGCATGGGCTTTAAGCTTATGGCGGTGGTGACATTGACCGCGGGTACAGCCTTAATTATGTGGCTGGGTGAACAAATGACAGCCAAAGGGATTGGGAATCGAATGTCTTTGCTGATTACAGCAGGTATTTTGGCGACTTTCCCTCAGGCTATTCTTGAAACCATTGCCGTTACTGATTTCTCCAGGTTTAGCGATTTAGGTCGCTTGCTGGGCATCGGCATAGTGTGTCTTCTGGTGGTTGCTGCGGTTGTCTTCATGCAAGATGGGGTGCGCAAAATCCCAGTACAACATACAAAAAGAAATGCTGGCATGGGTCAGGGTGGGTTAAAGAGTTTTATTCCTTTGAAGGTTAATATGGCTGGTGTAATTCCAGTGATTTTTGCCTCTTCGGTGATGATGTTTCCTACCTTAGCGCTTCAGTATGCTCAGAATCGTTTTCCTGAAACCCCATGGATCGAGACGATGAACATTTACATGGGTTATACTCATCCAGTTCATTTGACCATCTACTGTCTCTTGGTGATTTTCTTTACTTATTTCTACACAGCGATTCAGTTAAATCCTGTGGAGATGGCTGAGAATCTTAAAAAGCATGGTGGGTTTATTCCTGGCATCAGGGCGGGCAAAAAGACAGCCGATTTTATTGATAGGCTGGTTACGAGGATTACTTTGTGTGGAGCCCTGTTTTTGGCTGCAATTTCGATGGTTCCCCCTCTTATGACGAAGTTCATGAATGTGACCTTTTATTTTGGTGGCACGAGTCTTCTGATTGTTGTAGGTGTGATGTTAGATACCGTAAGACAAATGGAATCTCACATGGTTACTCGTCAATATGATGGGTTTTTGAGGAACAATTGATGGGTAATCTGATATTGATGGGACCTCCTGGTGCTGGTAAAGGCACTCAGTCTGTTCGAATTGCTAAGCTCATGGGGCTTGTGCATTTGTCTACAGGCGATTTGCTTCGTGATGCAATCAAAGCCCAGACCGATGTAGGTATGAAGGCCAAGGCCTTTATGGACAAGGGTGAATTGGTTCCTGATGCCGTAATGATTGATATGGTTATGGGTCCAGTGCGAAGCGCAGTAGTTGAGTCTGGGTTTGTTCTGGACGGATTTCCTAGGACTCTGGCTCAGGCTCGAGCCTTGGATAAGGCGTTTTTGGATGAGGGAATTGAGGTGAGGGCAGTAGTTCATCTTCATTGTGATGATGAAGTGATCGTCAAACGCCTCAGCGGTCGTCGTGTCTGCCCTGTTTCAAATCAGGTGTACCACATAACGGATCATCCTCCAAAGGTGCCTGGTTTTAGTGATGCGGCTCCTGGAGTCGCCCTGATTTTAAGGGAAGACGATCAAGAAGATGTGATTCGGCGTCGTCTGCAAGTGTATCGGGAGAACACCCTTCCGATTTTAGAGTATTATCGTGGTGCTCGTTGTGTTGTGGCGGTAGATGGACTGTTGCCCGTCGACACTGTAACCGAGTTAATTATGAATTCATTGCAAGTGAAATGATTTGCAGGTAGTTTGGGAGTGAAGTATGAAAGTTAGATCTTCTGTCAAGAAAATCTGTGACAAGTGCAAGATCATTCGCCGCAAAGGAGTCATCCGAGTGATCTGCGATGTAATTAAGCATAAGCAAAGACAAGGGTAGGTTGAGACATGGCTCGTATTGCTGGCGTTGATTTGCCTAAGAATAAAAGAGTGGAGTATGCTCTTCCCTACATTTATGGGATTGGTTTAACCACTTCTCAGCAAATTCTTACAAAACTGGGTGTAAATTTTGACACTCGTGTGCGTGACCTTTCGGAAATGGAAATTGGTAGAATTGCCAAAGAAATTCAGGAAAGTTACAAGGTTGAAGGGGATTTGCGTAAAGAAAAAATGATGAACATCAAAAGGTTGATGGACATTGGCTGTTATCGTGGTTTGCGACATCGTCGTGGTCTGCCTTGTCGTGGTCAAAGGACCAAGACAAATTCCAGAACTCGTAAGGGACCTCGTAAAACTGTTGGTAGCAAGAAAAAAGCCACTAAATAAGACTGGGATGTAAATCATGGCGAATCCAAATGCAAAAGTAAAAAAAATCAAACGGAATCTAACTAAAGGCCGTGTCTATATTCAGGCTACCTTTAACAATACCATTATTTCCCTGACGGATATGACTGGTAATGTTGTAGCTTGGTCTAGTGCTGGTAATGTTGGCTTTAAGGGTTCTCGTAAGAATACTCCTTATGCAGCTTCTTTGGCTGCGGATAAGGTATTGAAGGAAGGCTTGGACATGGGTCTGAGTTTTGTTGAGATGTATGTAAGCGGCCCGGGACAGGGAAAAGATGCGGCAGTAAAGACATTCCACGTATCTCCTCAGGTGAAAGTAGCGGCCTTGAGGGACATTACCCCCCATCCCCATAACGGCTGTAAAGCCAAGAAACGCCGCGGAGTGTAAAGAGGAGTAATCATGGCACGCTATACAGGTCCTGTATTAAAAATTTGTCGGCGACTGAAAACAAAACTGCCTTTTAAGGGTGAGAGATTTTTTTCAGTTAAGTTTGACAAGAGGTTGGAAGTCCCGCCAGGGGCAATGCCTAATCGCCGTTTGAAGAAGTTGTCCAATTACGGTGTTCAATTGTATGAAAAGCAGAAACTGCGTAAGACTTACGGGGTTTTGGAGCGCCAGTTTGTTAACTACTACGAAATGGCTAAAAAATCTGCTGTAACAGGGGAAGCTTTGATGCAGATCCTGGAAACCAGGTTGGATAATGTTGTGTACCGGATGGGTTTTGGAGCCTCTAGGCGTCAAGCTCGGCAGTGGGTGACTCATAAGCACTTTCTGGTTAATGGTAAAATGATCAACATTCCATCCTATCTGGTGAAGCCTGGAGATGTGATTGCGGTTAAGGAGAACTCCAAAGCCAAAATGCATATTCAAGCGAATTTCACAAATGCTGCCGCAAGGTCGTTACCAGAATGGGTAAGGGTTGACGGGGACAAACTGGAAGGAACTTTCGTCCATATTCCATCCAGGGATAAAATTGATTTGGATGTCCAGGAAAATCTGGTAGTGGAGTTTTACTCCAGATAAGCATTGAGGAGGAGTCCCGGTGATAACTGTTCAGGAACCGAATTTTAAATTCGAAGCTACTTCTGGTGCTACGGCTTTTGGTGGTACTTTTGTATTCGAACCTTTGGAAAAAGGATTTGGATTAACCCTCGGCAATTCACTACGCCGTGCGATGTTGTCGGCTTTGCCGGGAATTGCAATTTGTGGTGTGCGCATCGAAGGGGTACTTCATGAATTCTCCTATGTAGAGGGTGTTCGTGAGGATGTGTTGGAGATTCTTTTGAATCTGAAGCAGGTAGTTTTGCGCCGCGAGGTTGATGTACAAGAGTCATTTATGTTGACCTTGGTTAAAAAGGGTGTTGGGCCTGTTACGGCTGGAGATATTCGTGTACCTGATAAGTACAAGGATATCGTTAAGGTTGTGAATAAGGATCTGGTGCTTTGTGAGATTACTTCGGCTGAGAAAGAACTTGCCATGGAGCTTGATGTTAAAGTCGGCCGTGGTTATGACCAGAACTATAAAGGCACAGGAAATGAGACCCTGAACACAATGTTCATTGATGGGCATTTCACTCCAGTGCGTAAAGTTAGTTATAATGTGAGCGACGCTCGTGTTGGTCAGGACATTAATTATGATAAGCTGGCTATCACGGTTGAAACTAATGGGGCTATGGAGCCCGATGAAGTTTTAAAGTGTGCTGCTCGAATTCTTGTTTCCTATTATTCCTTTATGCATCGCATTGAGGTTAAAAAAGAACGAGATGCCATGATTGATTTTCAGTTGGTTGGCAAAAAGGAAGAGAATGTTGAGTCTAACGATGATATTCCAATCAAAGATTTGGAATTCTCGGTACGCTCACGAAATTGCCTAGAAATGGGCAACATTAAGACATTGGGGCAACTCGCTGAAGTTTCCATTGATGAGTTAATGCAGATTAAGAATTTTGGTAAGAAGTCTTTGACTGAGATCCGTGAGAAACTTGCTCAATACGGCCTTAAGTTGAAGGACGATAGAGAAGGGGTTTAACATGAGACACGGAATGCGCAAGACCAAACTTGGTCGTAGCCACAATCATCAGATTGCTTTGCGGCGCAACCTGGCTTTTGCTCTGATTCGTAACGGTAAAATCACAACGACATTGGCTAAAGCCAAATTGGTACAGCCTGTTGTTGAGAAACTGATTACTATGGCAAAAAAGGGTGCTGCAGCTCCTGAGAGCGAGAAGCAGAGATATGTTTCGAACCTGACATCTTTTTTCACCAGTGGTCAGAACCAGAGAACTTTTGAGGAACTGGGTAAGGCGCAGGCTAAAGAGCGCAAGACAGTTGTTCGTAAGGCTAGAGAGGCTGGGGAAACCCGCTCGATTCCATCTTTGGCTACCCCTCGCCCAGTGGAGAAGCTGTTGGAAGAGATTGCACCGGCTTATGCAAGCCGAGATGGTGGATATACTAGAATCATGAAACTAGGTCATCGTCTGGGTGATAATGCCCAGATGGCGATTTTAAGTTTGGTTTGAGGTATCTGATTCTGATTGAATCAAAGGCCCCCTGGTGACAGGGGGTTTTTTTATGCAAAAAATTTCTGGAATTGTCGCCACCGATTTATGTCTGTCCCGGTCTGAAAAGGTTTTATTCAAATCGGCAAATTTTTGCCTTTCTCGTGGTGAGATTGTTGGTTTATGTGGTCTGAATGGATCAGGGAAATCAACTTTTTGTTATGCCCTTTTGGGTCTGAGTGCTGTGGACTCTGGCAATATCTATTTTCGTTCCATGAATGCGGATGGAAGATCGGAGTTACTTGAGCCTAGTCGTAGTATGTGGCGTGATTTAGTCTATTTTGTGTTTCAGAATCCAGATTGTCAGATCGTAGGTTCACTGGTGCGGGATGATGTGGCCTTTGCCGGCGAAAATCGGGGGGTGGCTCGTGAAATTTTGCAAGCAAGAGTTGCGGAGGCCCTGGATTTGGTTGGTCTGTCTGGTTTTGATATGCGCTCCCCTAATTCCTTGAGCGGGGGGCAGAAGCAAAGGCTGGCAATTGCGGGCAGTATAGTGGCCCAGGCATCGTTTCTGATTCTGGATGAACCGTTTGCTATGTTGGACCCTATGGGTCGTAAGCAGTTACGACTACTACTTCAGGAGCTGGTTTGTAAACGCGATTTGGGAATCTTAATTGTAAGTCATATGGCCCATGAGCTTTCTTTGATGAGTCGAAATTATGCAATTCACCAGCATAAATTAAAAGAGTTTAATCCCGGACGAAATTTGTTTGAATCAAGAGTTTTTAAGGACCTGGGATTTTGTGAGCCCTGAGTGTTTAGGTATGATGTTTACAGTTGGTAGCGGCAGGGTGGTATATGGCGCGGGGACTCCCTTTGAAGGTCTGGGTTTGAACCTGCATTCTAATACTGAATTGTTATTGAGTAATGGAATTATTGGTCTATGTGGCCAAACGGGTAGTGGTAAGAGCACATTTTTGAGTTTGTTGGCAGGTGAACACAGGCATTCTGGAATAGAAGTGAAACTGGATGGGCAGATGCCCATGCCTCCTGCGGTTGGTTCCGTTTTTCAGCAGCCCGAAGACCAGCTGTTTTGCGCCAGCGTCAGAGAAGAGCTTCTGTTTGCCCCCCGAAATTTTAAGATGGCTGAGCCAGATGATTTGGCGCTTATTGAGATTTTAACCAAGCTTGGGTTTAAGGATTGTGGTACTTTTTTGGATAGGGATCCTTTGCTTTTATCCGGTGGAGAAAAGCGGCGAATAGCCCTAGCTTCGATTTTGTGTTTTAAGCCATCCGTCCTGCTTTTAGACGAGCCATTTGCCGGGGTGGATCCTTTGACGATGCGGATTTTGATTTCCTCATTGCTTCTATTGGCTCAATCGGGGGTGGGGATTGTCTATTCCGGGCATGAAGTTTTTGAAATGAGTCTTATTTGTAGTGAAATTTTGTGTTTTTCTGAGCAGGCAATTGTGAATCGAGGTAGCCCAGTGGAGATCAGTCAGTGGTTGTGCCAATTCACCGGAGATGATATTTTTTTAGATTGGCGAGTGGATGACTTGGAGCGGCGAAAAATGATAGGCAGGCGGGCATGTATCCCACACGATCTGATTTGATCCGATTTTGCAGATTGATGTTTGAAAGGCATTATTTGGTCTCAAGTGATGGTAATGTTTCGGTACGCCTTGCAAATGGCTGGTTAGTGACGCCAAGTGGCCGTAATAAAGGTTTAATATCCGAATGCGATCTGGTGGAACTTGATGAGGGGTTAAAACCCAGAATTCCATCACAGAAACCATCTTCAGAATTTATGATGCATCAAGTGTTTTATGAGGAAAGGTCCGATATTTTTGCTGTACTTCACTGTCATCCTACCTGGGCCACGGTCTTTGCTTGTACGGACTGGGAGCTTAATGACTGCCTAATGACTGAATCCGTAGTTGGGTTGGGTTCAGTGCCTAAGGCTAAAATTGCCATTCCTTCTACAAATGGATTGTCTGAGGGCATAAGACCCTTTGTGAAGGGCTCCAGTGCAGTGCTACTTGGCAATCATGGGTTGGTGGTAGGGGGTGCAAGTCTTGAAGACGCCTTTAATCGTCTGGAAACTGTGGAGCATTTTGCTAGAATTTCATATCTGTCAAAAATGAGTGGCCATCCTAGTTTGATTGATCCCAATACGGTTAGACAGCTAGAAGACTTACGAGAAGGCTACGGAATGAAGGGGCCATTCATTAATTGTGAACCTTGTGCGACGAAACCCGATCCAAAGAATCAGGAAAAAGAAGAGTTGAAACGAAGAATTGTGGAATCTATCGTTTTGAAAATGCGGTAGAGGGGACTTGAACCCCTACGACCTTGCGGCCACAAGCCCCTCAAACTTGCGTGTCTACCAGTTCCACCACCACCGCTCAAATCTGGAGGGTGCCCATACTATCATAGCTGAATTTGTCTGTAAAGTTAGGAATTCGGGTCAAAAAATTGTATAAAAATTTGGTCCCTGTAAATTTGACTGGACCCCCGGCTTCGCATAACATGATCCTTCAGAATAGTTGTAGAACAGGTTTTGCTACTGAAGGACGGGACATGAATCAAACGCAGCACGATCCAGGTTGGGTGGGTTGGAAGTCAATTGTATTGGGTTTTGCGCTCTTGTGGTTTTCCAATCGTTTTGGGCTTTTGGGCACAAATGTTCAAGTACAGCGAGAAGAAGTAAAAATTGTGGCTGAGTCTGCGGCGAGTAAAGCAGCAGTGGCGGCTGTACAAAACGCGCCATCCAAGGACTACTTTGGTGGACTTAGTACTGAAACCCGTAATGAAATGCTCGCAAAAATCAATTGGGAATCTAAAGAGGATTATGCGATTACCGGGGATCCCAAGGCCAAAAAAGGTGGTTCGTTTCGCTGGGTTAGCCAAGCATACCCCCCCACACTGCGCACGATCGGCAGAAATTCCAGTGATGCTAATCTGACCATGATTCAAGGACTCGTCTATGAACCTCTGCTTGGATACAATGCCGATCCTTTTTATTATTATCCAGGGCTTGCCAACAAATGGTCGGTAGGCGAAGACAAACAGACCTTCTATTTTTCGATTGATTCAGAAGCGCGCTGGGCTGATAACAAGCCAGTACGGGCTCAGGATGTAGTAGCGACTTGGGATTTGTTGACTGATAATGGTATTGAAGACCCAATGAATAATGATTTGTGGAGACGCTTTGAAAGGCCGTTAGCCTTAAATGATTCTGTAGTTATGATGAAGGCCAAGGGAATGGGCTGGCAGAACTTTCTCTTTGCAGCGACAGGTTTATATGTTTTTCCTGAACATGTATTAAAAGATTTATCCGGCAAAGAATTTTTGAGCCGATACAACTCCACAATGATCTTGGGTAGTGGCCCATACGAGTTAATTCAGGCTGAGCAACCCCAAAGGATTGTTTTTGGAAAGCGCAAAAATTACTGGGCGGAAAAGAAGCGCTACAATACAGGCATGAACAATTTTGAGCGCTTAGAATTTGTTTTTGTCAAGGATGAGGAACTGACCTGGGAAAAATTTAAAGCCGGGGAGTTTGATTACCTACCCATTAATTATGCTCGTCGTTGGGTGGATGAAATGGAGTTTCCGGCATCCCAAAATGGTTGGGTGCAACGACACAAGGTATTTAACTTTAAGGCCACAGGCTCTCAGGGCTTTTCCTTTAATCTTAGAAAATTTCCCTTTGATGACATCAATATCCGTAAAGCCTTTGCATACCTTTGGAATCGTGACATGATGATGGACAAATTGATGTTTAACGAATATGCCCACATTGATTCCATTTTTGAGAATTCGGCTAACAAGGGCGAAAATGTTCCCAAAATTCGCTACAATCCTGAGAAGGCCCGGGAAGCATTGGCTGCCTCTGGTTGGACCAATAAGAACTCTCAGGGCTATTTGGAGAAGGATGGAAAAATTATTGATGTTGAGCTTGCTTACATAAAAGGTGGGGGCGATAGGTTTTTCACCATTTTTCAAGAAGATTTGCGTAATGTGGGAATTAAGTTGAGTTTGAAGGAAGTTACTTGGGCCACCAATATTAAGGAAATTGGGGAGCGGAATTTTTCCATGAGTTATGGGGCATATGTAGGTAGCTTGTTTCCTAATCCTGAAGGTCTATATCATTCCAAATTTGCTGACCAAAATGACTCAGGCAATCGCTGGGGTTTTAAAAACACTAGGGTGGATGAAATTCTGGAGCTGTATAAGGTCGAGTTTGATGCATCCAAAAGGGTCGGGCTCTTAAAAGAATTAGATAACATCATTACCAATGAATATCTTTGGGCCTTTGCCTGGTATTCACCAGCCGAGAGGCTGGCGTTTTGGAATAAGTTTGGCATGCCTGACACGGTATTGACCAGAACCGGTGATTACCGTGATGTCATGCGCTTGTGGTGGTTTGAGCCAGATTTGGCTGAATCCCTGAAGCAAGCACGAGCTAGCAATTCAAAATTGCCGCGAAAACCAATTGAAGTTCGTGGTTTTCAATAAACAAGAATACAACCTCTGACCTAAGGAGTAATTTTGGCTACATATATCCTGCGCAGAATGTTGTTAATGATTCCAACCTTCATTGGAATTACCTTCATTTGTTTTGCCGTAATGAGATTTGTCCCTGGAGGACCAGTTGAGCAGGCCATCATGCAGTACAAGGCTGCCATGATGGGTGGTGGAGGTGGTGAGGTCGCCTCTGGCGGCAGCAGCAATTCCACTGGGGAAGTATCTGCAGAAATGGTAGAAGAGTTAAAAAGGATTTATGGCTTTGATAAGCCATTTCACATTGCCTACTTGGATTGGTTTTTTAAGGTTATCCAGTTTGATCTTGGGGAGTCTTACTCTTATCAGAGGCCGGTTTGGGATGTGATCAGCTCACGGTTTCCGGTGTCTATGTTTTTTGGAGGTATTGGCTTTGTCCTGTCTTATCTGGTCTGTGTGCCTTTGGGGGTAATGAAAGCCACCAAACATGGTCAGGGATTTGACTGGGCCAGTTCTATTCTGGTGTTTATTGGTTACTCTATTCCTGGATGGGCCGCAGGAATTGTGTTGCTTGTGATCTTTGGGGGAGGCTCTTATTATAATGTTTTTCCCTTGGGTGGTATGCAGTCCATGAACTATCATGATTTGGATTTCTGGGGCAAGGTAGGAGATAAATTTCATCATGCAGTTTTACCTGTATTTTGCTACATGATGGGCTCCTTTGCTACTACCACAGTCTTGATGAAAAACTCACTGATGGAAAATCTGGGTCAGGACTATGTGCGCACGGCTTTTGCTAAGGGGCTGTCTGAGAAAAAAGCTATTTTTAAACATGCCTTACGCAATTCTTTAATCCCACTGGCAACAGGATTGGGCCATTTCTTTTCATTTTTGCTGGCTGGTTCCTATCTTATCGAGAAGGTTTTTGATATCCACGGCATGGGTTTATTGAGTTTTGAATCACTGATCAGTCGTGATTATCCGGTGACATTGGGAATTCTGGTAATTTCTTCCATTCTGGCTTTGATTGGGAATTTATTATCGGATTTGATTTATGCAATGGTTGATCCGCGGATTCGTTTTAAATAAGTGAGCCACTTCTAGGAAAGGATTCTTCTGATGACTGATGCTGATCTTTTAATTATTTTGGTCGTACTTTCCCTGCATGACGGTTTGCGTCTGGGGGCACAGCGGCTGTTTTATAATATTTTGCAAAATGGACCTGAACTGTTGTGGAATGGACTCGTTTTTCTAGTGCGTTCTCCACTGCTGCTTCCAGATTTTTATCGGGCAGTTGTGGGGTACTTTCAATCGCCGATTTTTAAACGCAGAGCCGATAAATTTCGTAGCCTAAAGCGGGGCTATTATTCATTTCTGATGATTACTGGACTATATGTTCTCTCATTTTTTTTACCACTACTGGTTACGGATGTAGCTTGGTATGTCCGTTATGAGGGTCAGTCCTATTTTCCCGTTGTCCGATCATTTGCCGGGTATTATCTAGGCAATGTGATTAATTTTAAATCGAGTTATTTCGAGAGTGACTTTGGGCTTGAGGGGGATGCTCCGGTAAAATACAGGAGTCTAAAGCGAAATTTTGAGGAACAGAAATCTAACAACAAAGTGGTATTGGCCCCGTATCCATACTCTCCCAATGAGTCTAATCTGGATGAATATGAGGCTAGGCCTCCGCACAAACCAGATAGAACACATTGGTTTGGAACAGATGATAGGGGCAGAGATGTGTTTGCCCGTATGTTGTATGGATTTCAGATCAGCATGACCTTTGCTCTGATAGTAACCTTTTTGTCCTATCTGATAGGCGTGAGCGTTGGGGGATATTTAGGTTATTACGGAGGAATGTTTGACATTGTGGTGCAAAGGATTGTGGAAATCTGGTCGGCTATACCATTTTTGTTTGCAGTTATGATTGTGGTGTCTATTGTTAAGACAAATCACATGATGGTTCTTTTAATCTTTCTTCTAGCGGCCTTTGGGTGGATGGGAATGACCTATTATATCCGCGGCGAATTTTTGCGCGAAAAAGCCAAAGATTATGTGGCGGCGGCAATTTCAATTGGGGTCAAGGACACCACCATCATTTTTCGACATATTTTACCCAATGCTCTGACCCCGGTGATTTCTTTTATGCCATTTGCAATTGTAGGCAACATCAGCGCCCTGGTGTCTTTAGACTTTTTGGGATTTGGTTTGCCTGTTCCAACTCCATCCTGGGGTGAGCTTTTAAATCAGGGCAGAGAATATCTCAAATCTTATTGGCTGGTTTTTGCCCCTCTCGGAGGATTGTTTACTACCCTGATGCTTGTGTCTTTTATTGGGGAGGCTGTGAGAGAGGCCTTTGATCCCAAGCAGTATTCAAGGTTGCGTTAAGGAAATGCCCATGAAAAGAGAAGTACTTCTTGAGATTAAAAACCTGCAAACCCACTTTCAGGTTGGTGGTCAGACTGCCAAGGCTATTGATGGGGTGGACTTTGATGTAAAAAAAGGTGAGGTGTTAGGTCTGGTTGGTGAGTCGGGTTCCGGAAAGTCCGTGACATCTCTCTCCATTCTACGATTAATTCCCAATCCTCCCGGTGATATTGTCGGTGGGGAACTTATATTTGAGGGACAGGATCTTTTAAAGTTAAGTTATGAAGAAATGCGTAAAATTCGTGGAAACTCTATTTCCATGATCTTTCAGGAGCCGATGACCTCGCTTAATCCAGTATTTACGATTGGTGAGCAGATTATGGAGCCTATTATGCTTCATCAAGGCTTAAACAAGGTGGATGCCGCAGATAAGGCCGTCCGCATGCTGGAACTTGTGGGGATTCCGTCTCCAAGGCAGAGGCTGTGGGACTATCCGCACCAGTTTTCCGGGGGCATGAGACAAAGGGTGATGATTGCCATGGCTTTAGCCTGTAATCCTAAGCTTTTGATTGCCGATGAGCCCACAACAGCCTTGGATGTCACGATTCAAGCCCAGATTCTGGAATTGATGCTCAAGCTGAAAGAAGAAAGAAAAGATTCAGCCATTATTCTAATTACTCATGACTTGGCCGTGGTTGCGGAAACCTGCCACAGAATTGTTGTGATGTATTGTGGTAAAGTTCAGGAAATTGGTACCACCGATGAGATTTTTTATGATCCACGGCATCCGTATACTCAGGGACTTTTGGAATCAATTCCCAATCCATCTCAGAAGAAGAAGCGACTGAATGCCATTCCCGGTATTGTTCCCAATCTTTTGGATTTGCCAAGAGGTTGTCGTTTCTGTACCCGCTGCGAGAAAAAAATCGATATTTGTGAAACGGTTGAACCCGAACTGATAGAGGTTTCCCCAGGACATATGGTGCGCTGTCACTTAGAGGCAGGCAAGGAGGCCAAGGCCTGATGCAAACAAAAGATAAAGTTCTTGAAGTCAAAGGGTTAAAGATGTACTTCCCAATCACGGGAGGCGTGTTTAGCCGTGTTGTTGGGCAGGTTAAGGCTCTGGATGGCATTAATTTTGATGTATACAAGGGTGAAACCCTGGGCCTGGTAGGAGAATCCGGTTGCGGAAAGTCCACCACGGGCCGCTGCATCATCCGCTTAAATGAACCGACTGAGGGTCAGGTGATTTTTCATTCGGATCGGGGAAAAGTAGATCTTTTGGAATTGGATCGGGATGCCATGCGCCCCTATAGATCTGAAATTCAGATGATTTTTCAGGATCCTTATTCAAGCATGAATCCTAGAATGACAGTCATGGATATTATTTCTGAACCATTATTGATTCACTGTCCAGAAATGAATCAGAAGGCCCGTGAGGATGCTGTGCACTACCTTCTGGACAAGGTTGGTCTGAGAAAAGATCAGGCCATGCGATACCCCCATGAATTTTCTGGTGGGCAGAGGCAAAGAATTGGGATTGCCAGAGCTTTGTCCACTAATCCCAAGTTAATCATCGCCGATGAGCCGGTATCGGCTCTGGATGTTTCTGTTCAAGCGCAAGTGATTAATCTGATGATGGATTTGCAACAGGAATTTGGGCTGACCTATATTTTTATTGCTCACGGGTTGTCGGTGGTAAAACATATCTCCTCCCGAATTGCGGTAATGTATTTGGGTAACATGGTGGAACTTGGGGATGCAGAACAGGTATATAATAACCCGGTACACCCTTACACCAAGGCATTGCTTTCAGCAACTCCAGTTGCAGATCCTCGGGCTGAAAAGAAACAGAGGATTATCTTGCAGGGGGATGTCCCATCGCCTACCAATAAGCCTTCTGGATGCGGATTCAGAACCCGTTGTCCATTGGCTCAGGCTAGTTGTGCTGAAAAAGCACCAGAACTTCGTTTATTAGCATCGGGCCGTAAAGTTGCCTGTCCATTTGTTGAGGAATCTGAGTAGGCGGAATATGAAGAAGGAATCATTGAGTACAGTGGTGATGAAGGCTTTGGTGGCCCTTGGTTTTCTGGGGTTTTTATTGTTGTTGACCCTGCAAATCAACAATATGGAAGCCAGGATGGTAAAGCTTGGTATCCAGAGTGAACAGATTCAGGGCAATCTATCCAAGTTACAGCTAGGTCTTAGACAGATGGAGGACCGAATTCGTGCCTCTGGAATTGAGACAAAAGATGGGGGGCAAGCTCTGGCCAGGGGGGCTATAGTTTCCTTAAACCCAGGCGCTCCCAATTTTTTGGATGGACTGGCCCCAGCAGCAGCACCAGCAGATGCCAACATGGATGGTCATTACCATAAGGTTTACGGATTTGTGGGAGCGGACCCTAAGGGAATGAACTTCCTTTTGGAAAACGCGGCCGATGTCAGTGAAGATATTCGTGAATATGTAAACCCAGCTTTAGGGCTTCGTTCCCCTCGGGATCCAGCTCGATTTTATGGAGTATTAGCTGATCGGATTGAGATTACGGATGATTTTCGTGAATACACCATCTATCTCAAGGATGGCCTTAAGTGGCATAAACCAGTGGTAGATTACAGTAATCCTCGCTATGACTGGCTCAAAAAAGACCAGTATGTAACAGCAGATGATTTTAAATATACGATTGATTTGATCATGGATCCGATGGTTCAGGCATCACATTTGGCTAATTATTATCAGGATATTGAATATGTGAAAGTTGTGAGTGATCGAGTCCTGATCATTCGATGGAAGAAAAAGACTTATCAATCGGTGAACTTTACCATTGGGCTTTGGCCAACTCCTAGGTGGCTTTATGCCAATGATGAAGATGGCAGACCCTATCCCAAGGAAACTGCGGGCTTAAAATTTAATGAGCACTGGTATAACAATCGAGCCATTGGCTGTGGACCTTATTCCTTTGTGCGCTGGGAACCTGGGGTGGCCATTGTCTTACAGAGATTTGATGAGTGGGTTGGAGAATTGCCACCTATCAAAAATATTACTTATCATTTGATTCAGGATAAGAATCAGCAGCTTTTAAGATTTCAAAGCGGGGTTTTGGATATTCATGAATTACCCGTGTCCCAGTACAGGGAAAAAATTCTTGATTCCCCTGAATCCAGCCCCTATCGTAATGGGGATTATCAAGTCAATTCTGTCAATGAAATGGTGTATCGTTATATTGGCTGGAATATGGATCACTACCTCTTTGAGGATAAAAGAGTTCGTACAGCCATGACCCATGCCATGAACAGAAAACAGATCATCAAAAATGTTTTGCATGACTTGGCCACTTTGACCACTGGAAATTTCTTCCGCTTTTCTCCAGCTTATGACACATCGATTCCTGCCCATGACTATGACCTAGCCAAGGCCGCACGACTATTGGATGAGGCTGGGTGGAAGGATACCGATGGGGATGGAGTCAGGGATAAAATGATCAATGGAGAGCTAAAGCGCTTTGAATTTCCCATGCTTGTTTATGGTCACAGGCCGGAAATTCGTTCCTGGGCTACTATTTTTAAGGAAGACCTTTACAAAATAGGTGTGGTTTGTAATTTGCAGGCTACGGAGTGGTCTGTGATGCTTAAGAAAATGGAGGAAAGGGAATTTGTTTCCTTCACCGGTGGCTGGGGCTTGGATTTTGATGGGGATCCTTATCAAATCTGGCACTCTTCACAGGCAGATTTGCCTAAAAGTTCCAATCGCATCGGATTTCGTAACAAAGAGGCCGATCACATCATTGAGACTTTGAGAGAGACCTTTGATCCCGATGAGAGAATTCGTCTGCAACACAGATTTCACCGTATTTTGCATGAGGAACAGCCATATCTGTTTATGTATTCGGAAAAGTCGGTTTATGTGAATCAGCCAAGGCTTAAAAATGTCAATTTTCAGCCTTTCCGCCCTCATGTGAAAACCCTGAACTGGTATATACAGCCATGAAGCAATACATTTTCAAGCGGGTTCTGGTGATGATCCCGACCCTGTTTCTGATTACTTTAGTAGTTTTTGTGATCTTGCAGCTAGCCCCAGGTAAACCTGGAGGTCCGGCTGTTGTGGATTCTGAATCAGCCAATCAGACACAGCAGGCCGGCTTTATGATTTTTAAGCAGCAGTTTCATCTGGATAAACCAGTGATTCTGAACTTTCGTTTTTTTGTGGAGAATTCTATCTCAGTTCCCTTTACGGGATATAAAATTGGAATATCTCCTCATGATGTGGAAGAGCTTTTGGATAAGGCTATCAATGCGGAAAGAAAACATCCTACCAAAGAAATGGTCTGGGCCATTGAGGCTTTGGAAGACTATGGCAATTCGATTGTCCCTCAGTTAGCGCGGCTGATTCAGTATTCAGACGATCCTAAAACTGTACGGGAAGCTCTCTCGATTTTTGCCAGAAATGCCAGACTCCCCCTGATCCATATATATGGGCAGCAATTGACTGAGGATCAAAGGTTGGAGAACCGGGAAATCGAGGCCGAGAATCGCAGAATTGCCTCATTGGTTTATCAAAGTAGTATGTCAGATCAGGAGGTTCAAGCCCTAAGAGATAAGGTTTTGGCCTATTATCACTCTGTTTCTGAACGATGGGACTACAGCTTTTTGAATCAAATGCGTAAGGTTTTGTTTGAAACCCGCTTTGCTTATTACATGAAAAATCTGATCACTCTGGATTTTGGAATTTCGCATGTCGATAAGCGGCCAGTTTTACCTAAAATTATGGATAGATTGGGTTATTCCGTGGTGTTGTCCACCCTGTCTATTTTTCTGGCTTACCTGATAGCCATTCCCATTGGCATCTATTCAGCCGTCAGGCCCAAGAGTCTTTTAGATCAGGGATTGACCGTTACCCTGTTTATGCTTTACTCCCTGCCGACATTTTTTGTGGGTACACTGCTACTGTTCTATTTTTCTGAGGGCGGGGAATATTTTAAATGGTTTCCAACCGGTGGGTATCAGTCCATTACGGCCTATAATCTGACCACAATCCAAAGGCTGGGAGACATCACATGGCACCTGGTCTTACCGCTTATTTGTCTGACTTATGTGTCATTGGCTTCCATTTCCCGCTATGCTAGGGCAGGGCTGATGGATGTAATTCATGCCGATTATGTAAAAACAGCCCGAGCTAAGGGTTTGCATGAATTTGTGGTGATTTTTAAACATGCTGTACGCAATGGTCTAATTCCAATTCTGACCCTGCTTGGGACAATTTTACCCACAGTTGTGAGTGGGTCTGTGATTATTGAGGTGATTTTTAATATTCCCGGCATTGGACTGGAATCCTACAATGCGGTGAAATTACGCGACTACAATATGGTAATGGCCATTCAATTGATTTCAGCCGTCTTAACCCTGATTGGACTTTTGATTTCCGACATTCTCTATTGCATTGTGGATCCAAGGATTTCTTATGAGTGATATTGTTACCCCACAATCCACTGGAGTGGAAGATGAGCAGAAGATTAGCTACTGGACTTTGGTCTGGCAGCAGTTCAGTAAAAACAAACTGGCAATCTTTGGTCTCTGGTGTATTCTTGTATTGCTGGCCATCGCCATTTACGCGCCTGTTCTAGCCTCCAGCAAGCCATTTTATGTCAGGATAGGAGCCCAGGTTCACTATCCGTTTTTTTCCAGCCTGTTTGATCGCAATTTGTACGAAAACGGAGTGGATTTATTTTTTAATCTACAGATGTTTTTGTTCCCAATATTACTTTTGATGATCTTTGGCCGGGTGCTGATATTTGGTCATGATTTTTTTGAATTTGGGGGCCGACTTATGCTGGCCTACGGCATAGTTTCGGTAGGCTTTTTTTTCTATCATCAATTTTCTCCCCATCAGGAAACCTACAAAGACTGGGTCAGTACGGTTGTAGAGGCCAGAAAGCAAGGGGAGTTTGTGGAGAGCTATTGGCCGCTTAGGGATCTTTCCTATCGTGATACTAATCTGGAAGGCGGGCATCCCCAGGCACCGGGACAAAGGCATATGCTTGGTACCGATAAAGAAGGAAGAGATATTTTTGCGCGTATGGTGTACGGGACCAGAATTTCTCTAACCATTGGTATCATCGCCGTATCTATTTATATTTTTATCGGGATTGTACTGGGTGCTCTGGCTGGATTTTTTGGCGGGGCTTGGGATTTAGTAATCTCCAGAGCCATTGAGATTATGCTATGTTTTCCGACCTTTTTTCTAATTCTTACCCTCTCAGCTCTGATTGAGAACAAATCCATCTTCCATGTCATGCTCATTATTGGGTTTACCCGTTGGCCAGAGGTTGCCCGTCTGGTAAGGGCAGAGTTTCTGAAATTAAAAAATATGGATTATGTGCAGGCGGCCATTGCCTTAGGCTTTAGTAAGGGCAGGGTAATTTTTTATCATGTACTACCAAACGCATTGGGGCCGGTTATTGTAACGGCAATTTTTGGAATAGCCTCTTCGATTCTGATTGAATCATCCCTGTCCTTTTTGGGCCTTGGTGATTTGTCCGCGCCTTCCTGGGGGGAAATTTTGTCTCAGGGCAGGCAGGAATTTAAGTTGTGGCTAATTCTGGCTCCTGGTATGGCAATCTTTTTTCTGGTGTCTGTGTTTAATCTTGTAGGTGAGGGCTTACAGGATGCCATGGACCCAAAACTTCGTCGTTGATTTAATGGAGTAGCATGTCAAAGCAAGTGAAACCATCCCGTAAAGATCCCCTGATTCAGATTGATCAGTTAAGTGTGCACTTTCACACCGATAAGGGTGTTGTCCCCTCAGTCAATAAGGTCAGTTATGAAATTTATCCTGGGGAAACTCTGGGGTTGGTGGGGGAGTCCGGCTGCGGCAAGTCGACCACCGG
>DITF01000060.1:19089-20521 GCA_002422125.1 bacterium UBP17_UBA6191
CCATGATTTTTCAGGAACCCATGACTTCTTTGAATCCTGTGTATACCGTCGGTGATCAAATCATGGAAGCCATTTTGCAGCATACCAGTAAATCCTGGGAAGAAGCCAAAGTCTTGGCCATTGAAATGCTTAGAAAGGTTGGGATCCCATCCCCTGAGGTTAGGGTGGATGAATATCCCCATCAGTTGTCTGGGGGTATGAAACAAAGGGTCATGATTGCTATGGCTTTGTCCTGTAATCCCTCCCTTCTGATTGCTGACGAACCGACAACGGCTTTGGATGTAACCATTCAAGCCCAGATTCTGGAATTGATGCAGGATTTACAGAAACAAAGTGATATGTCGATTCTTCTGATTACCCATGATTTGTCCGTTGTGGCTGAGGTATGTGATCGGGTTGTGGTCATGTACGGCTCAAGAATCGTGGAGACTGCGACTGTGCTTGATCTGTTTGAAAAGCCCCTGCATCCTTACACGATTGGATTGTTTGAATCCATTCCCCGAGTGGATGATGATAAGCCCAGACTCACACCAATACCTGGATTTGTGCCTAATCCCCTGTATTTTCCAAGTGGCTGCAAGTTTCACAATCGTTGCCCTAGGGCTGACAATCGCTGCACGGTAGAAGAGCCGGAACTTCGGGAGATTGTAACTGGTCACAAAGTAGCCTGTCATCATGTGGAAGATCCTGCAACCGGTAACGAAAAGCTTGATGACCTTTTAAGAATCTGAAGGAATATCCATGCAAGACCAAACAAAGCCTGTGAAAGTACAGCCCAAGCCTATTCTTGAGGTTAAAAATCTCAAAAAGTTTTTCCCCATCTACAAAGGACTATTTTCCAAACATGTCGCGGATGTTAAAGCTGTAGATAATGTTTCCTTTGTTCTCAATGAGGGTGAAACCATGGGTCTGGTGGGGGAGTCGGGGTGCGGCAAGTCGATCACCTCGCTGTCGATCATGCGGCTGATCCCGATCCCCCCGGGGCGCATTGTCTCGGGCGAGATCCTGTTCAAGGGCCAGGATCTGGTCAAAATTACCGAAAAGCAAATGCGCGAGGTGCGCGGCAACCAGATCTCGATGATTTTCCAGGAGCCGANNAGGCCGCTGCCTGTTGCGTCTGATTGAACCCACTTCCGGCGAGGTATTTTTTGAAGGTCGGGATATTATAAAACTCTCTTCTGAGGAAATGCGTCAGGTTCGCCGTGGCATGCAAATTATTTTTCAGGATCCGTATTCTTCCCTGAATCCACGAAAAACTGTATCCGATTTGATTGGCGAGGCCTTGCTTGTGCATGGCATTGTTTCTAATGAGGACGATAAAAATCATCGAGTTCGTGAACTCTTAAATAAAGTCGGATTGGCATCCTCCTACCTGAATCGCTACCCCCATGAGTTTTCAGGTGGACAGAGACAAAGAATCGGGATTGCTCGA
>DITF01000382.1 GCA_002422125.1 bacterium UBP17_UBA6191
GGATTAATTTTATCACGGGGTTTTTTGGCTTCGTCAGAGGCACTACAAACTGCGAAACTCGACAACTGGATCATTTTTTGTCAAGATTATAGATATTTGGCAGTTAAAGCCATAATTGGAGTATTTAACGGGGGATTTTTCCGCCCATCACGACTGAACTAAAAATGAGGTCCAAAAACCTGTCAAGTAATTTTTGAAAAAACTGGTCGTGACAGATGGGTATTTATGTGATGAGCAAACACCGTGACAGATTCAGGTCATTTGAATTGGGAAACGCTGTAAGGTTCAAGCTACACTTCTTTCCAGGCTTTAAAAAAGCTCATGGCTCGGCTGGTGTTGACAAGGAATGGCACCATATTGTATCCCAGAGAAAAGAAATAGTAGCTAAATTTGGCCCTGAAGCTATCCATAATACTAAGAACCTCGTAGCTATTCCGAAGGCGGTGCATACAGAAATTAACAAGCATTATGGAAGACTGCGACTAGGGACAAATCGAAGAAATCGGGACTGGGTTGGAGACCTGTCTTTCGAGGAGCAATATAAATATGGCAAACAAAAAATGGAAGAAATTTTGAATGAGTTATCTAGCAATAAGTAAAAAGAAACAATCATGAGAAAAAACCCCAAAGAAGAACTAATACAATTATCTATGAAATATTTGGAGGGAATCAAAATGGGATCACTCTCTAAATCTCATGCAGCTCATAAAAAAATTCATAGAATCTGCAGAACAATATGTGAATCTGAAGATAAGGGTTTTGCTTTTTTTTCAGAACTAATAAAACATGAACAACCTATTGTACGGTTATGTGCGGCAACATTTCTTTACCTTTCAGACCCAACAACTGCTATAGCTGAGTTTCAGTCGCTGGAAAAACTTAAATCTCCCCATATCTCTGGAGATGCTTACATGAATCTTAAAGATATTGAACGAGGAGTTTATAAAATCACATTTGACGGAGTGCACTCATGAACTTGGTATTCCTAAAAAAATCCCGTAAAAAGCCTACGGTTGGGGATGTATTTGTATTTCAGCTCATATTTGAACCGGAACAATACCGGTTTGGAATGGTGGTATCTACAACCGCCATTTTCAGTTCATTTACCAATGTGATTCTGGTTTACATCTACGATCATTTGGGGAGTAGCAAAACAGATTTTCCTGACTTTGAATCCAAGAATCTTCTGATCCCTCCCGGGGGAATCAACGCACTTGGTTGGTCTCGAGGCTTTTTTGAAACCGTTATGCATCTGGATCTAGATAAACACTCTGAATACAAATTCCCGCAGCATCACTTTCGAGGAGTTGCAAGGCGGAGTGTTTATTATGATGAATTTAACAACGAAATTGCAAATCCCATTGAACCTATTGGGGATCGTGGATTAAGTAATTATAAAGTAATCGAGGATGCAGTGTGCCGCAAGCTGGGGTATCCACTTGCGAAAGACTAAGTCAATCGGTCTCCATGTGTCAGGAAAGTCGAACAACAATCACTCCATTACCTTAAAAAATAAAGATTACGAACACTTCCAGAAATTTGCCAAAGACTGGCTGGAACAGAGAGGGTTATTAGATGAATTTGGTATCCCTAAAAAAATCCCGTAAGAGGCCTGAGGTAGGAGATGGATTTGTTTTTCAGCTCATTATTGAGCCGGAAAAATTCCGTTTTGGAATGGTCGTTTCTACGACTATGAAGATTGTAAGTTTTGAGAATGTAACTATGGTTTACATCTATGACCATCTCGGGAACAAGAAAGATGACTATCCTAAATTTGCAACAAAGAAGCTGCTAATCCCTCCTCAAGCAATAAATGCCTTAGGCTGGTCCAGAGGTTTTTTTGAAACCGTTGCTCGTCTGGATCTGGAAATTCATCCCGAGTACAAATTTTCGCAGCATCACTTTGCCAGTTTTGTAAGGCCAGGTCTCTATTACGATGAATTTGACAATGAGATTAAAAACCCCATTGAGCCTATTGGCGCGCACGGTTTAGGTAACCATAGAACCATAGAAGACGATGTTTGTCACAAGCTCGGGTATCCTTGTTCTGAAGACTAAATTTTATGGTTCCAGTCGGTGCTGACCAGAAGTTTTGTCATGGGACACGGGTTCTCCTGGTGACAAAGCCATTGAAGAATATTTTATCGAAGTCTAAGGGTTTCACCGCGAAAAGAATCCAGATATGGAAAACAAAAAACACTCTATTTCCTTGAAAAACAAGGATTACGAACACTTCCAGGCATTTGCTAAAGACTGGTTGGAACAGAGAGGATTATTAGATGAACTTGGTATTCCTAAAAAAGTCCCGTAAGAAGCCTCAGGTTGGGAATGTATTTGTATTTCAACTTATTTTCTAGCCGTCAGATTACCTCTTAACTCCTGATCCCGTTCAATGGATTCAAACAGGGCTTGAAAGTTTCCTTGTCCAAAACCTTCAGCTCCATCACATCTTTGAATGATTTCAAAGAAGAAGGTGGGTCGATCCCCGATGGGTTTGGTGAACAATTGCAAAAGGTAGCCCTTGCCCTCAGTGTCACATAAAATTCCGTGTTCTTCCAGTTGATTGATATCTTCGCGGATTGGGTAATTTTTTTTGCGTAGATCCTCATAGTAGGTCTTGGGTACGCTTAAAAACTCCACTCCATTTTTTCGTAGAGCCTTGATGGAAGCAACAATATCTTTGGTTTCAATGGCAATATGTTGAATGCCTGATCCGTGATAATGCTCGAGGTATTCTTCGATTTGAGACTTTTTAAGCCCTTCATAGGGTTCGTTGATGGGGTTTTTGATGACCTCGTCTTTGGTTCTAACTACTTTGGATAAGAGAGCTGAAAATTGGGTTGAAATATCTCCAGGACCAAAATCAATAAAAGTTTCAAAGTCCATGGTCTGGTTGAAGTACTCTGCCCAGCGATTCATTTCATTTTCGCGCACATTACCAACAATATGATCAATGGCAATGAGTCCTGTGTCTTCACGGGTAATTACCAGTTTTTGATTGGGTTTGCCAAAGCCTGGGCGAAACTGGCCACGGTAACTATCGCGGTTAAAAAATACTATTTCACTGTCATCATAGAGGCGAATGGATGCATCTTCTACAAACCCGTTTGAGTCTTCGTGCTTTTTGGGAGTCTGAATGGGAATAGCTGACTGTTTCACGGCTTTGGAAAAGGCCATTTCTACCGAGTCCACTTCCACAGCCCAGCGTTTTACACCGTCCCCATGCAGGTTCAAAAACATCTGAATTTCACTGGAGGAGGGCTGAAGTGGCCCAGTGACCAGCATTCTGAGATTGTTTTTTTCCAAAAGAAAAGAAATCCTGTCACGGATTCCTGTTTCTGGCCCAGAATAAGCTGTGCATTCAAGGCCTAAAGCCTTGGCAAACCAGTAGGCCGTCATTTTGGCCGATCCTACATAAAACTCTACAAAATGATATCCACGAATTCCCATGCTGTTAGCCATCAATAATCCTCTCTACTTTTTAGCGATCCAGGATCGCTCATAAGTGATTTCTTCAATTTCCAGAGCCCGACTGGATAACAAAAGCGGTTCAAAAGTGTCGATCATGACAGCAAGTTCTTCTGTACTATGCTGACCGACGCTAGCTTCGGTTTTTCCGGGTTGGGGCCCATGAGGGATACCCGCCGGATGCAGGCTGATACTTCCAGGCTCAATGCCTGACCGACTCATAAAATTACCCTCTATATAAAAAATTACCTCGTCACTGTCAATATTGGAATGATAATAGGGGGCGGGTATGGCCTCAGGGTGGAAATCAAAAAGTCTAGGTACAAAATTACAGACTACAAAATGTTTCGACTCAAATATCTGATGAATCGGGGGGGGCAAGTGCAGGCGGCCCACAATCGGTTCAAAATCATGAATACTAATGGCAAATGGGTAATAACACCCATCCCATCCCACTGTGTCAAAGGGATGGTGATTCATGACTTGTTCAAAATAACGCCCCCCACGACGAATGATAATTGTGGTTTCTTCACAGGTATCAATAGTTTCAAGCACCGTAGGTAGTTTCAGATCTCGTTCGCAAATCGGACTATGCTCTAAAAACTGTCCCTGATGATTCAGATAGCGTTTGGGGAACCGAATGGGCTGTAAGGACTGGGTCAATAAAAACCGGTCTCCTTGGGAATATTGGAACTGGTAGGTTAGTCCTTTGGGTATAACTACATAGTCCCCACCACAGATTTGTACATTACCAAATTCAGAACGAAGCCAGCCCTGGCCAGTTTCCAGAAACCACAGCTCATGATGCGAAGCATTTCTAAATAGAACCTCGGGCACACCAAATCCCACTGATATTTCCACCTGCTGGTTAAACATAAGCGGGGTTCTGGATTCAAGCCAGTTCTCTGTTTGTGGCAACTGTCCCGTCTTTAAGTGCCGATAGGTCAGAGAATCCGATAACTTTGTGACTACAGGTTCTGAGCCTGGCAGAGGATGAATGGCTAAGGTGGCAGAAGGCAAATCCAGCTTGTAGGCCAGACTTTGAATCCCGCTAAAACCTTCAAGGCCAAACAGGTGTTCCCGATGCAATGTCCCATCCTGTTTCAGAAATGTTACATGGCGTTTTTTTGGTAGGTTGCCAAGGCTGTGGTAGTGCATATCAGCTCACCGAAAGAACAACGGCCTTTAATACATCCATGGCTGTAATCAGGCCAACAATTTGAGAATCCTTCACAATCACAACTCTATGGATGTGGTTATCCACCATGATTTTGGATAGCTCAGAGAGATTGGCTGTTTCAGGGAGAGTAACTGTATTTTTCACCATTAAATCGCGAACCTTCAAGTCGTCCACCATCCAGTGCTCACGAATAATTTTACTGGCTAACAGTCCGTCAAGCTGAAAAAAGTCTGTTTGGGTAATAATTCCTACTAGATCTCCATCGTTACTAGTCACCGGTAGAGCCGTAATATCTTCCTCAACCATAATCTGTCTGGCTTCTTGTAACGGCTTATTCTCATTGATGGTCAGAACATTTCTGGACATGATGTCACTTGCACGCATAGGCTTCGTCTCCTTTAATTGCCCCCATGTTACTAAATGGAGTATTTGAAATGCAAATTAGAGAGCGGACACTTCTCGAATTGGACTCATCTGACTCGAGTTTTTGATCTAAAATGGAGCTAAATTCGTTCCAGTCCAGGATAAGGTCCAAATCTCTGGCCAAATCCTCAAGGGTTTTTTCCTCCAGATCTAAAAGTAGATTGATTTTTCCCCCAGGAATCAGGACCAGATAACCCTTGGCCTTGAGAGCAGTAATTAACTCCGAGAACTGGGCAGTGGCTACTGGAATATTGGCACGAAGCCTAGCGGAATCAAGCAGTTTACCCTCCCGTCCAGAGTCATGAATCAGGGTTAAAATTTTGATGGAGTAGGCTAGCTTTTCAGCAGGGTTTAAGCTGGCATCCATGAAGGCAAACATTTTTTCACCCTTCCTGATTCTGCCCCATTCTGGAAGTGTGGCGGTTAAAACTGCTCCAAACAGGGCGGCTAGCCAGGAAAGATAGACCCAGAACAGAAAAATGGGGACGCTGGCTAGTGCTCCATAAATGGCTTGGTAAGTGGGGAACTGGGTTATGTACCAGACAAAGGCCCATTTTAAGAAACGAAAGATTGCTGTAGTCACAATTGCGCCAAGCAGGGCATGATGCAAGCGGACTATGGTATTGGGCAAAAAGGCAAAAAGCAAAAAAAAGGCAATCAGCTCTAAAAGTGTGCTCAGCCCAAACTTGTAGAGGGTTTCCACCCAAAATGATCCGGGAATCTCGAGTTGGTGAGCTGTAGCAATCACTAAGGAAGACAAGGATAATGAGGCCCCAACCAATAAGGGTCCTAGGGTCACAAAAGCCCAGAATTTCAAAAGATTAAACACTAGACTGTTTTTTTGCTGGGATTTAAAAATCTCGTTAAAGGCCTCCTGAATGGTCCATAGAAGCAAAAGTGTGGTGATACTAAGTGTCACGATACCGATGCTGGTAAGTCGACCGGCGTTTTTGGCAAAACCACTAAAATATTCATCAATTGCGGTTCCAGCAGTGGGAACAAACACTTCAAAAATCAAAGCTTTGAGCTGGGATTCCATACCAGCAAAGGCTGGGAATGCTCCAATCATGGCAAAGGCAATCACTAAGAGGGGAGCTAAAGACAGAATTGTGGTGTAACTGAGTCCAGCCGCAATTCTTGGACATCCATCTGCCAAAAATCTTCGTCCAACCAGGATAAGAAATGCCACTATCCTCTTCATGGCGCGATTATAGCATCATCTTAAAAAATGAGATACAATCCACCCATGCACAAGTCGCCTAATATCAGCTCAGATCAAATCAAAACCTTTAATCGTCCCGGTCCCCGTTATACCTCCTACCCGACAGCTCCGGTCTGGACTGAAGCTGTGGGGGAAGTTGAATTTCTGGACACAGTCAAAAGACGAGAAACAAGTCAGG
>DITF01000250.1 GCA_002422125.1 bacterium UBP17_UBA6191
GATCAATTTTGAGGGTGTTGATCCAGATGCCCCGAGGCAATAAAAGGCCCCGAACCCCGCCAGGTCTGTGATGGAAGCAACGGTAGGATGTTCTTTTGTGTGCTTTGGGATCCCGTCGGGGGAGCCCTCTTTATTCGTTAAAAACTAAAATCCACTCCAGCCTGCACCAAACGAGCGTCATAGCCTTTTGCAAATTCATTGTAATTAAACGATTCAAGCCTCAGATTGTAGCTGGCATTCTGATCAATTCGCCTTCTGGCTTCAAACTGGTACTGGGTTTTATACTTGTTGGCAAATCCTTTATTGGCCACTCGTCTGTAACGATGAGCCGCCATAATACTGGTTCTGGAATCCAGCCTGTAACGACCTTCTAAAACATTGGACATGGCTTCATTGGACAATACTGGATCGGTGAATTCCTGATCGATCAGATTGAGGCGATGTACAAGCCTGAGTTTTTGCTGAAAGGGACGGGCCACTGAGAAACCTAAGCTATTCTGTCGGTAGGAAAATCGAGGCTGAATCCCATCGTCATGCTGAGTACGCATTACTTCGACATTCGTCAAAATGTCTCGAGCCTTAAATGTGGTTCGGGCCATTGCTAAAAAGACATCTTCATTTACAGAAAAACCGGAATCATCCTTCTCGGAACCTTTGATCACAAACATATATTTGGGACGGTCTGGCTTCTGGGTCGAGAGAGTCCAGGTTACATCGGTGTATTTTTGATCTGGTCGGTTGACTAAGGGCTCCACTGTATTGCGTCTTAAAGTCACGGAACTGGCAACATAGGGGTCAAAACGATAGGTAAAGGCGTTTTCGATGTTTTGTTTGTTCGATGCCTGACCTGTGAAATATGTGTATTGGGGATTTAAGGTGGAACTAAATCGCGAGCCTATAAACTGAAGTTCATTCTGAAACAAGACTTTCTTATTTTCATAATCCATTTCCAGTTCCCAGGCATTGCCCTGATTTTGGCTGGATACCGTGGATTCTCGGCGCATAAACTCACCACGAAGCACAAAATCCCTGTGCAACTGAAGCCTTTGGGTAAAACCCAAATAATTCACTTCGTTGGCATAATAATAGGATAATCCACTCTGATCCATGCCACCATGACCAATATTTCGCCTCAGATAAAGCCCTGTGGTGGTCAGACCATCAAGCCCGGGCACAAAATCTTCCACAGTTTCACCCAAGGCTACATCCACCATCCATTTACCATTTTCAAAATGGCCCATAGTTCCGGAAATTTCGGTGTTTCTCAGACCAAATTCGGTGAAATCTGGTTCCAACCAGGTTCCCACTGCAACCCAATTATTGCGGTTGTACATATAGGCATTTAACACTTCGGTTTCAGGATCTCTGGTTTGTAAATCAATGTCCAAAAACCCGTAGACATCGCGTTTGCCTTCCTCTGGAGCATAAGAAATTCTGCCTTCCAAAAGATTGGCAAACCCATGATTCACCTTGGAATTATTGGTAGCAAAAAAATTGGCTACATCGTTTCTGGTTCTGACATCACGGGCCTTATACGACAAATCCCCATGAAACCGCAGTGGCTTGCTGACTAACTCAAAGGGAAGTTCGTCTGGTCGTGGGGTATAGACTACTTTGGCAGGAACTCGACCACTTCTCTCCATGATCATTCGAGCTAATTCTTTGTCTCTTTCTGTGACCAAGGGAGAGCTAACAATTGCATCCAGAACCGATTCATCATCCCCGGACTGCTCCAGAATCTGGCGGGCCAATAGCCTTTCCGCATCCGTGAATTGGTCGCCTTTTTCAATCATAGCCAAAGTCTCACGATCCAGTCCCATTGGCCTTCTGTCATTGCCAATGGCAAAAATTGCCCCGCTAAGGGCCAGAAGTAACAATGTATGTCTGAATCTGTTTGTACTCATTGATTTAATATCTGGTCAAAGTTGATGATCAAATTAGCTGTAGTATCGGTGTAAACTTCAATCTCAGTGCTGCCCGACAAACCGACCTGATTTTTGGCCTCAACCCGCAAGCGGTTATGGCCTATGTCAAGAATCAAGGGAACCAAAAAGGTGGGTGTGGCTCTTTCTCTGGCAATCCGTCTATCGTTTAGATACACCACTACTTCACGAACATCAGGATCATCCACAACTCCCTGCAAATCGACAAAGCGGCTGCTTAACTCAGCATTATCCATAGGAAAAAATACGGATATGGATGGAGGTAGTTCTGACAGTTTGATATTTTCTCTGGCAACTCCTACATTGCCAAAACGGTCAATAGCCTTAATTTCAAGAAGATTTTGGCCAGGAACTAAAACAAGATCCGATTGAAACTGCTTTAAACTAGTCTGAACATCTTTGATGGTTTTGCCATTGTGAGTCAGAATAATGCGATCAAGATTTGGCTCATGAATGGTGGCCTTAAACTCAACCCGCGATTTTTTCATGGGAATTCCGGCTCGTGGCTGCACAATATGCACAATGGGTGATTCCAAATCCTCGCCCACTACTCCCATTTCTTCTTGTTTCAGTCGTCTTTCAACCTTCTCACGGATGGTAATCACTTCTTTCCATTCCTGATTCAAAGAAAAGATATCCAATCTGGTTCGTCTCTCACGAGAATTGGGCCTGACATCCAATACCAGGCGTTCCCCTGTTTCTAAAAAATAGTGATTCTGTTCCTTAAATACCTCGGCTGTGCCTTCAATCAAGGAAATGGAGCTCTTTTTTCTACGAACATCATGGGAGACCGTCGCAATACTGCCATTTAACTGAGTGGCGGAGTGAGGAGTATGAACATAAAACTTTTCACCGGAGTTTAGGCTACGCACTTTAAACCAGGCTTCCCCAAAGGGAATTTGGACTCTGGATGCCTGAATCTGCTCCTTGTCTTCTGGGGGAAATATGATTTGAGTGGATGGTTTTAGTTTCAAAAGGCCCAGATCCATGAGTTGAAGCATGACAGCCCCACCTTGGGCAGTCTCGATCAAATCACCGGTGTACAGGTTCATATCATCAACAGCTTGAAGAGTTCGACCTTGCCGATAGACATAGACCATGCCCTTGACTACCTCTATTTTTCCCTTCATGAGATATGCCTCAGTGGAGGGTAAAAGGATCAAAAGCATCATTAGCCACGGTAAAAACCTGACAAAAAACCTTAAATCAGACATCATTACAGGCAACTTCGGAGAAATGTGTCTAATTTTTTAGAAAGGAAATGTGTTTGGATCAGCGATATGAAATATTCCGTATTAATTCCTGCCTATAAAATGGATAAAAGCCTTATAAGGTTGTTACATGCCTTACTTACATGCAAAACCAGTCTCATAGGTGAAATTCATGTCTATTTTGATGGAAGCCCAGCTCCTGAATCGCTGCCAGAGCACAAAAACCTATTCATTCACCATGGTGAAATCAATCAAGGACTGGTTTATGCGCGCAATTTTCTGATCGCGCAGGCTAATTGTGAACGGGTGTTGTTTCTGGACGCTGACACATTGCCTGAACCCGGATTTTTTGTGGCCTTGGACAAACTTAAAGACAAGTCACTTTTTGCAGGGCAGGAAAGTCGGGGTCATACCAATAACCTCTGGCAAAAATGGAGGCTGAGATTTTTTAGGCAAACTATGGGGTTACAACCCCTTGCCAAAGCACCATCTTTGTGTGGTTTATGTTTTGGAGGTGATAAAGCCCTGATTCAAAACATTGGATTTAACCAAACTTTTAGAAATCACGGGGAAGATGTGGATTTTGCCTTAAGAGCCATAGCCACAAAACAAGACATTTATTATGAGCCACAATTAGCGGTCTTTCATGACAGACNNCCGCTACCAAAGTCTGGCCTATCGCCTCAACAGACAAAACACAACAATTCTTCTAAAAAACCAGATTAGGCTAATCCCTGTCAGTTTCTATTCTTCCATTAGAAGGGCTAAATCCCCACTACTTGCCATTATCAGTATGTATCTTGGGCTGTTAGCCCTGATGTATCGTGTGCGTTATTTGACCTGCAAAATTTGATGGATCAAAGAAAGAAGTGGGCCTAATGAAATTGGCTTATGAAACACTGCCGCTACCCCAAGCCTTTGAAGTACCAACTGAAAATCAGCTACGCTCATCCATTGCCCACCACCTGACATGGCAATTACGGGTAGATTTGGGAACACCCTTCTAAGTGCTGACACGACCTCAATGCCATCCATATCAGGCATTAAAACATCAGTGAGCACCAAATCTACGGGGTTATGTTCCAAAACTCTTAAGGCAAATAATCCATTTTCTGCCAGAATCACATCATAACCAGAACTGTGCAGGGCACATTCAAGCATCCTACACAGTTCATAGTTATCATCAATTACAAGAATTGTTGCCACTTACATTTCAAGATAAGTCAAAAACCCCTCCCTAATCAAGACAAGCAGGGTCCCAAATTTTCCCTGATTCTGAGATAGAAGCCTTAAAGCCGTTTCCGTATCTCTGATCGATATCTGATTAATCTGAACAATTACATCATCCACCCTCAGGCCACTACGATAGATATGTGAATCTTTATCCAGTGAAGCCACCAAAACACCCTCTGTAAAAGATTGCAAGGAAAGTCTCTTTCTATCGTTATCCGTCAGCTCTCTAAGATTTAGTGTAGACTGCTCCTGTGCCTTAGCAATTGTCTGAGCACCTCGTTCATCCAGCCTGACAGAGACATTCAAACTTTTGCCCTTGCGAACCACTTCCATCAATGCTTCTTCACCAACAGGAACTTCCTGAATTTTTTCTACTAGAATGGAGGCGTTTTCAATCAAGGTTCCATTCATTTTCAAAATGACATCACCGACCTGCAATCCTGCTCTACTGGCCGGGGTATCTGGAAGTACTCTTCTTAAAACAACCCCTCTAGGATAAGGAAGGCCAAGGTAGCGGTAGGACTCCTGATCCACATTGGACATTTCCACTCCTAACCAGGAGCGGCGAACCTTACCAAATTTACTGACATCTGAGGCTATTCGTTTGGCCAAGTTAATAGGGATGGCAAATCCTATGCCCTGTCCAGCTCGGGAAATCGCCGTGTTAATACCAATCACCTCACCATGAATATTTAAAAGTGGACCCCCACTGTTTCCAGGGTTAATTGAAGCATCTGTCTGAATCAAATTGTTATAGTCATTTTCAGAGCCCGCATCCAGACTGCGACCCTTAGCCGAGACAATCCCCAAAGTCACGGTGCGATCCAAAGAAAAAGGCGAACCAATCGCTACCACAAATTCTCCCACCCTCAGACTGGTCGAATCGCC
>DITF01000367.1 GCA_002422125.1 bacterium UBP17_UBA6191
TGATTGGAAAAAAAATTGGTATGACTCGCGTTTTTGACGAGAACACCAAAGAAGCAATCCCTGTAACAGTTGTCCAGGTTGGTCCATGCACCGTAATCCAAATTAAGACTACGGAAAATGATGGATACGAGAGTGTACAGCTAGGATTCGAGGAGCAAAAGCCACAGAGGGCGTCAAAGCCTAGAGTTGGTCACTGTTCCAAGGCAGGGGAAAAGGTATTCAGAATACTGAAGGAATTTAGCAAGCCCGCTGATTCGGTGAAGGCCGGAGATGTGTTTACCGTGGATCTCTTTGAAGGGATTCAAAAGGTAGATGTTCAAGGCACAACTAAAGGACGAGGTTTTCAGGGTATGGTGAAGCGCTATAATAAGCGCCGTGGCGACAAGACCCACGGCGGACATTGTTATAGAATTCCCGGCTCTATTGGAAACAGAACATACCCAGGTAAAGTTTGGAAACAAAAGAAAATGCCCGGACATATGGGGAATACAACCAGAACGGTTCAAAGCCTGCAAGTTGTTCGACGCGACCTGGAAAACAACCTTTTATTTGTAAAAGGTGCTGTGCCTGGCCACAAAAATGGCATTGTATTTGTAACCGCTGCGGTTAAGGCATAGGGGTGGCGTGATGATTGAAGTAGTAAAGTTAGACAAAACAGGTAAAGCTTCCGGAAAAGTGCAGCTGAATCCCGCGATTTTTGATGTAGAAGTTAATTATGCTGCCATCAAAGATTTGTTGATGATGCAAATGGCAAATCGCCGTAGCGCAAACCCAAACACCAAAACTCGAGCAGAGGTAGCTGGTGGTGGTAGAAAGCCATGGAAACAGAAAGGCACTGGACGAGCCCGTATCGGCTCTATTCGCGCACCTCACTGGGTGGGCGGTGGTGTGGCCAATGGTCCGGATTCCCAAAATCACAAAAAGAGTATGCCTCGCAAGGCTAGAAGAGCAGCCCTTCGGTCTGTTCTTACAGATAAGGTGCGCGGTGGTGGAGTTGTGGTTATGGAAGATCCTGCATTTACGAATGTGAAAACCAAAGAAGCATTGAATATTGTGAAAAATCTGGGTGCAGAGAAGGTTCTTTTCATAGAGTCCTCAAGAGAAGCTCAGGGTTTTGTAGGCGCAGCCGTGAAGTCCAAGACTGGCTCACAGCTTGAGCTTGCGACTCGCAACCTGAGAGGGGTTAAGACCCTGCTTTATAGAAATCTGAATCCGCACGACCTTCTGAATTATTCTAAAGTTGTAATTCTGGAAAGCGCCCTGCCCCGCCTGGAGGAGGTAACGCTGTGAACTTAAAGAATACAGATATTTTACTTCGACCTTTGATGTCGGAGAAGGCGTATGTGGAAAGCAACTTGAACAAATACCGATTTGCAGTCCACACAAAAGCCAACAAAATTCAGATCAAAGGTGCAGTTGAAGAACTGTTTCGCGTCAAGGTAGTTGATGTGAATGTACACACAATGAAGGGTAAGCGGAAGAGATTTGGCCGTTACCATGCTATGGGTGCTGACTGGAAAAAAGCCATTGTCACACTGCAGGATGGGCAAACCCTTGACTTTTTTGAGAAAGCGTAGGCAGGTGAATCATGGCACTTAAAAGTTTTCGTCCGTTGACACCAGCTCGTCGTTTCATGACGGTGCGGACTCAGGATGGGCTGAATAATGTTGCTCCTGAAAAAAGTTTGTTGGCTCCCCTGAAAAAATCTGGTGGCCGCAATTTTTCCGGAACAATCACTTCAAGACATCGCGGTGGGGGCCACAAAAGGCGTTACCGCATCATTGATTTTAAGCGAAACAAGCATGGGGTTCCGGCTATTGTTCAGAGTATTGAATATGATCCGAATCGCAGCGCATTTATCGCTCTTCTACAGTATGCAGACGGAGAAAAGCGCTATATTTTGGCACCCAAAGATGTCAATGTTGGCGATAAATTGAACTCTGGGCATGATGTTGAGGTCAGGCCAGGCAATGCAATGCCTTTAGCAGAAGTTCCGATCGGTTCCTGGGTTCACAATATTGAATTGAAACCAGGAAAGGGCGGACAGTTGGTTCGTTCTGCAGGAGTTTCGGCTCAGTTGGTTGCTATAGACGGCAATCATGCTGTAATTAAGCTTCCTTCTGGGGAAATGAGAAAAGTTCACAAAAATTGTATCGCAACGATTGGTGTTTTGAGTAACAGTGATCATGGTTCAATTGTGGTGGGCAAGGCTGGAAAGAGTCGTTGGCTTGGTATCAGGCCTCAAACTCGTGGTATGGCGATGAACCCCAAAGATCACCCACACGGTGGTGGTGAGGGTCGTTCCAAGTCAGGTCACCATCCGGTATCTCCGTGGGGCAAGCCTTGTAAGGGCTTTAAAACTCGCAATAGAAAAAAGTATAGTTCAAATTCGATCATTAGCCGCCGCAAGTAGAAGGGGTTGATTCATGGCAAGGTCAATTAAAAAAGGTCCATTTATTGATGAGCATCTGATGAAGAAAGTCAACAGTGCTCAGGCAGTGGACAAAAAACCAATTATTAAAACATGGTCTAGGCGCAGTACAATTGCACCCTCCTTTGTGGGAATTACATTTGCTGTGCATAACGGTCGTAAACATGTTCCTGTTTTTGTAAGCGAGAACATGGTGGGTCACAAGCTGGGCGAATTTGCTCCAACCCGAACCTTTAAGGGGCATCAGGGTTTTACAGAGCGTAAAGTCAGCTTGAAGTAGGGTGAATCATGGAAACTAGAGCTCAATTAAAAAACTGTGGAATTACTCCACGCAAGATGCGCCTGGTGGCTGATTTGATGCGGGGAAAAGCCGTGGAATTGGCTTTGGCTGAACTTAGCTTTACTCGTAAAGCGGGAGCGCCAGAGATGCACAAACTGCTTTTATCTGCTAAGGCAAATGCAGTGAACAACCACTCTATGGATGGCAAACGGCTTGTGATTAAAGCTGTATTTGTAGATGAAGGTGTAACCATGAAGCGGGTTTTGCCTAGGGCCAGGGGCCGTGCAGACCGTATTAACAAGCGCTCCAGTCATGCAACTATTGTTGTGGCCGAGGCTTAGGAGAATATTATGGGTCAAAAAGTAAATCCTAATGCTCTGCGCGGTGGGATCACCAAGACTTGGGCTTCAACCTGGTATGCTGAAGGCAAAGCCTTTAAAGAGCACCTGCATTCCGATATTCGTTTGCGTAAATTCATCGAAAAGAAGTTTCACAAAAATGGAGTTTCTCATGTTGAAGTAGATCGCAAATCTGACAAGTCTGTGAAGGTGACTATCCACACAGCCAAGCCAGGGATGATTATCGGTCGTGGTGGTTCTGAGATTGAAAAACTTCGTTCCGAACTCGAAAGCGTTGCTAGACAGGCTGTTTTGATTAACATCAAAGAAGTTAAGGATTTTGCTAATAACGCTCAACTGATCGCGGACAATGTTGCCTTTCAGTTGGAAAAGAGGGTTTCCTTCCGTAAATGTATGAAGCAGGCGATATCTAGAGCCCGCCGTATTGGATCCAAGGGCGTACGCATTTTGGTATCCGGTCGTTTGGGTGGGGCAGATATGGCTCGCCGTGAACAATACATGGAAGGAAGGGTTCCTCTGCATACTTTAAGGGCCAACATTGAGTATGCTCAATCCAGAGCATATACAACCTTTGGGGTTAGTGGAGTGAAGGTTTGGGTGTATAAGGGTGATGTATATGACATGATGTCAGTACAAAGTGAACCGGAAAAAGCTCAGGCGAAAAAACCGGCACCAAGGCCCGCTGCGAAAAAGCAGGCTTGATTTCTTTACATCCGTTATTTAGTTGTGTATAATCGCGTCTTCCCTCTCAATCGAGAGGGAATTGTTATCATTTGGAGGAGATATGCTGATCCCCAAAAAAACCAAATATAGAAAGCCTCACAAGGGCAAGATCAGCGGCAAGGCCCAGAAAGGTAATTATGTTGCCTTTGGTGAGTTCGGTCTTCAGTCTCTGCAGTCCTTCTGGATGACTAACCAGCAGATTGAATCCTGCCGGGTTACCATCAACAGAAAGTTGAAAAGAGGAGGAAAGCTCTGGATAAGAATTTTCCCTCAATTGCAGATTACCAAGAAGCCGGCCGAAACCAGGATGGGTAAAGGTAAGGGCGCACCCGATTCGTGGGTAGCCGTTATCAAACCTGGCCGCATCATATTTGAAGTGGGTGGTGTTGATGCTGTGGAGGCAAAGGAAGCTTTGCACATGGCTTCGTACAAGCTTCCCTGCCAGACTCGTGTAGTTGCTAGGCAGGATGTGGGCGGTGAGAAGGTACAATGAAAACC
>DITF01000125.1 GCA_002422125.1 bacterium UBP17_UBA6191
GGCTTGAATGATACCTTGCTACGGTTATGATTCGATATTTGTTGTTCTTGTTTCTTTGCCCGCTGACCTTTGCAATTGCTCCCGTGCAACAAAAAATTGATACCCTCAACCAACTTAAATTGTTGTTGGCTCAGCTTCGGGAAGACACTGTGCACCCTGATAAAGAGGTGGAGTTTGAGATAGAGGCCGAGCTGATTGCCAAGGATCCCAAACTGGTTGTTAATCCGGCGATAGATTTGATAAAAACTCCATATTCTAAGCGTCGGCAGATTCGTCAGTCACGGTGGCGTAAACTTCGGTCTGAATAGATATGGTTATTCAGGTAAAGGACTTTTCCAAGTCGTTTGGTAAGCAAAAAGCCGTAGACAACCTGAATTTTGTGGTAAATCAAGGCGAAATTTTTGGCTTTCTTGGGCGCAATGGGGCTGGAAAAACCACAACTTTTCGAACATTGATAGGGCTTTATCAGCCAGATCAGGGTGAGCTTCTGATTCAAGGACATCCCTTTGATGATAGCCTCAGAAACCAGATTGGTTATATGCCTGAAGAGAGAGGACTATATACCAGAGCCACAGTAATGGATGTGCTTTTGTATATGGGTAGACTAAGGGGACTTTTGAAGTCCGAGGCTCTTAGTCGATCCCAAAAATGGTTGCGTCGCCTAAAGCTTGAGGGGCATGAAAAAAAGAGCATACAGCAGCTTTCATCAGGCATGCAGCAAAAGGTTCAGATTATTGTCACTCTGATGCATGAGCCTCAGATTCTGATTTTGGATGAGCCCTTTCGAGGACTTGATCCTGTCAATCGGCAGTTGATTTATGATTGTATGCAGGAGTTAAAAAGGGATGGATATACGATCCTGTTTTCTTCGCATGAGATTCATGAGGTGGAACAGTTTTGTGATCGTGTGATTCTAATGGCTGATGGTCAGGCCAAGGCTTATGGCAAGGTTGAGGATATTCGTCGAACTTATGCCGATCGTTTTATATCATTGACCGTGTTATCTGGCGAAATTATGGAGCATCCAGGCATAGAATGGAAAAGGGTTCATGGGAACACAGTGGAAATTCGCTACAAGGAAGACACAGATCCCCAGCAACTGATCCGTGATTTAATGCAACAGGCCAGAATCAAACGCTTTGAAATTGCAGAACCTTCGCTTAACGATGTGTTCTTGCAGCTTTGTGGGGATGAAGTGGTTTCTGATGAATAAAATTCTGATTGTGGCGGGATTTGAGTTTATGCAAACGGCCAAACGCTGGCAGTTTCTATTGATTACGCTGGGTTTGCCTTTGTTTGTGGCCCTGATTTTCTGGCTCAGTTATATCTCACAGACTCATGCCGGAAAAAGTCTGGATCAGGCTCTTAAAGGTGGCTCCAAAATTTACATATCCAATGTACCCCAAGAGCTTGTGATTGCTTCAGCCCCGGAAGTTATAGTTGTAGACTCCTGTCCAGAAATTTCAAAAAAGGTTCTGGCCTGTATTCGTTTTGCGGCCGATTGGAATGAAACCGGGAAGGTAGATTTAATTGCCTCCGAGCAAAAGGCCCTTGGTTTGGCTACAAGCCTGAGAAAACGCATAGATTCCCTGATTCGGGAAGGATTGTTGTCTAGTCGCTTAAATGCGCAAGAGATGCAGAGGTTGAATCAGCCGCCATCTATTGTGCTTTATTTTCAAAATGAGCATGGCGTTTTTGCTTACGACTACCATAAACTTTTGGTTCCGGTTTTATTTACCATCATATTCATTCTAAGCCTGTCCACGGCTTCTACATTTTTACTTCAGAGTGTTTCCGAGGAAAAAGAAAATCGTACTATGGAAATTCTTTTATCTGCCATGCGGGACACAGAACTTATATCCGGTAAGGTATTGGGATTAGGCTCGGCTGCCATGACTCAGGTTTTTGTCTGGATGCTTGGATTTGTACTGATTGTTCCAGCGTTGGCAAAAAATATGGGGATCTCCATTCAGTTTCTTCAAGTGCCCCTGTCCCATTGGATTTTGGCAGTTGTGGTACTGGGCATGGGCTTTTTAATGTATGCGGCTATCATGATTGGGGTGGGAGCATTAGGTGCAAATTACAAGGACTCCCAGCAGATGTCCTCCTTTTTTCTGATAAGCTCTTTTTTACCTCTTTATGTTTTGCAGATGGTTGCCAATGATTTAAACGGATCCATGGCCCTGATTCTGGGTTTGTTTCCTCTAACATCACCCATGGTAATTATTCTAAGGTTTTGTCTGGGCAGTATTGCCATGTGGGATTTGCTTTTAAGTCTTTTCTGTCTGGGATTAGGGATGTTGTTTAGTATTTTTATGGCGGTTCGTTGTTTTCGTCTGGGGAGCCTCAGTTATCAGAGGCGACCGACCTGGAAAGAAATCCGTCATAGCCTCTGGTGAGAACATGGAAAGTAATGTCAGTCAGTGGATGAGCCCACAGGTTCAGTCTCAAGCTTGTGCATTTTTTGCCATAGAGGTGCGGTCTCTTGCAGTAATGGGAGATATGGAAAACTATGTCTATCAGGGGGTTTCCAATCAGCAAAGACTGGTGCTGCGCCTGACCCATTCATCGCATAGAAATGAAGATGAAATTCTGGCCGAAATGGAGTTTATTGATTATTTACACCGCTCCGGTTGTGATGTGGCCAATCCTGTTCTTTCAAAAAATTACTCGTTAGTTGAAACCATAAATCTGCCCGACTCAACCTGTTTTTTTGTCTGTTGTTTTCAGCATGCCACAGGGCGGTTGACTGATCCGGCTAATCCCAATGATTTCAATCCCACCCTGTACAGGTTATGGGGTTATGCAACTGGGCAAATGCATTATTATTCCCGACTTATGCCGCGAACGAAACATCAACGGCGGGCTTGGCATGAAAGCGAATATCTGGATTTGAATCGCTACATGCCCCATTCTGAAGATAGAATGTTACGGGAAGCGGCGGAACCACTATTAAAGAATTTAAAGTCCAGATTTTTGCATTGCGAATGGGGCTTGGAAATTGGCCTCATACACGCCGATTTACATCAAGGAAATTTCTTTTTACATGAGCGTGGGATCACTGCCTTTGATTTTGATGACTCACAGATAGATTGGTACGCCAATGACATTGCCGTCATTTTATATTCCGTTGTTGGTACGGTAGGCCGCTTGGATGAAAATCGTGATTTGGAAGCCTATGGTAGGGAATTCTTCCAATATTTTCTGGAAGGGTATCGTTGTTTTTGTGAACCACAGACGGAGTGGCCTGAGTTGATTCCCTTGTTGTTGCGCATGCGTGAGATTGTTTTATGGGGGCTTTATCGTAAGAAGTTTGATCCTGCGGTATTAAGTGGCCCGGATTCAGAGTTCTGGAAAAGGCGCAGAGACAGAATTGCTAAATCCATCGTACCAATACCTATTAGCTTTCTTGAGGATAATTAAAGTTTTTTTGGACTTCTGGGGAACGAAAAAGCCCCATTAAAGCTCGATAGTCGGGCTGAAACCGGATAGTATCTCCAGATTTCCATTGGTTTTGATGATCAATGGCTACCATATAATCCGAGCTTGAACCAAGGATTTGTAGGCCATCTGGGGCAATTAGGCCTCTGAAATCACAATCCTGCCGGCCTAGTCCTAATAATAGCCTTTGCGATGATCCAGAGGGA
>DITF01000364.1 GCA_002422125.1 bacterium UBP17_UBA6191
CAACCGCTTGATTTCCGGATTTTTCAATACTTAATCGATTCACAATAGGATGGTTACCAGTCAAAACTCTTGGTGGTACCCTCTGTAAAACCGAAAAGCTGTCTGTTCCGGTGGGCTTGAATCCAACCATTACAGTGTCGTTCTGGTTTTTAGAGAACACAACTGATTGTGAAGAAAAATCGGAAAAATTTAAACCGTTGAACAAATCTGATGTTCCCGATGCATATTGCAGGGTGTCTGGGGATGTCCAGTCTCCATATTCGTACCCCACCACAGCCAAGGCCTGCCCCATATGCCTGTGAAAAGCAATCCTCTTATCATTGACCTGCACATACTGGATTTGTCCCTGCTGCACTTTGATCATGTAGTAAAAAGAATTTCCAACAGTACCCATCCTAAGGCTAGCTATGACATCATTTCCAATGAGATCGCTCATAAAGATTTCATCGATACTTATTTCCCAGTCATGGAGGGATAACACCTCAGCCATATCTACAAGCANNTAGCCCCAGATGACAACAATAAAAGATCACTGTCATGTGCGTATTCAAAGCGCATGGACTGCCCAGGATGGGAGACAGAGACACTTAGCACTGGTTGCAACTCTAGCCTGATAGGATTTGTGTGGATTTCAAGTCTAAATAGCCTACCTAATTCATCCAACACAAAAACAGAATCCTCAGTCTGTGCATCAAGCTTCATATCTAAAAATCGAAATCCATACTCAAGAAGCTGCAAAATACCCGACTGGACCTGCCAGTAAAATACTTGTCCATCCTCGGTAAGCCCAAACCAATGATTCTGTGGTGGCATCTGACCCTGGTCCCCAAACCAGGCGGAATCCGGTACTCCAATCAGACGAACCAATGGTTCGCGAAAATGCATGGCTGACATGAACGAATGATTGTCCGTGGTAGCCTTGGATTGAGTTGCCGCAATAGGACTAATCACCCTCACAGCCTGATTTTGAATTTTGAGGACTTGCCCGCTAGAGCCACTGGCATACATAACCCCATGGTTCTGAGCCGCACTGATAAGAGGTGGGGCAAATCCCGGATCAAATCTAAGAATTGGCAAATTTATGGGCTGATGCTCATACACTCTGGTTAAAGGATTAGAGGATAAACTACTGCCTATTTGTACCTTATAAAGCAATCCATCATCACTATCACCAAGTATGGCCACAATTTCGGTCGTGGTGGCTGAAACCACGGCATGAACATAATTAAGATCAGAAAAACTCTGCCAATCGGCGGAAGCAGTCGATGCTGCAAGCAAGTTACCTCTGCCGCCAGCGGGATTTTGCATCACATATTCCACGGCCAGAGAACTTGCCGTCGGGGCACTCAATTTCAACAGATTACTATCCCCACTGGCCCAGTTGTGAAGCCCTAAAAATACCTGATTGTCCCCATCAGAAAATGCTGTCACAACATTTTGGGTCATCAGTACCCCAGTGCTAATCTCAAGTTCTCGGACCGCAATTTGAGGTACCCCGTTCTCAGCCCTAAAACGCATGATCACTGTCTGGTATTGTTCCGAAAGAACCTGAGTTGTACCAGGAACCAAAATGTAGTTCTCAAGCGCAGTAATATGGAATGAGTTGATTGGTAACTCACTAATCAAAGACATATTTACTGTCTCATTTTCACCATTCCAGGCTTCGTTGGAACGATAAACAAAACTCGATTCACCGGCATATTGCAGTACATAAACATGCTGATCAATTCCAATTGTCAGATCGGTCGCAGCCATAAACAGGTCAGGGGAACCGTCCTCCACAATTTTGAGTCTAATCGCTCGAACTACCTCTGTTTCATCCATTACATAAAAACCAGGAAATGCCGCCATGGATGTAAATCCTTCCTGATTGCTTGGCAGAAATACAACTTTATCTCCGAACTTCTTAACTCTCTTCACATCTGAAATCTGAGACATGGTAATTGGAGTATTAGCACCTTGAAGCCCCATAACTGTCAGCCAATATGGTCGAGCCACATCAAATTCTATGGGAGTGACTGCTCCTGAAAATGATTCAGCCGAAACCCGCACTTTTGTCACTCCCGGTAGCAATAGCCCATCCAGAGAAAATTGGGATTCATATTCAAAATCAGATACGGTGGATCTGACTTCATATTCTATCCTGCCCAATTCTGAACCGTTTGCATCCAGAGAAGTTAATATGACCTTATAAGTAAAATTGGGCAATATAAACGAAATCAGAGACAGGCCGCTCGTGATAGTTGTTGGAAAACCAGGCGGTACGCTCAATGTAGTTGGCTGACTTAAAATTACGGATAAATCTGGTGCATATTGCAGATTGGTCGCAACTCCAGAAAACGGAGCAAAACGACGGCCAACCCGATCCATGGGCACAAGGCCCTCAAACAACATCCCGTCATACCAAGAGGTTTGCTGATCTTTTATAAAAATCACCTGAGTCTGGTTATAAGAAATTTCACTGGATGCGGCAAAACCCAAAAACTCTGCATACTGAAAATTATGATTCGCCGAAACTATATCAATTGGACCAAAGGGTCCATTTTCAGAAATCTCGCTAACATCACTAAGTGTTATCAAATCTGGAACAAACTGGAAGTATGTGTCCAAAATAAATCCAACCGAACTGGAATAACCCTGATTTTCAAGCACCAATAGATTCTCACCAAGGTTATGCAATTGAGGGGAGCTCATATGTAGATCAAGAATCCCACTGAGTGTATTGTGAAAGGGAAGATTGCGAAGGGGGCGAGAGTCTGGATACAAATGAGAAAACCCATTTAAATGACCTAACCTCATAATATTTGTAATGTGTCCATCTTCAAAAACCCCAAGATTCACGGAACCTTCAATGTGCTCGGAACTCAATACATAGACCACATTCAATACTTGTTTTAAAGCCTTTATCGACTGGGCCTTTACCGGATACCCCAAATGATGATTTTCCGAATCAGTCTCGGCCAGATGAACAAGCTGAACATCAAATGTATTTAAAGAAACATGTAACAAACTTCCTTCATTAACAATAAACAGTGAGTCCTCTGTAACCTGCAATGTCGCTCTTAGATCCAGCTCATACTGTTGATTCCCACCTAAATCAATCTGACCGGAGAAAAATGTGTTTAGCTTCTCGACCGGAGAATCTGGATTAGACAATGAACCTCGATACAAAACATAATCACCCGATGCTTGTCTCACCAAAAAATACAGATCCTCATAGGCAGGCAAATAAGCTCGAATATTCTCAGCTGAAGGTATATAAATAGAGGCCAACCCTAAACCACTTTTTTCAGCCATATCCAGCCAGTCTATATCCTGGATTCTTAACTCATTACCAAAAGATACTGGCCCATAAATATCTGTATAGACGGGTGTCACATTGCCTGTGCTTACTTGGGAATTTAAGTGAAAGGATTGCCCAGAATCAATATGGGAATAAGCCAATCGCGAACGAAAACCTAAAGCTGTACTGGACAATGTATAGATACGACCAGAGGAGCCCGTATGAAACAGACCTGAAAGCGCACCGTTGGAACTCAATAAAATGTCATCCCCATCCTCAGCATCCTGAACGCCATGGCGCTTGTAAAATACCTGATAGTTAGGATAGTCATTTTCCAAAAGCACTACACCATCAGACATTGGCAAAACATCAAGGATTGCCAAAAGACCTGAGGAGTGTTGAGACGCATTGTAAAATACAGGGGAAATCGTATCATTTTGTGGATCTGCTAGGCCAAAATGGGAATAATTATAGTCTGGGGCCAGATTCTCATTATCTGGTGTAAAACCAACCAACAGTTTTTCTCCGGCACTATAAAAATCTCCCAACTTATGCACCTGAGAAAATTTTGCTGGAATCTGATCCGAAAAACCACCCCCAATTCTGCCTGCCACAAAATGGATTTCTTGAGTATCCAGATCAAGTCTGACCAAATCGTTTTCAAGCCTCAGGTAAACTTCTGGGCCACTTACTCCATTAATGACATTAACCCCGTTTACGAGATTAGTGGGAAAATTTTCAAAAGTCAGAGTCTGGCTGTCATCAAATTGTGACTGAGAGGCACCTAAAAACCAAGATGTGCTGACAAGACCACGATCCAATCCCTCGGTTTTAAGAATGTAAAACCCAAGCCTTGCATCAGATGTTACTGTACTTAACAAAAGTGAGTCATCCTGATACTCTTCCAAGGTAACCACAAAATCCTGAATCTGATGCCAGTCAGCAAGTTCATGGTTCAGATCAATCATAGAAGGTAGATAACCGGATACCAGTTGCAGAGTATTCTGATTTAAATCAACCTCGACCAGAATCCCACTGAGGGCAAAATACAACTTACTTCCATTAACTTGCATGGAATAAACTGAAGGCTGTTGATTGTTATCCAAGTAAGGTAAATCTAGCAACACCTCTTGTAAATTATGTGAGTCATAATTTCCATACTGAATCAAATCCGATAACAAGACACAATCATGACAATAAA
>DITF01000017.1 GCA_002422125.1 bacterium UBP17_UBA6191
AATAGAGTAACAATCTCGCGCTTGGTCTTTTTAATTTCCTCTTTATAGCCATTAATCTCTTGTCTTACCTTCTGGCCTCTTTCCTTCTTACTTTGAAGCTCCTTGCGTTCAGCCGCTATTCTCTCTTTGGCTTCTGTCATGGGGATTTGAAAATTCATATAGCCCACAACCACAGCAATGGCAAAAACTACAACCATCAATACGAGATATCCTAATATACGGGCAATCATTTCAATCCTTGTTCATCATGAACTGCATGACAAACTTGGCCACTGGCTGTTTGTCCAGCATTTCATGCTGTAGTTCCGAGATGACTACCTGATTTACTACATCTGTGGCCTGCTGCAAAATCTTGATAAAATCCGTTACACCCTGAGTCGTAACTTTGCGTTTTTTACTATCCCCATCTCGTTCCGCTTCCATGGATAAACCACTTAAGCTTACCCCGCCCTCCGAGTCAATACGAACCTGGGTTATCCAGACGGTTTTGGCTCTGGCTACAAACTCCTCGAACCGATAAAACACCTTGGTCCATGAGCCTGTTTTTTTAGATAATATTCCCTGATAATCCGTCAGGGTAATTTTATGATTGTGCAGATCCTGCTCAAGGCTCTTTTTTTCCCTGAAAAATCTCTCCAGTTGTTCTACCTCTCCCTTGAGCGGCACTAACTTCTGAGCTTCTTCCTCCACCTGTCTGTCACAATCCTGAGCATAAACATATACCCCACCGATACAGAGAAAAACCCACAAACCAACTACGATCCCCCCGACGGGAAGGGTCATCTGTTTTTTCTTCTTCTCCTTGAGAAGGTTAATTTTAATCATTAGCTTCCACCCCCCTTAACGCAAGACCGATGGCGACACTGTACTGCTGAAGATTCTCAATAAAAGCATCTTCCGAAGGTAAGGACCTTATCAACCCTATTGAAGGATCCCCAAGAACCACTTCCACCGATAATTCGCTGGACAGGAGTTTATCTATGTCTTTAATTTTGGCTGTGCCTCCCGTCAAAATCACCCGGTGAATCAGTGGCTCTCTGTGCTGAGCCTTGAAGTAATCAAAAGACCGACGAATTTCTCCGGCAATCTCTTCGATGGTTGTGTGTACAACATCTAAAAACTCCTGATCGACCTCACCCTGCACAGAGGCTACAGACTTCTCAATTTTTGTGGTTTCCGCCTCAGTAAAGGTGAATTTGTATACACTGCGAATGACTTCCGTAATATTGTTGCCCGATATCTGTACATTTCTGGAAAATCTCAGTACATGCCCCTTCAAAACATTAATAATCGTGGAACGGGCTCCAATGCACACAATGGCAACAACTTCATCATCACCAATATCACCACTAGGACCAACGCCTGACATGGTTCCCATGGGCTCATCACCCTCTTCGGCAATAGCCTCATCCCCGGCCCCAGATTTACGCTTCATAAACTTTTCCAGAGAATTGATAATTGCTAAAGAATCGATATCTAAGGCATCTAACTGCTTGACTCCTACGGAGCGAAATATACCTACAATGGATTCAACCTGTTCCTTCTGAGCTACGGCTAAAAGGCAGAGCAGTCTGGATGTCCCATCCTGTTCAACCTTGGCTAGTCTGGCAAAATTCAGGTTGACCGTTTCAAGTGGGTATGGAACATACTGCTCGGCCTCACCTTCAATGGCGTGTTTTAATTCCTCGTCTTCCATTTCAGGCAGCGGTAAAAAGCACAAAATGGTGTTCTGAGAGGCAATTGAGGTAAAAACCTGCTCAAACTTCAGGTTTTGTTCCTTTTTGATGTTTTTAATCATTTGGGAAATTGCATTAGGATCCTGCATAATCCCGTCTACGAACACACCCTCAGGATAGGCTTCTATGCCAGCCGCAACAACTTCCGGCCCTGTTTTGCCCTTTTTGAGCATAACATACTTCAGTGCAGACGAACCGATGTCTACACCCAAGGAAAATTTCGGCGGACCAAATCGAAAACCAAACATATTTACACCTGATCTAATTATACCTAATCATATAGTCGCGTAACACTCACATCAGAATAATAATATTTGAGGATTTTTTCAAAATTGTATCCCTTATTTGCAAGTCCTTTAGCTCCCCACTGACATAAACCCACACCGTGTCCAAAACCTTTGCCCTTCCACAGAAGGCTGCGATCCCCGCTCATTCGACTCATAAAACTATTCAAAATCTGATCAATAGCCTTCTCGGCAGGATCGTTCAAACTAGATTTTTTTTCCGAATCGCTAAACATCGTAGAACGCAAAACATTTGCCCCCAACAAAGTTCTTAAGTGGTTGGCATTCATTTTCATTGTACCATCTGCATGCACTAATTCCACACGGATCACACGACCAAATGTATCCTTGCTCAATCGAACATCAGAAATATTAGGTAAAATATGACCCTTTTCTCTCAATCTGTTGGTTAAATCTGTTAAAGAAAGCTCATACTCCCAATGCAAATCCTTATAATTCTCACAATATGGGCAAACCTGAGCCTTAAGATAGGCAATCTTATTGCCCCAGGTGCTTGAGTCCTGGGTGGCCCCACCACAGGCCGAATGATAATATGCCGAAATTGGTTGACCCTCATGGGTCAGGATTCTGCCTCTGGTAGCATCTACAACCTTAATCGACAAATCATGTTCATCAAAAACCCCATTATAGACCTGGGAACGAACATCCCGCGTAAGCCCAAAACCCAGTTCTTTCAAAAATTTATCCTGGTTACGAATCGCATAGGTTCTAGCCACCACAGCCTGAGACTTTAATGCCTCCAGTGGAGAGTTCAACAACATCTCGGATTTGATTACCCCATACAGGTATGATTCTACATCCAAGGCATTGATGACGGTCATTTTACCAAATCGATCTTCACGAATTCGTAAAATACCGCGAAAGGCCATTTTATTGACATGCACCGGATGCTTGCGAAATGGGACAATCTCAATGTGGCGTAAATTTCTATGGGTTAAAAATCCAAACCCTCTTTCTGTCACAGATATTTCAAGTACGGACTTGTTCCAGCGTTTAAAAATCTCTTTTTTGCCTGAGGACAAATCGTAGACAGTGAACCCATTTTCAGCACTCAGTAATACTTTCTCCTGTTTCTCAAAGACACCAACAGTGATTTCAGGAACAGAAGCACTAGTCTGGGACAACAGAGTCAAAATACCCAGGATCAAAATCGGGAAAATCTTCACCGGATCAAATCCCCAATATCCTTGATGGTGACCAAAATGACGAGAGTAAATACGCAAAATACCCCAAACACATTGATCCAGCCCTCAAAAGCGTCATGAAATGTGTCTCCAGCCCTCTTAAGTACGATCCTGCCAAAGCCGTTGACAAAATCCTTGATCACTAAGACCAAAATTCTTCCTCCATCCAAACCTGGGATAGGAACAAGGTTAAAAACCCCAATGCACAGACATATCTGGGCTGCCAGCATTAGAAAAGAGCGAATGCCATCCTCAGCATACTCGGAAACCGCACTAGCAATGGCTACCGGTCCACCAAGGTCCTTGGGTGCCTGAAACTTCTGAACCAAATTCAAAATCATGCTACCAAGCTGCTCTAAAAGCTGAACGCTCATATCCCATGTTGTTGACAAGGATTCTTTAAATGCCAAAACCAGCGGCAAAACCACAATTGACCCGTCCAGAAGATATGGCCGTATACCAATACCAATGGTGCCTGAAGTACTCGGGCTAACTAAAAAATTCATTTCTTCACTGGATTTACTGTAACGAAGTCTAAGCCTTGACAGATCTTCAGATTTAAGCAGACTAAGCACCTGCTCTTTGCGATCCAGATAAGTCTTACTCTCTCTATCCACTAAAGAAACTTCCAGTACATTTCCATCATAAAAATTGTTTTGAAACCAAAGAGGAGAAACATTGTCCTGACCCACGGGCTCAAAGGCACTACCTCGGCGAACCCTGATGGATACTTCTTTGCCAGCATAACCAGCAATGGCGGTCCGACCATCCTGAAAGCGACGGATTTCCTGATCTCCCACAGCCAAAAAAACATCCCCAGGCAATATTCCCGCTCTCTGAGCTGGAGAACTTTCCTGTACCATGGAGACCTGCATGCTAGTAGCCGGTTGTCCCAGACCTCCAAGCACAAACAATAAAATAGCCACGGTTCCTACAACATTCATAAATGGGCCTGCAAGGAGTATAAAAATTTTTTGGACCAAAGTCTTTCTGGCAAAACTTCTCTCTCCAGCATCCTCTGAACCATCTTCTCCGTCTTCCTGAGCCAGAAGCACATACCCACCCACGGGCAGAAGCCGCAAGGAATACTCAGTTTCTCCTCTTTGTACAGACAGAAGTTTTTTTCCCATTCCTATCGCAAAGGCATCGACTCTGACATCACATAGCTTTGCGGCCAGAAAATGGCCCAATTCATGTATGAATGCTACAAAACCGATCACCAAGGAAAACAAAACTATGGTCTTGGTCACTGCATACAAACTAATCAAAATATGTTCCATGCTAATTTTGGCCTACTTTTTTCCTGTAAAATTCCGTTACGAGTTTGATTATCGGCCACATAGCAAGCCCCGGTAAAGGAAGAACATTCAAAATAGCAAAGAAAATACATAAAATTGATATCATTCGCATCTGAGAAAGTAATTCCATACTTGAAACTTCACTCACAAACTGACTCAGATCAAAAATAAGCTGATGAATGGAGCTCAACCATTCCTTCTCCCCAAGCTGATCAAGAGCCTGTACAAGGCTAGCCACCAGTAAGGCAGTCAGGCTATACGCATATCCAAATCCGATGCGTAAGCTCTCAAAGACTGAATAATTTCGAGCTTTACCAGGCAATGTATAAGGTTTGACACCAATTCCTAAAGAGTCAGAACTACCCTTTTCCCAATTTACTGTGTACTGCTCCGCATCACTAGACACAAAATATCTCAACCCACGCGGATTCATGGAATGAAGCTGTTTCATGGCCTCTGGAACCGCATAAAACAACAAATCCTCCCGATCTTCCCCACTAATACGGATATACTGGCCTACTTTGTATCTGGTAACCAGATATTCCTTAAAAGCCAGAACTCCATCAAATTCAAGCCATTGGGTTCGTTTTTCCCATACAAGACTTTTAGAACTGTGCCCCGACCAATCTTTGAGTGAGTCAAGAGCCCCATCAAAACTCTTAACCGGGACACCATTTACAGACAGTAAAATATCTCCACGACCAATTCCAAGTGTCTTTGCCAAGACCTTTTCATTTTGTAAGTTAGTTACTTGAATCGTGCGAGCATGTTCTCCCTGCCAGAAGAAACTAACACTCAAAATAACCGCAGAGCACAATAGTAGCCCCGGAAACATCAAAAGATAAAAGACTATATACCGCCACAATTTCTGTCTGAAACTCAGAGGATTTTCATTCATTACCGAGTCTTCGTGGATTGCCATAGGTTCAATGCCATTGCCTACCGGGAACCAGCCCAAGGATAATACAATGCCTCCAGGCATCAAAACTGTCTTTCGTGCCCTACCCAGAAAAATCCAGATAGTATCTAGACGAATTCCTGAGATCAGAGACCATATATAACGAAACACTATGGGGATGGTGCCTACTATCTGCAAAGAAACCAGAAATAAGAGAAACTGTTCCAATCTCATATGTTATCCATCTATAAAGCCCTCAAAAATGCGTTTAGTGCCAAATATACGATAGAACCAGCCGTTACGGAATCAAATCGGTCAAGAACCCCACCATGGCCCGGCAATATCGAACCAGAATCTTTCACTCCAAAGTTTCTTTTGTAAAATGACTCCAATAAGTCTCCAACCTGACCTGCAATACCTACCAGAATTACAAACAACAGAAGATAATTCTGCACCTGAAGCTCAAACAACATTTGCAAAGGCCAGAGACACAAATAGGCTCCGATCAGGCCTAAAATAGAACCCTCCCAGGTTTTTTTGGGGCTAAGCGAAACGGCCAGCTTTCTTTTTCCAAAAGCCTTTCCAAAAAAATATGCCAGTGTATCCTGAATCCACATCAGGCCAAATAAAAACAACAGAATCTCAACCGCATCCGGTCTGGTGGCGAGATAAAAAATGGGGGTATAAAACATGGATATATATATAAAGGTAGAAAACAGCCCACAAAAATCATAAAAAAAGTAAAAATCGTGCTCTCCCTCATACAAAAAGATACTAGCAGTCAGAAAAACAAAAAGACTTAAGAGAGGCAGAGCTACAAAGTGGGCCAGCGAATCCATAAAACTCGCGCCAAACAGAGACAGCATCCACAATAGGGCCGACACCAAATATATGAGCCGAAGACCACGACTGTAGCGGCTGAACTTTAGGCCCTCAAAATAGGCGATGGACATCACTGCACCCCAGAACAAAAAGAACTTATCTGAAAAAAATATCAGGATGCTTAACATCGCTGACACCAGGATTAGGCCGCTTACAGCTCGGGTTATCATTCTCCACCAAAGCGCCGCTGCCGTTTCTGGTAGGCCAGAATGGCCTCAAAAAGGTGGACTTTGCAAAAATCCGGCCAGTGAACAGTAGCAAAGTACAACTCAGAGTAAGCACACTCCCATAACATAAAATTGGAAAGGCGCATTTCACCACTAGTGCGAATCAGCAATTCTGGTTCAGGCAAATTTCGCGTAGACAAATGACTCTGAATGGATGCCTCGTTAATTTCAGCCGGGGAAATTTCTCCATTTCTCAGTTTAGTACCCAAGGAGCGCAGGGCATTTACAATATCAGCTCTGCCAGAATAGTTTAAGGCCAGACTCATATGAATTCTTGAATTGTGTTTGGTTCTTTCCCGAGCCTCGGTAAACTCTTTCTCAATCTGCCCACCCATGGCCGAGATATCACCAATCCAGTCAATTTTTACTCCCTGCGTCTCAAGTTCATCAAGATACTTACGCAAGGAACTGGAAAACAGGCCCATCAGGGCCCTGACTTCAGTCTCGGATCGTTTCCAGTTTTCCGTGGAAAATGCATAAAAAGTAACATGCCGAACCGGCAGCTTCCCGCAAACCTCAACCATCTCATGAACAGTGCGCACTCCCGCGCTGTGTCCATAAGTCCTGGGCTTACCTAAAGCTTTGGCCCACCGTCCGTTCCCATCCATAATAAAAGCAATGTGACGGGGGCAATTTTCCCAGTCTATGGCATGAAAAACTTCCGCTTCCTGAGGTAATAGGACAAGATCCTTAAGAATCTGTTCTTTAATCTGTTGTGACAAAAATACAACCCCCGGAACTCAAACCTGCATGATTTCTTTTTCTTTATTATCCGCGATATGATCTAGTTTGGCGATCACAGCATCTGTTTTGTCCTGGATCAACTTTTGTTTGGACTTGCTTTCGTCCTCGTTAATCTCCTTGTCCTTTTCCAGTTTCTTAATGGCATTATTGGCATCTCTTCTACAGTTTCTGACTGCCACCCTGGCATCTTCAGCCTTGGCCTTGGCCAGTTTACAAAGATCCTTACGCCTGGCCTCGTTTAACTCTGGCATGACCAGTCGAATATTGATTCCATCATTCACAGGATTAATCCCGACATCGGAGAGCATAATGGCCTTCTCAATCGGGGANNTGAATCTGTAAAACCCTTGGCTCGGGTACAGTTATAGTGGCCACCGCTTTAATGGGTTGGGAAGCACCATACACATCAACCCGGACTCGCTCAATAATCATGGGATGAGCCCGACCTGTACGAATACTCTGCAGATTTGAAATGAGAGACTCTACAGCCTTCTCCATTTTATCTTCCATGTCTAATATCGTTTCCTGAGCGGACATCTGAACCTCCTATATGTTAACTGACTCAGTGAATCAGAGTCCCGATGCTCTTTCCATTTACGAGGTCCACAATACTGTTTTTCTCAAAGATATTCAACACTCTGATTGGAATCCCTCTTTGCTGACACAAGGCAATTGCCCCTGCGTCCATTACGGAAAGGCCCTGAGATATTACCTGTGCAAAGGAGATCTCGGAGTACAGTCGAGCATTTGGACTTTTTACCGGATCCCCGTCATAAACTCCATTGACCTTGGTGGCCTTAATCAAAAGTTCAGCTCCAATCTCCGCAGCTCTTAGTGCCCCCGCTGAGTCTGTGGTCACAAAAGGATTACCCGTTCCCCCTGCAAACACCACCACCTTGCCTTCCTGCAAATACTCTCTTGCCTTGGCTGCATTATACAATTCTACATACTGGCCCAAAGCAAACGGGGTTGTAACAACACTAGGAATCCCAGAAGCACGAAACAGTTCCGCTAACCCTACGGCATTAATCACAGTAGCCAACATGCCCATAAAATCAGACATCACTGGGTCCATGCCCTTACTTTTGCCCTGAACCCCGCGAAATATGTTGCCCCCTCCTACAACAATACCTATTTGTATGCCCGTCTCACGAAGAACTTTGATTTGGTCCCCTAACTGGCTGACTAAGGAGGCTTCAATACCTCTACCATCCACTCCACCTAAAGCTTCCCCACTCATTTTTATCAGAATTCTCTGCATATTTTCCCCATTCCCAAGAATCTTTGCCTAATATCTGGCGAAAAAAAAAGCCCTTGCGGGCTTCTTTGTTGGTGAACTATACCTTCACCTGGCTCATCACCTCAGCGGCGAAGTCACCTTGTTTTTTCTCAATTCCTTCTCCAAGTACAAAACGGGCAAACCTGCGAATTGCAAGCTCAGTCCCAACTGTTTTGCCATGAGATTCCAGCAATTGAGTAATTTTGGTTTTAGGATCCTTCACAAAAGGCTGATGCATAAGGCAAACATCTTCATAAAATTTACCGAGTTTTCCCTCGGCAATCTTATCTAGCATCTCTTCTTTTTTGCCTTCCTTGCGCAAGACTTCCTTGTAAATCTCAAGTTCCTTCAAAATTGCGTCTTGAGGAACTTCCTGCTTGGTCAAATACCGAGGCGCAGCTGCAGCCGTGTGCATCGCCAAATCCTTGGAGAACTCAATAAATTGAGACGAACTCGCCTTGGAACCATCCCCAAGACCAATCTCCACCACAGTGCCAATACTACCAGCACCATGAATGTAACTTGTCATATAAGAGCCAGCTCCATGGAAAAATTCCAATCGCCTTAAAGTAATTTTTTCACCCATTTTGGCAATTTTTTCACTGATAGCCTGTTCTACTGTCAGATCTCCCAGTTTATGAGCCAAAACACTTTCTACTGTAGTCAATTTTTGATTGACTACCAATTGAGCGATTTGATCAGCCAATCCCAAAAAATCATCTGTTTTAGCTACAAAATCTGTTTCGCAATTCAATTCCACTAAGGCTGCTGTTTTACCATCAGACGACACAAAAGCCCGAACGGCCCCTTCAGCAGCAACCCGGCCAGCCTTCTTACTAGCCGCAGCCAGTCCCTGCTTCCGTAGATGCTCAACGGCTTTTTCCATATCTCCAGAAGCTGCGTCAAGCGCTTTTTTGCATTCCATCATGCCTGCGCCAGTTTTCTCTCTAAGTGTCTTCACATCCTGTGCTGTAAAGCTCATGATTCTCCTCTACGATGATCATTTCCTGAATTCACAGGTTTAGTTCAATTCCACTTCTTCTTTTTCCTGCTTCACTCTGCTGGCTTCTCGAGCCTCCATGATTGCCTCTGTCAGATATCCAACAATTGTCTTGATGGAACGAATCGCATCATCATTGCCTGGAATTACATAGTCAATGTTTTCAGGGTTGCAGTTTGTGTCTGTGATAGCCACAACGGGAATATTGAGTTTATTGCATTCATCAATGGCAATTTTTTCTTTGCTAGGATCCACCACAAAAACCATTTGAGGCAAATCGTTCATTTCACGAATACCTTTTAAGTCCCGACTCAAATTCTGTAACTCCCTTAAACGGCGAGCCTTTTCTTTTTTGCCGAGCTTGTCAATCTCACCATTCTCTACCATTCTTTCCAACTTTTTCAGATAAGCGATGCGAGCACGAATGGTCTTAAAGTTGGTCAGCATTCCACCCAACCAGCGATAGTTCACATAGTGAACTCCACAATGAATGGCGTTTTCAGCCACAATTTCTTGGCATTGTTTTTTGGTGGAAACAAAAAGAATATTTCCCCCGCCCTGAATAACCTCTTTCATGGCGCGGCATGCCTTGACAATCAACTTTACGGTTTGCTGCAAATCAATAATATGAATGTCATTGCGCTTGGTGTAAATGAAGGGAGCCATTCTAGGATCCCATTTGTGAGTCTGATGTCCAAAATGAACCCCTGATTCCAGGAGGCTCTTGATCGATACCTTAGTCAACATAAAAAACTCCTTTTGGTTGTTAACCCCTCCTGTCTGCCGCTAGCGAATTCTGAATGATTCAGAACCACCGTGCCAGTCAGCCATTGTGTTGGACAGAAGTTGTACTACTCTACTTGTTGGGCATGTTATCTAACTTGCCCGGGAAAATCAATAAGGCAAATCTTATGCGAACTACATCAGGTTCCGAAGTCTTGTTTATGAATGCTCTCATCAATGTGCTATTTCCGCTTTTATGTGTAGGATTATTCTTTCTTGGTTGCGGTCCTGAGGAACTAAGTCAAAGGATTAACTCAGACAACCCCTTGCGCACCAGTTTGAGCGGAACCATATTTAACCTTGACTCACAAAACTTCAGTCGTGACGCGGAAGTGATTATCCAACCCGGAGACTATAAGGTACACTCTGATGCTTTTGGTCGTTTCCTGATTCCTGAAATTACTCCAGGACAATATATGGTTTCAGTGCGATCGGGTTTATATCTCACCAGTATGGATATTACGGTTCCCGAAACCACCATAGCCCAGATTGAACTGCATTTTGGTCGCTTTGAACGAGGTGCTCAGACCATTTTCTTTCAGGAAGGTCCGGTATGGCTGGAAATGCAAAGTCAGGATCCAACCCAGCATGTAACGCCCTTGGCCAATTTGCAGTCATTCTCAGAAATTCAGGATGTTTTGCCTCACCCATTTGCCGCCAACACTATCCTATTTTCGGGAAGGATGAATCCTGGAGATAGAATGGATCTGTATTGGGCCGATTTGAGTCAAGACTGTCTCAATTGTGTCATCAAGATATACGGAGACACACAAACCAACTTTGACAGTCGCCAGCCCAACCTAAGTCCTGATGGTAAAGTTTTGGTTTTTTTGCAGAATCAGGTCATGATGAAGGCACCAATGTCAGATGCTATCCAAGCTGTCAGTCCCCTAATTGATCAAAACCGTCTGCCTTGGATTAAACTTGATAACCAATTGCAACCCTTTCCTGTGCTGGAACGGGATCGGTTGGGCGAATTGGTAAACAATGGGATTCCCAATCCTGCCCCAGCCCGTACTCTTACCGATCCTGCTGAATGTCCTGGGGTAGTGAGTGCCTTAGACTGGCATCCCTTTGAGAACATGATCGCTTTTTTGGCCCGTCCTGTGGATACATTGGCCCCCACCAGATCGGTCATTTGCTCCAACTTAAGCACTATTGAACAAATTTTTATCTTAAGTGTGGTGGAGTCAGCTACGGCCTCAGCCGCCAGACAAATTACCAGAGATGCCTCTATTAAAACCAATTTAAGATTTAATCCTAAAGGATTTGGGCTGTTCACAAGCCTTGAAAATACGGCGGTTGTACCTAGTGAGCACTATCTGACAGAAGCCCCTCTCAGGTACAATGGCAGCGTTTATTACATTGTCCTCGGCCCTAGAGCTCGCAGTTATGATTACGACATCTCAATCGATCAAAAACGCATTTTATATATAGATGATCAGGTTACTACCGCTGGTAGTTTCCCCCAGATTATGGAAGCTTCCTTGATTTATGGAAATGTTGTACAGCCAAGAGCAGTCACCAATTACCGCTATGCCGCTTCTATAAAATCCCCAAGGTATTTGAGCTTCTGGCCCAGAACCTTCAGAGCTCAGAATTGATTGTGATAAGACACAGTGACCTCTGTGCCACTGGGCTTAAACAGACTACCTGCGTATTTGCCTTCTTCTACGGCTAATGAGAACTCCAAAGACTTATCCCAACTCATATCAAATGGATGCTCTAAAACCATCTGCATTCTTAAAAGTTCCTGCCTTGCCAAAAGGTTAGGAGTTGTCTGCTTCTGATATTGCCATTCCAAAGATGCCTGGGTTCGGGAAAAAATTTCAGTGTTCAGATCTAAAGCCATGGTATCGCGGTGGCTCAAGATCAACCCACCTTCATCCAGTCTTTGTCTCTGATAATAAAATCCAGGCCAAAGTCCCTTGTTTCCCAGAGGAATCAAATACCTGAGGCCCGAGTGCACAACTCTTTCCCGATCTTCCTGTGCCCTGATAGGACTCAGCCTTTCAATATCTCGAAGTCTTAAGGAAGAATCACTAACCAATCGACCCCATTGCTTTTGCAGACCAAAATGCAAAGTCTGGGTATCTTCGGTCGCCAATCCTGGCGTAACATCCTCATCGGACTGAAGCCAATGCATATCAAACAAAAGGTCCTTATGACCCATGGGATCCACAAGTCTGGTGTAAATCGCTGGCCGCCTAACTGTTTTGGAATCCAGTCCCTGCACAAAACTTCTGGCCTCAAACAGCTCTACTTCCCAGTCTCCCCAACTGACAACCTCACCAATCCGGCCCAAAATTTCCTGAGAGTCTGAACCGGTTTCACCACTGAGGCTAAACCAGTCTCGCCCCAACCTGCGATAGGACAACTCTCCAAAAGCACGACCATCGGCATAGGCAAGTTGCATCATCCCCGCAGCATCTGACACTTCTCTAACAGCTCTGGGGCCACCATGAGAGAGATTTAACTCGGCCCGCATTCCCAGATGACGGGCCAATGACTTTTCCACAAACCAACCCAGATTTAATCCAGCCCGGCCTCCATTTTGATCTTGTCTGGATGCCAGCACCTCAAAGCCAAAAAGATCGGTGTTTTTTGTACTTTTGGTGTAACGAAATCCACCTATCCAGGTTTTTTCCCTTTCAAAGTCTGGACCTGTAAAAATCCCCTCATCCAGATACCCTGCCAGCACCTGAGCCTCACTGTCCTTATCAAACAGACTCCATTGAGCCCCAAACCACCCTCTCTGAAGCCCAAGGGACACATCCTGGGGCAACTGGTGGCCCAAAACCAGATGATGAGCCCGGGAACGAAACTCAAGACGCATCCTCTCAAGCAATACATCTTCTTCAGAATGCCAGATGCTGCTGCCTGCCTTCAAAGAAACATCTGCCATGTATTCTCGGTCTTCCAATCTCTCCGTGCTGACAATGGCATGTCGATACGATAACCGTGTTCCAGACTGTCCAGGAATATCTTCAGCATCCCTGGAATAAGTGGCATGGTGAAAAGCTGCCTTCTGGGCATAGGTGGAACGATCCTTTAACTCCCTTTGGGCAAACTGTAGCATCTCTTGATTTAAGATCGATTGAGCTTGTCGAATCTGAGCCTCACTGAGAAACTCTCCCTGTCTCAGCTCATAAAGTATGGCCTCAGAATTTTTTTCCCGTGCCAGTAGTCGTTTTACAAACTGAAGCTGACTCTCCGTAGTAACCGAGTGTAATAGATAGCGTCGGATCAGGTCTAATGTTTCCGGGCTGATCGATTCCTTTGACTCATCGGGCTTAACCTCACCCTGGGCCATAAACTTTCGTCGTTGCAAGCGAACAGCCTCCACCAGACTTATTTTTTTTTCGGCTGTGACAAATGGAATCCTTTGCGTAACCGTCTCAGCATCCTCAAAGCTCAACTCTAAACCCAAGATACGATGAGCCAAGGCTACCTCTTCTGGACTTTTAGCCTCCTGTAGCAAAACATCGCGGTAATGATCGGAAAACACGGATGCCCCAACTACTGATGATGGGATTAGAATATACAAAACATACAAAAGCGGTCTGAACATCGTCAAAAACTATCGGCCTGAATCAGCTAAGCTGCGAGTTAGGCTGGTTGGAGGTTCTAACAGTAAATCCCATAAGACCATAACTTTTGTCTATTCCAGTAAAACGGAATGCACGGGACCCCAGTTTCCCGCCCCATCTAAAGCTCTGACAAAAACTCGCCTGACACCTGGTCTAGGACGAATTCTTAAGGTGGAAGTCTCTCGTCTCTCATCACACAAACCATCATCACAGGGGAGATTAAATCCCGTGCCTGGACTACCCACCGAGCCCGTGTAATATTCCAGTCTTGTAATTCTTGAGGCATCATCTTCAGCGGTAATGGATAGGGTTGCCCCCGTGGCTGGATCTACATTCACCCGTTGTGAGGCAAAAATACGAGGACCTGTTCTATCTCCGGCCCGGGTGGGATTTTGTCCAAAGATTGGATCTTCACCCGAGGAAGCAATTAACACATGATTGCCTGAAGAATTTTCCTTAAGCACCAATTGCCACAATCCAGACTGTCGAATTGGTAACAAGGAATGTTTCTGGGTACTCACTTTGGTAAAACGAATCTCAGCCATCAGCATCCCAGCCCGGCTTACAAGACTTAAAACCTCAAACTGGATTCTTCGGGTACTGGTAGAACTTAAAATCTGTAATAAATCTTCATAAATGGACAGTGAATAACTACGACTGGTCTGCAACAAACGGCGTAATCCAACGGCATCGGCTCTCTCCCATAGTATCCTATAATTCTCTAACCAGGATCGTAACACTCCATCACCAAAGTCAGCATGAAAACGAAAAGAAACTTTGGGATGGGACAGAGGAATCACTCTGTGATCTTCTCTTAAACGAAACTGCAGTTCATAAAAGGATTCCTTGGGGGGCATCTTGAACAAAAATTCACCCCGCGAACCCAAATCCTCCCACTCGGCTCCGGCATTTAAAGAAATCTGCAATACCTGATGGGGTAAATGATTGATGAGCCGACCCTCAATGCGAATCATGCCCAGAATC
>DITF01000069.1 GCA_002422125.1 bacterium UBP17_UBA6191
CTCTACCAACTGAGCTATCAGGGATTATGTCAGGCATTACACATTATTTTTATGTAAAATGCAAGCAAAAAACATTAGGCCTTTAGCAATTCTCTAGCAATTACCATGCGTTGGATTTCGGAGGTTCCTTCTCCAATTTCACAGAGCTTCACATCACGATAATAGCGTTCTACATGATACTCTTCCATGTACCCATAACCACCGTGTAGCTGAATTCCCTGATGGCAGATTTTCATGGCTGCCTCAGAGGAATACAGTTTTGCCATTGCGGCTTCTTTGTTATATGGCTTTCCGGCATCCTTTAAAACAGCGGCTCTTAGAACCAAATCGCGGGATGCCTCAAGCTGAACCCACATGTCAGCCAGCATAAAACGCAGAGCCTGCTGATTGGCAATTGGCCCACCAAACTGGGTTCTTTGCTGCACATATTGCACACTGTCCTCAAGGGAACCACGAGCAATTCCAACGGCCAAAGCCCCAATACCAATTCTTCCACCCTCTAAAACCTTCATAGACTGAATAAATCCCAGATCCTTAAGTCCAATTAAATGCGACTTCGGTACCCGTACATTCTCAAACACCAGTTCGGCTGTGTCTGAAGAACGAAGACCCAACTTATGCATTTTAGGGCCATGAGAAAACCCAGGCATCCCCTTTTCCAAAAGGAAGGCCGAGACACCCTTGGCTCCCTTGGCTTTATCTGTGTTGGCTAAAATTACAAAAACTTCACCCTCAGTTCCCTGAGTAATAAAAATCTTGGAGCCATTAATTACCCAATGGTCCCCATCCAAAACGGCAGTAGTTTTCATACCAGAAGCATCAGAGCCAGAACCCGTTTCGGTTAAGCCCCATCCCGCCAGTCTCTTGCCACTGACCATGTCCGGTAAATATTTTTTCTTCAGTTCCTCAGAACCGTACATGGCCAAGTGTCCAGTGCCTAAGGATGTATGTGAGGCCACAGTAATGGCCAAAGATGCATCGTAACGAGCCAATTCCTCAATGGCGAGAGCATAAGAAACTGTGTCTGCCGATGAACCGCCGTATTCCTCTGGATAAACCATGCCCATCAGACCAAGTTCACCAAGCTGATTTATCAAATCCCGTGGAAACTCCCCAGTCTGATCCCGTTGCAATACACCGGGAGCTACATGTTTTTTGGCAAAGTCGCGAACCATATCACGAATCATTTTTTGATCTTCTGTCAGCTCAAAATTCACAGAAACCCCTTTTTCAACACTCCACGACCTATTACAAGCCGTTGAATTTCCGATGTACCCTCATAAATTGTAGTAATTCTGGCATCCCGGTAAAGCTTTTCCACCAGATACTCGCGGACATATCCATTGCCACCATGAATCTGCAAAGCTTCCGCTGTAACCCTATTTACCATTTCTGAAGCAAAAACCTTGGCCATGGAAGCCGCTTCCATGTAATTTTTACCTGAGTCCTTGATCCAGGCTGCCTTTAATGTCAAAAGCTCGGCTGCCTCAAGTGAGGTCACCATATCCGCAATCTTAAACTGAATGGCCTGCAAGTTGGCAATCGGTGACCCAAAAGCCACTCGTTCGTTTGCGTAGTTGACTGCTTCTCTAATAGCGGCCCGCGCAATGCCACAGCAAAGTGCGGCAATTCCAATCCGGCCTGAATTTAAGCCATTCATCATGACCTTAAACCCATTTTCGCCACCAATTACTGCATCCAAGGGCAACTCCACACCCTCTAGCGTAACCTCAATGGTATTGGAGGCGCACTGGCCCATTTTATGTTCCGGTTTGCCTAAAATTAATCCTTTTGCCTCTCTAGGAACCAAAAATGCGGTAATTTCCTTTTTGCCGGATGCATCTTCGGCTGTCACAGCGGTTACTACAAAAACAGAGGCGTAGGTTCCGTTGGTAATCCAAGCTTTTTTACCTTGCAATAACCAGCCCCTATCCGTTTTTGTAGCTCTGGTTTTCTGGTTCTGAGCGTCTGATCCGGCCTGGGGTTCGGTTAAACAAAAGGATCCAATTTCTCGACCGCTTGCCAAATCCTTAAGGTACCGTTCTTTTTGCTCTAATGAGCCATAATCCTGAAGAATACTGCCGACTAAGTGATTGACACACATAGTCACAGCCACCGAGGAACAACCTTTGGAAATTTCCATCACCGCCAGGGCATACGAAACAGTATCAAGACCTGCGCCTTCAAATTCCTCAGAAATTGTCATTCCCAAAAGACCCAGCTGCCCCATTTCCCTCAAAGTCTCTAGGGGAAACTCGTGAGACTGATCCCAGTGCATGGCAAACGGAATGACTTTGTCTTGGGCAAAATCCCGCGCCATTTCGCTTATCATTTTTTGATCCTCAGATAACAAAAAATACACAGCTTACCCCAGCTTAAAGCTGACTCCATGTCCAGAATCGGGAAATGACCAGCTCACGGCATCCTGATCGCAAGCATGCAGGCAGGTACCACATTCAATACAGTCTTCGTACTGAAAACGCATTTTCTGCTCAATGATTTCAAAACACTTAGCCGGACAAACATAGGTTGTACACTGATGCGGACACTGTGTGTCACAAATCTCAGTCTTAACCACAATATGGGCTTTTTTGGAGATATTATTTTTAACCGTGATCAAACGGTCCTTAACAGAAACACTCACAGGTTCAGCCCTCCTTTTACAGCCGTACTTAACAGTTCCCAATAGGACAAATTCTGCTCACGGATAATTTCCGGCAAAATCTCAGTCATTTTTTTCTTGGGTTTTCCATCCACCGTAAAGGCTCTTTCTAAAATGGTATTCACAAACAGAGGATACCTTTCAAACATGGCCGGATTATGAATAAACTTCACAGCACCTTGAAATCGTACCATATCCTTTAAAACAAAAGTCTCGGCCAATCTCTCTTGATAAGATTTCAGAAATGATTCCGAATAATCCTGTCGTTTTTTGGCATCAATGACGGTATAGGCGGCCTGCCTGCCTGATTCCATGGCCATATTCATACCTTCAATGGCCTTGCCCGTATTTAAAAGAAGCCCTGCGGCATCTCCGACTACCATGGCACCGGACATATAGAGTTTTTTGGGGACCAAACGGATATCACCAACAGGGACCACATGGGCCGAGTATTCCACCATCTTTCCATGTTTCAGAATAGGGCGAATGGCTGGGTGCTGTTTGAAGGCATCCAGAAGATCATGGGGGGCCTTTTTGTGTTCTCTTAAAGCTGCAAGTCCCAACACCATACCCAGTGAAATCGTGTCCTTATTTGTATACAAAAAGGCTCCACCTTCCACACCCTGAGTACAGCCAACAAACTCGTTGGACATGCCTTTATCGCCTTCAAGCTGAAATTTAGCCTCGAGCATTTCCTGATCAAACTGCCAGACTTCTTTAATGCCTGTGCCGACAAGTTCTGCCTCCACATATCCAGTCTGAAGTCCCACAGCCCTAGTCAAAAGGGAATTCACTCCCTCGGCAATAATCACACAATCAGAACTAAAAGTGTCCTCTCCTGCGCCTATACCGACAACCTTATTGTCCTCAAGTAATAGACGATCCACCAAAATACCGGTAGCCACAAGGGAGTCCTCTGCAAAGTCAGATTCCGCTATGGCTTCCTCAACTTGTTGACCCAGCCATTTATCAAAACGAGAACGCAAAACGGCAATTCCATTGTAGGGTTTTTTGTAAAAATTATCGGTCTTAAAATCAAAGGTGGTGGCCGAAGTCTCACTCATGAAACTTAAGCGGCGATGAGTAATCACTCTTTCATAAGGGCAATCACTAGAAAAATCGTTTAAAAGGGCCGGAAAAATATCAAAGGCTGTTGGGCCCCAAAGGACCCCACCAGATACATTTTTGGCTCCGGTCCAGTCCCCTCTTTCCACCAGTAAAATCTTAAGATTGGCCTTAGCCAGTGTGTAGGCTGCCGCCAGTCCGGCAACACCTCCACCCACAATAATACAATCAAATTTATCGCTGTCCTGCATTCCTGTTCCTGACTGTCTAGGAGTTTTTCTTTAATTCTTTTACGGCTTCAATTAATAGTGGGACTACCTTAAACAGATCCCCAACCAGGCCATAATCCGCAATATTAAAAATAGGGGCTTCCGAGTCCTTGTTAATGGCAACAATCACTTTACTGTTTCCCATTCCTGCCGTGTGCTGAACTGCCCCAGAGACTCCACAACCAATGTAAAGAGTTGGGTTGATGACCTTGCCTGTCTGCCCGATCTGCAAAGTGGCCGATACCAGACCAGACTCCACCACAGCCCGAGTAGAACCCAAAGCTGCGCCTAGAACATCTGCAAGTTCTTCCAAAAGCTTCAACCCTTCAGCATCACGAACACCCCGACCAGCCGCCACCACAATATCTGCTTCATCCAAAGATATTTTCCCCGTGTTGGCTGCCAGAACCTCTTTAAAGATCTGTTTCAGATCGGTAAATGTCGCGGCATGCTCCACGATCTCGGCTACAGCCGCAGGATTTGGTTCATTTGTATCAAAAGAACCGGCCCGACAGGTCAAAAGAATCAGGCTATGAGAGCTTTCCATTGTGGATCTGGCTTTGGCCGCCATCAACGGTCTCTCAATTTCTACCCCGTCTCCAGTCCATTTGATCTTACAACAATCGGTAATGCCGGCCCCATCCAGCTTCTGCACCAGAGCAGGAATATAATCCTTGATGCCCTCCGAGGTCGGAAAAAGCACCACTCTTGGTTTTACTGCCTCAATCACAGCGGCAGCAGCAGTAACAAAAGGTGTATTGATATAAGTGGCAAGTTCAGGCCTGTCCACAATATGCACAGTCTTTGCCCCATAATGGGCCAAAACCCCAGCTTGTTCTTTAACCCCGCTGCCTAAAAGTGCCGCATGAACCTCGGCCCCACAAGCTGATGCCAGCCTGACCGCTTCGGATAAAACCTCAAAGGAAGACTTCTTCAATTTGCCTTTTTTCTGATCTGCAAATACTAAAATTTTCATATCACAGTACCTTTGCTTCCTTAGTCAGTTTTTCCATAAGAGTTGCCACTAAGGTCTGGGCATCCCCTTCAATTTTTGCACCGGATTTGCGAGCTGGTGGCAAACTAAAACTTTTTAAACTGGATTTTTTTGATTCGCGTAGAACCTCGTCAGCACTCAGTCCCAAGTCCGCCAAAGAAAGTTGCTCCATAGGCTTTTTCTTGCTGGCCATAATACCCTTTAAAGACGGAATTCGCGGATCATTCATGTCATTTGAACATGTGATCAGGCTTGGCATAGGCATGTGGATAACTTCTACACCCTCATCACCCTGCCGTCTGACCACAACCTTATTATCAGCCATATCAAGACCCACAGCATTGGTCACATACGGCAGATTCAGCATTTCTGACAAAATCCCTCCAGCCAATCCCATATCCGAGTCCTGAGCCTGTTTACCTGTCAGAATAAAATCAAAATCACGGCCTTTAAAAAAGGCCTGCAGCACCTTGGCGGCGGCCTGTGAGCCAATCTGATTTAATGCCGGATCCATGATATGAAATGCATTGTCTGCACCCATAGCCAAACCCTTGCGCAAGGCTTCTTTTCCGGCTTCATCACCAATTAAAACCAATGTGACCTCAGCCCCATATTTTTCCTTAAGTACCAAAGACTCTTCCACACAGGAGGCATCATAGGCGTTTAAAACATAGTTCATACCCTCGGAAATAAACTTGCCATCCTTAATCTGAATGGTCATGGCCACATCAGGCACCTGTTTACAGCAGATAAAAATTTTCATTGGATTCTCCTCAAATCAACGGCCCAAAAGATTGGCGGCCACTACCAGCCTCTGAATTTCTGAAGTTCCCTCATAAATTTCACAGACCCTGGCATCGCGAAAGTATCTTTCTACATTGTATTCATTGGTATAACCGTAACCACCATGAATCTGAATGGCTCTATTCGTTACCCAAGTAGCCATTTCTGATGCAAAAAGTTTGGCGGCAGATGCCTGCTGATTGTAGTTCTGGCCCATGTCCTTCATCCAGGCGGCTTTCTGAGTTAAAATACGGGCCGCATCAATTTTCATGCCCATATCGGAAAGCATAAACTGGATTGCCTGAAAATTGCTGATAGCCTGACCAAACTGAACTCTCTCCTTGGAATACTGAAGTGCTTCTTCAAAAGCTCCTCGAGCCAGACCAATCGCCTGAGCCGCAATCCCAATCCGTCCACCATCTAATGTAGTCATGGCAATTTTAAAGCCCTTGTTCAGCTCTCCCAAAAGATTTTCCTTGGGAACCACTACATCTTCAAATACCAACTCTGAAAGGCCCGATGCGCGAATCCCCATTTTTCCATGCATCGGCTTTACCGAAAATCCTGGAGATTTCATATCTACAATAAAACAGCTAATACCCTTATTGCCCTTACCTGGATCGGTATTGGCAAATACCAGCGCCGTATCTGCGTTGCTACCATTGGTAATAAAGATCTTGGCCCCGTTTAAAAGCCAGTGATCGCCTTTATCTACGGCATTGGTTTTGGTACCAGCACAGTCTGAACCTGCGTTAGGCTCTGTGAGTCCATAACACCCCAGCTTTTCCCCTTTAGCCAAAGGAGTCAACCACTTGTGTTTCTGCTCCTCGGTGCCATATTTGAGCAAGGGACCACAAACCAAAGAATTGTTCACGCTCAAAATCACGCTAGTGGAACCACAGTAACGGGCAATTTCTTCCATCATGATGGTATAAGACACGGAATCCATGCCGGCCCCACCGTATTCTTCAGGAATAGCTACTCCCATAAAACCAAGTTCTGCGGCTTTGCGGATTAACTCCACAGGAAATTCCTGTGTCTCATCCAGCTTCTTGGCCACTGGTTTTAAAAATTTTTCGGCAAACTCCCGTGCCGACTGCTGCATCAGCTTCTGGTCTTGATTGAATTCAACATTCATGTATCACCTCAGGTTTTGCTGGGCATGATACCATCGTGCGCAAGGGTTTCCCACACCATGGGACATAATTTTACAAAGATTTCTCCTAAATTCTGTCCTCGACCTTGGACAACACTTCTATTTTTTTTCCCAAAAATCCAATCCCCAGCTTCAGAATTTTTACGGCTCCCTGAGATATTAACTCCTGTTCGTATTGCCTTTTCTCAATCTGATCCATGGCCCTTTGAGCAGTAGCTTTCAAATTTGCCTCCAAGGTGGGGTGATGGGTCTTTAATTCCATCACAATGCCAAAATGTGTCGGATCTTTGGGAGTCATAAGAATATCGCAACGGCCAAAGCCAGATTCCCGATTTGAGCGGATATTCCAAGTGTCTGAAAAAGACACAATCAGGCCAAGGACCAGCCCATGGTAAAACTTTTCTGGCTCGTCTCCCTTGCTGTCAAAATAGCTTAAGCTAACCAAAACCAGCCTTTGAAAAATCAGGCAAAACTCTTCTTCATCCCCGTTAAGAAGACAGGTTTTCAGATTTTGTAAAAGCGATAGCGATTTTTTCTGTTCAAACCAGTACTGAAC
>DITF01000011.1 GCA_002422125.1 bacterium UBP17_UBA6191
ACTAATCTGTTCTCCGTTGGCGCTGAGGGAAAAATTCAGGACACGATTTTTGTCCTCGTAGTGATCTGTGTCCAATTCCAAAAGTTTTTGGCCGCGACTGCTGACTTGCAGAATGGTCCCATCCTGAACGATGGCGTTGCCTCTTTCGCCCTCAAACATGCTCAACATGCCTTCCTGTCCAACTTGTCTGGTCCAGAAAGCCCCAATTAAAATGGTTAGGATGCCAAGATGGGTCATTACAAATCCGGTTTGATGTTTTTTGAATGGATATCTTAACCAGGTGGCAAAAAAGATGTTTATAAACACCAGCATCAAAACAGAATCGAACCATGCCGTTTTATATATCCAAAGGTTGGCATTTCTGGTGCCATGCTGGCCCTCTATCCAGGTAGCCACGGCTAAAAGCGTGGCCAGAAAAACTAAAGTGCAGATGGCGAGGTTCAGTGAACCAAGCAGGCGTGTGATAGGATGGGATTTACGCATGCCTCATATTAGAACTTTCCCAATATTTGTCAAGTAGGATATTTGGATTGTACAAATTGTTCCAATAAGTGTGGTGAGATTTGAGACTGTTAATCATTTTATGTCTAGGAGCATTATTTGGTGTTTCCCATGAGAAAAGTGATGAAAACTCAAAGTTCCAAATATTAAAAGAGTCTCTATTGGAAGAGCGCAGGAAGGTACAGCGAGAACATCCCTTTACTCGTTTTCTTGAGTCATTGCAGGAAGACTCCGCCAGGTTTCGTGAAGACCGTGGTCATATATCTGAATTGACTGGCACCGAGATTTTAATGCGGGATGGGAAAAAATTTGTGTTGCTAGGGGTCAAACTCCATCCCAGTGCTGCTCCCACGGATATAATAAATTTTGAGACAAAACACAGACAAAAACTGGTACGAATTCGGGTTGATACAAAAATTCCCGGCCGGGCCATAATATATCTTCAAGGGATCGATTTGGCTCAGGCAGGATTGGAGGCCGGCATATTTATGTTGGGCGACTCCTCGGAATTGACCGAAGGTCTGTATAATGCCTATCGATTGTCTGAGCAATCGGCTCAGTCAGGTTTAAGAGGTGGTTGGAACTGGTGAGAGACATGGTCTGTATTTTGGTAACATTTGCCTTGATGATCTTCCCCATCAGAGCTTCCAACACCAACTTTCTTCAATCAGAAGAAGTTTATCTTGAGATCGAGTCAGATCTGAATCCAGAGCAAAGGGCGCAACTTTTGGATTTTATTCGGTCGGCAGTTTTTAAGCGGATGTTACAGCCACCTTATCGGGATGTTCTGGCCCAGATACCGAATGCCGTTTGGGTAGACATCCACAAATTCCAGGAACATTTTGTAAAACTTCTGGATAAACAAATGCTCACGGACTGGGACAAAGTCCAGTACCAGATTGTGAGAGAATCCTTAATGGCAGCCTCAAGGGCCCAGATTAGTGAGATTGATAGAGACAGGGTAAAACTTTTGGCATCGGGCCCTCTTCCAGCCATATTTACAGATATTGAGTTTCGTAGTCTGGTATATCAAATGTTTGCCAAAAATATACTTTTGCCCTGGATCAAGGGTTTGGCTGATTACGAGGAATTAAAGCAGGAGCCATTTTTAAAGGATTTGATGACATCCGTTCCATTTGAACAGGACTCAGGAGAAATCAGGTCGCAAAAAGTTATGGAGGCAGTTCAGGCTCAGAGTGAAGAAATTCTTCAGAAAGCCAGAAGGTTGCGAGATCTTAAGTGGTTTGAAATAGTTACAAGCTCTGAATTTATTGAGATTTTTCAAGAACAGGGCAGTTTGGGTTCCGTGTTTTATGAATTGATTCTAAACACGAAACAGACACCACTACTTAGATTTGCAGGAAACACAGATGCTTTGGAGTTAGCCCTCCATGGGGCGATTCGCAGCGGAAAAGATTGGGTAAATTCGCAGATGGGGCGGCATGTGGCAGTATCAGAGGAATTCCAAAAATCCTCGGCAGTCGAATACCTGTTTTCATGGAAGTACGCCTACGAAGTAAATCAACTCTTAAAGGCAGGAATTTTAAATTCAGTGCTTCACAATATGCCTGTACTCAAAATACTTAATAGTTCTGAACTGACGCAAAAGTTTCAAGTGGTGCAGCAAAGGATTATTGATACCAGAGAAAAGCGCTTGCTTCAAAAAAAGCGACAGGATTTGAAAACTCTTCAGAAAGATGAGTGCCTTAAGAATATGGACTTACTAATGAGAGCTCGATCCGGTTATAATCGCAAGTATCGTCAGGGTATTGATTTAAGCTCCAGGGAAGGTCAGATCAAAATGCGTGGTTTCCTGTCAAAGGGTTTTCCTGCCTGCCCCGTACAGGGGGACTATCGCAGCAGCCAAAGAGAGTGGGTCTATTGTACCGTTCACGGGCCTGCCCAAATCCCAGACAACCATGAATGAAACCATCACTGACATAGCGAAACGATGGAGCGGTGCCGACTCCCCTCACAAAAGGGAGTTGATTCGTGAGATCGTTCGCTCTGGTAGTAAGGAAGGCTTGCGCCTTTTGAATCAGATTATCAGTCGGGACAAGGATGTGGAGATCCGCCAGGCAGCGCGGAAGGCTTATGAAACCCTGGAAAGATATTGTGAACATTCAGAGGTATCGGCAACAGGCATGGATGCTGATTTGCTTCTGTCTACAGAAGATCAGATTTTTGCCTGGTTACAATCGGATGATCGGGAGTTAGAGATTAAGGCTATGCAGGAGGCTCAGGCCTGCAATTCGGCCAGAGTTTTAGAGTATCTTAGGGAAACTTGGGACTACTGGCAGGATGAGAGGGTCCGGGCCACTTTGGTGAAGACATTGGCAGTTTTGGGTGGTGTTGATGAAATCCCCCTGATCTATAAATTTTTGGAAGATGAGAATCCTAGAGTCAGGGCCAATGCCATAGAAGCCTTGGATATGATGAATCATCCCAATGTCTATCCTGTTTTTGTGCAGTGGCTCTCGGATTCCGACAATAGGGTCAAGGCAAACTGCCTGAAGGCTTTAAGAAAAATTGGCGGCGATTCCGTAAACCGTATCCTCGCCGATATGCTGGCTTCGGAATACACATCGTACAAAGAATCTGCGATTTATGTCATTTCTTTGACCCCATCGCGCCCAGGATTGGCTTTGCTTCGAGATTTTCTTTATACGGAGTATGACCCGGATCTATTGGAGCGAGCCCTGTATGTGATACAGGATTTTTCAGGCCGTGGGTTAAGAGAAGCATCTGAGGTACTCATTGAGTATGGCAACGGTTGGGAAGCTCTGGCCCAGCCACATCAGCCTCAAGAGGCTCCTAAAATTGCCCCAGTGCCCAAGGCTGAGTCCAAAACCGCCAAGAGTGGGTTTGATAAAGAGATGCTTAATAGTTCTGACAGGGATGTTCTCAGAACAGGGCTACAGTGGATTCTTGATTTGAAGCTGATTCAGCAGGGACCTCAATTGGCAAGGTTACTTGAGGCCTGGTCTCAGGACAGCAGAATTTTAAGTTTTATAATCCGAATCATAGGTGAATTGGGGCTTTCTGATTATGTATCCATGATTTTACCTCATCTTAAATCAGAAGATGATCGGGTGCGAGCCAATGCCGTTGAGGCCATTGGCCTTTTACGCAAGGGTCGAGAGTTTCTCGAACCAGCTCTCAAGGATCACAACAACCGGGTGCGGGCTAATGCCATTGTTGCCTTAAAGGATTTGCCAAAATTTGCGGTGATGGAAGCTGTGTATCAAATGGTGGCTGACAGCGATCCGCTTTACAGGCGCAGTGCTTTGTACGCCATTCGGCATCTAAAAAATGAAATGGCATTGAGCGCACTGGAGCAGCTACTGTATGATGCAGAGGATACTGTAAGGGCTCAGGCTCTTGAGGTACTCAAACACTATGAAATCTGCGGAGTCCCAGGAGCTACCCATATATTGAAGCAGCATGGCGATTCCTTGTATGAGAACAGGGACTAAGTTGCAGATAAAGGAATTCTAAAATGTTGAGACATAAAACCAGAGAGGTACGGATTGGCAATATGATGATTGGGGGAAATCATCCTGTGGCAGTTCAATCCATGACCACAACGGATACTAAAAATCTGGAAGCCACCATGAATGAAATTCTCAGACTCGAAGAAGCGGGTTGTGAGATGATCCGGGTGGCATTTTTGAACAGTAAAGCCGCGGAGGCCTTAAAAGAAATCAAAAAGAGATCCAAGGTTCCCATTATTGTGGATATTCATTTCACGGCAGATCTGGCCCTGATCGCTATGGAGGCGGGGGCCGACAAAATTCGCATTAATCCAGGAAATGTGGGGGGATTTGCCAAGCTTGATCCCATCTTAAAGATGGCTGCCAATAAAGGTGTGGCCTTAAGAATTGGGGTCAATTCCGGTTCAGTGGAAGAGGAGCTTTTGGAAAAATATGGGTATCCTTGCCCTGATGCTATCGTAGAATCGGCGTTAAGGACTGTTGAGTATTGTGAAGGTAAAGGCTTTCATAATTTGGTTGTATCCTTAAAAAGTTCCAATGTTCAAACTACCTTGGAAAGTTATAAAAAATTTGCCGCCCAATGTGATTTGCCCTTGCATGTAGGGATCACGGAAGCCGGATTTGGGCAGTATGCTGTTACAAAGTCTGCGGTAGGAATTGGGGCAATTTTGCTTTCAGGATTAGGCGATACTATCCGGGCTTCCTTGACCGGGGATCCAGTAGAAGAAGTAAAAGCCTGTTATGACATTCTTAAGGCCACTGGAGTCAGAGTTACAGGGCCTGAACTGATTGCCTGTCCAACCTGTGGCCGCATCCAGATTGATCTGGAGAAGCTGGTAGGAGAGGTCAGCGAAAGAATCAAGGGCATGAAAGAGCCAATCAAAATTTCTGTTTTGGGTTGCCCTGTAAATGGTCCTGGAGAAGCAAGAGAAGCTGATATTGGCATTGCCGGAGGCAATGGCAAGGGCTGGGTATATAGAAATGGAAAGGTGCAGCGGACTGTGTTGGAGTCTGAACTTTTGGATGCACTGGAAGATGAAATCCGAATCTGGATGAAGGAACGCAATGATGAACAAGCTGGAAATATCTAGAGATGTTTTGGACGACACGGATCCACGACTGCGGCAGAAGTGTGTGGAGTGGGATCCCAAATCCGTCCCAGAATCTGAGATGAAACGCCTTCTTCTGGAGATGAAGGAAACCATGAGACAGGAAGGTGGAGTTGGTTTGGCCGCACCCCAGGTTGGTGTGGGGCTTAGGGTCTTTGTTATGGAGGCTTCAGGCAACATGCGCTACGGGGACATCTCCAACATTCCCTTTCAGGCGTTTATTAATCCAAAAATTGAAAAATACGGCAAAAAAACCGGAAAGTTTGAAGAGGGTTGCCTTTCTGTAAAAGAATGTCGCATTTCGATGTTAAGACCAAAACACATAGTGGCCACTTGGCTTGATGAAAATCTTCGCCCCCGTCGCCAAAGACTCAAGGGTGTAGCGGCGAGAATTTTTCAGCATGAGTACGATCATTTAGATGGAATTTTGATTAAGGACTATCTTCCTGAGGAATGGCAAAATTTAGTATAATTTTTTCTTGACTCTTAGTTTGTATATGCGTATTATATGCATCCTCTCGGCAAGAGAGGCGAAAGAAAATTAGAAA
>DITF01000273.1 GCA_002422125.1 bacterium UBP17_UBA6191
TAAAAAGTCTTCTCTCCTGCAATAGCTGAATTGCCATCGCAGTAGAAGACAAGGCCAGTCCCAAAGCGATGGCAAAAGCCTCTGAATTACCTAAGCCCAACCATGAACCCACCAGAAAAAAAACGAGTGTGCTCAGAAAAACCTGAGAACCACCCAACCCCAAAATTGGTCTGCGCATTCGCCACAGTCTGGAAGGCTCAAGTTCAAGGCCAATTAAAAAAAGCATCAAAACCACACCAAATTCAGAAAAATGCAATACTTCTTCTGGATGAGAGATAAGCTTCAATCCAAAGGGACCAATCACAAGACCCGCACACAAAAAACCAAGAACTGATCCCAGCCCAACCCGATTGGCAATCGGAACCGTAAAGGCTGCCGCTCCTAAAAATATACAGGCTGTAGTCAAAAAATTGCCTTCAGATGCCATTCTCTTCCTTAAGCAAAGTTTTCAGAGTCTCCTGATATCTCTCTCTTTGAATTTTCATTTCCTCGGCATGATCCATAACATGGGCCGGTACAATCACTGGTGTGTGCCACTGCATTCCAGCCAATCGAGCCTGCAGCCAGAAGGGCTTCATAACCTCATCCATCGAAAACGAACCTGCATTATCATAAAAACGATTCCAGACGGAACCACCAATGCTAACTATATGCTGTACCGGCTTATCCCGAAGGGCTGTTCCACCAGCTCCCCAGGCAAAGCCCCTTTCCCAGACAGCATCTATCCATTCCTTTAACAAAGACGGACAACTGTACCAATACAGAGGATACTGTAGGACTAAAGCCTGATGCTCGCGAAGAAGCCTTTGTTCCCTACTGATATCCAGAAAAAAATCAGGGTAGGTCTCGTAAAGATTATAAATGGTTATGCAATCCTGCCCCCTTAATGATTCGATTAAAAATCGGTTGACCCGAGAATTTTGAATATCTCTGTGGGCCAGAACCAGAAGTATTTTTTTAGGCACTGATAACATGCTCACAGTATACTCAATTGATGCTATGATTGCCTCTATGAAACCATCTTTTGCAATCGGATTTTCAGCTCATTCCCTAGCCTACGAAGCGGGAAAGGCGGCTGCCGCTGAGGCACTACAGTCCCTGAACAATCCAAGTCTTGCCGTCTGCATGGCTTCCATTCATCTCGATTTAGACAAGGTACTACAAGGCATTTCCAGCCTGATTCCCAAAAATATTATTATCGGGGGCTCCAGTTACGCGGAAATTTCTGCGATTGGTGTCACCAAAAACTCTGTGGTTATCTTGTTGATTGGTGATCCTGTGGTGGCAAATCTAAGTCACGCCTCCCTGGATAAAGGTATTGAAGAAGCCGGATACCATCTGGGAAGTTCCCTAAAACCATTGGCAAAATCGACTGAGGATTATTGGCCTTTAGGACTATTAATCACCTCAATCAGTCGAGATGGTCAATCAGATCCTAGCGAGGCAGTGTATCGTGGCTTTGGTTCCCTGGCTTTGTTTGGGGGGTTAAATTGCGGGGACTATGATTTAGGCATGAGCCATCCGGATTTTTGGACTAACTACCAGTTTATTGAAGATCAGGTTAAAACCTTTTATTGTTCTATGGCCCTTTTAAATCTTCCCAAGGACCATTTTACCCCAGCCTTTGCCTTTACCCACGGCTGGCAAAAAATCGGGCCAGTCCAGACCATTACCAAAGCCAACCATTCACTAGTTTATGAAATTGACGGTATTCCAATTATTGACTATTACAAACAATTTTTAGGTGAGGACTCCGGTCCAGACTTTTTTGAATCCATGATCCAACGGTATTCCCTTAGCCTTGAATTAGGTGAAAAGGAATCCAGTAAAAGCCTGATCAAGCTACCTGTGGCCTGTAATTTTGAGGAAAAGTGGATTCGCTACCTGCCCTCTGAAAATCTGCAAGGGAAAAAAGTGCGCCTAATGCAGGCCAACAGAATGGGAGTGATTCGTGGGGCGCGGCAGGCCGCAATACAATGCAAACAGGCTTTAAATGGGGAGGATGCAGAGCTTCTATTTATCGTAAGTTGTTGCTCCCGCTCCAGCATTTTACACTCCAGGCCCCAAGCCGAAATTGATGCCATCAGAGAGGTTTTTGGTTATGAGGTTCCCTGCTTTGGCTTTTACTCTGGGGGAGAATTAGTACCTTATGCCAACCGTATTGTTGATGTTTTGGATCAGAATTCATCTATGCCCGGTTCTGCCTATCACGGATCCACTGTCTGTCTTATGGCCCTGGGAAAAAAAGGCAAATCAGCCACTTCAAACACGGTTGTCACAGAAAAGCCCGTAGAACCAGTAAAAAGTAATGAAGAACTGCAAATTTTACTTAAAAAATCAGAGCAGGTTCTGGATGACACAGAACAGTTTCTCACCCGCTTAAGTTCACGAGGGATTGAGCGGGAAGAAAGTCTGAAACGCCTCCAGTCAATCATCAATACTTACACGGCCCGCGAGGTAATAGAGCAGGCATCTCTTAGTGCTAGTGCCGGGGCCAGTCAACTTACCGAAGAATCCGTTGAGCTTGTCTACCTGTTTTTGGACATCAAAGGCTTTACGGCCTTTAGTGAAACTCATACCCCACAGGAAGTCATTAGAACTATCAACCAGATTTTTGACCCCGTTACGCAAATTCTAATGAGCCATGGGGCCGATGTGGATAAATTCATTGGAGACTGTATTTTTGCTGTGCTAAAAGAGCCAGCTCAGGCCATGCTGGCGGTGCAAAAAATTCTGGCCATACATAAAAAACTAGAAGCCGACGGTCTGCCATTTGCGCTAAGAATAGGCATGAACTGGGGCCGTTCGGTTCGTGGCAGTGTTGGGTCAGTTCATAGAAGAGATTATACCTACATAGGTGATTCCGTAAACTTGGCTCAAAGGTTGGAATCCGCCTGTACTCCAGGTCATGTACTAATTAGTGAAACTCTGGCTTCACAGGTAGATTTTAAGGGATTTTCTGTAACTCCCAAAGACCTTAAACTGAAGGGGAAACTTCTACCCGTTCGGGCTTTTGAGTGTTCAATAGTCTAACAATCTGAAAACCAGGAAACCAGGGACTAGTCTCACCCTCATAACCCCAGCGAAAATCCCCAGATCCAGGAACAAGAACAGTGGCCGTGCCCCCGGCAGAGGCTAAAAGATGCATACTGGTGCTGGAAACCCCAACATATTGATCCAAGGCTACCAATAAAGATTGCAGCCTTAACAAATCATCATGCCAGGCACTACAATCCACAGCACCTGGAAAGAGTTTTTTCTCCTGCTCTGTAATATCTCTTTGCAGTAGCAACAGTTGGTAATCTTCATTCTGGGGCAAAAACTGGGCAAAAAATTGGGGGTCAACCAACTTTCCCAAGGCCTTGTACTGCCCAAAGGGACCCGATACCAATCCGGCTCGAAATGTGATTCCAACTGTCTTTTTACTTCGATCCAATCCTAGTTCCTCAAATACAGCGTCTCTTGAGATCTGAGGTCTAACCGGAATGGCATTGGGTACAGGATCTGCACCTAACCACAGCGTAAGCAATGGTAAATCGCCTACAGGAATAACCCTGTAATCCAAAGTCGGTTCATACTGCCCATCATGTACGGCATCCAAAAATTCCATCTTGCGCAAAAATGGCAAAAGTTTGGGGCTATTACAGATGTACTCAATACTTAAGGCACCTTTGCGAACCAAGGTCGGTACAAATCTCAAAAAAAACAGTTCATCTCCAAGACCCTGTTCTCCCACCAAAAGTATTTTTCGACCCCTGACAGGTTGCAAGAGCTCATCGCGACGAATGGGTGCCTGCCCAGTGGCTTGTCTGTGAGCCCGAAATCGATGTAAATCCCAACCTATCTGCCAGTTTCTACGATACAAATGAAGATATGCCAAAGAATTGAGCCATTCCGGTGCCCCTGGCTGTAATTTCAGGGCCTGATGATAATTCTTGATAGCATCGTCTACATAAAGACAAGACTCCTGAGCCATAGCTAATAAAGCATAAGCCTCAGCATCTCTTACTCCCAACTCAATAGCCTGGGAAAAATCACGAATGGCTGATTCAAGCTCCTCAGCTTCTGCAAAAGCCCGACCCCTGCTTTGCACATACAAGGCATTGTCTGGACATAAGTGGAGGGCCTGTTCAAAACTCTTCTGAGCCTCTGAAATTTCACCCAAGTTTAACTGGGCATGACCAAGAAGATGCCACACTTCGTGACGCTTCTCCCTAAGAAGAATTTCACTGTACAATTCACTGGCCTCTAAAAAGCGACCAGCCTCATGATGTTTTACTGCTTCAGACAAATCTTGATCCACAAACCAATCATAACAGCATGATACAATTGCTGCATGAATAAAATTGTTTCCGCCTTCAGCAAGTTTTCACCAATATTGCCCCAAATGGCTGGTTTTGAAGCATTTGAGAGGGATGTAGTCTTAAAATTAAGTCCTGAGGCTGTGTTAAGGCCCAATACAAAAATGGAACTTTTAGAGATTATCCAAATCTGCCAAAGGGAAAAAATTCCTTATACTGCCAGTGCCTGTCGCACCTCTGTCACCGGGGCTTCCGTCTGCGACAAAGGAATTCTAATCTCCACAGAAAAACTGAATCGTATTGTCAATGCACCCACGGCCCACAAATATGGAACCAGTATTCGGGCCGAGGCTGGCATCATGCTAAAGGACTTTCAAAAATTCGTGGCTGATTTAGGCTATTGCTATCCACCTGATCCCACCTCATGGGAAGAAATTCAGTTAGGTGGCAGTGTGGCCACCAATGCCACCGGTGAAAACTCATACCATTATGGTTCCAGCCGAAACTACATTCTGGGTCTGGAATACATCAATAAAGACGGGGAACTGGTTTGGTTACAGCGGAATCAAAATCCACTAAGCCTCCCAAAAAGTAAAAATCTGGCTGGCTACTGCACGGATTTTGAGCCAATGGATTTGCTGATTGGCAGTGAAGGTACTCTGGGAGTAATTACTGAAATCGAAGCTCTTTTGCTGCCTAAGCCAAATCCATTTTTATCCTTAATGCTGTTTATCAAAAATGAAAGCGAGGCCTTAAAGCTGGCTTTAGCCCTGGATCAGAATCGTCAAACGCTGGGATTGATTTGTCTTGAATATATGGATGAGGCTGCCACTCACTTTGTTAAAGAACGGTCGCGCCGCTTTGTCGTGCCCGATGGATGTGCTTCCCTGTATATCAAGGGAGAAGCTCCACCTAATGTAGGGCTGGAAGAATTTGAAGAGGATTTTCTGGCTAGGGTTTGCACAATCTATGCCCAAAATGTCAGGGACGGCTCAGAACTTATTGATGCTTCCATTCTGGCCAAGGACTCGCTAGAGCTATTGGAGTTTCGTCGCATGCGCCATCATGTCCCAGCCACCATCAACGAAATTGCCTCCAATAATCAGAAAAACGGAGGAGGAAAAGTCAGTTCTGACTGGTGGGTACCTCTCCCACACCTTGTCGAGCATTTTGACTGGATGCGTCAGGAAATGCAGGCTCTTAGCCTTCCCTCAGCCATTTTTGGACATATTGGCAATGGACATCCCCATGTCAATATTATGCCTAAAAACTCCGAGGAAAAAACGGCCGCCATCGAGTTCACCAAAAAGTGTATGGTTCGGGCCGCCTCACTAGGAGGTGGAGTCTGTGGTGAACATGGTCTAGGAAAAATTAAAACCTGGGCCCTGCCTTTGCAGTGGGACCAAAATACAATTCAAAAAATGCAGGCCATCAAAGCTGATTGGGATCCCGATCATCTGGCTGCTCCCGGCAATATCTTCTAAGTCTAAGGATCAAAGGCGTAAGCCGCCAGATGCTTTTTGCGAAAATCAAATTCCGATACCGTAAAAACATCGGGCGAAAAGAGGGCTTTAAGTTCCAGATACTGGGCTCGCATACTCATATTCAAAAACTTTAGAGCACTGGTTCGATTGGCCTTAGAGTAAAACATGCCAATTTTTTTCATCAGTTTGTAATAATGCGGACTGACCTTGGCCTGGTGCATATGCAGGCCCTGATCCATCAGGCTTTCGTAGCATTCCTGCTCCCAATTTTTGTGCAGGGAACGCATATAGTTAAAATAGGCTCCAAAAACTTTTTTATGTACTACTTCATCTTCAGCAATCCAGCGCATGACCTTTTTGAAAGGCTGTGATTCCAGGGAATCGGCTAGCATAAGGTAGGCTCTAATGTTATGGGTCTCACCCAAAAAATTGATCATCACGGTATCGTACTGATTAAAGAAAAAATCCCCTGTTGGCACAACATTAGCCACTGCCAAGTATTGTTCATCCAGATCACTGGTCTGTACTCCATAATGGTTAAGAACCCAACGCACGGCATGAAAGTGCTTTAACTCTTCGTGGCACTGCTGAGTATTCCATAGGGTAAAGGGGTGTACTGTGCCTAGATGCATCAGGTTAGAAAACCCAATCGTATAGGTCGCAGCCTCGCAGTAGCCAATCTCTTTTATAATATCAAACAACTCAAAATCACGATCCGTTACAGATAAATCTGTGACCGAACCCATATATTCCTTAACATCCTGTAACTGCCACTGGATCTTCTTTTGCTCAAACATATAAAATTCATAAATACCGGTATTAAACTGATCACGGTAGGACTGATGGGCGCTCATCTTTCTGAAGCAATCCTGCAACAAGGCATCGTTTTTTACCCCATGCTCCTCGATCACCTTCATAATCCGATCCCGATACCCCATCAGATGTTTGCTGGCAGCCACAGCATATATTTTTTGCTCAGAAGGCTGCATCTTTAAATCCTGGGGCAGTACTCCACTCCTTGTATCTAAAGGTATTTGTTTGTCATTGCACAATTTAACAAAGTTGCTTCTCATCTCTTGCATATATCCAGGACGGGCATCTTCAATCGCTAAGAGGAGACGATTAGTCTCCACAAAAGATTCCAGATAATGGATATAAGGCAAAGGCACCTTTAAAAACTCCGGCCTTAACTCAGGCTTTAATTCCCAGAACTTCAAAAACGAGGTGCTAAAAAACTCAATCTGAGCCCCATAATGCTGATGAATTTTATTAAACTCTTTGTGTATTTCTGTTTGTGTACCAGGAATAAGACTTTTGAGCAGGCTTGTGATGGACTGCTCAAAATGGGCCTGTTGCAAGGCATAAAATACCATAACATCAGGGGGCTGGTTACGATTGGCCTCAAGCTGAAAATATAGTTCAGAACTCAAAATATGAAAGGGCTCAAATTCCTCCAGAGGCTTTAGGTCGCGAAACACATAATACAGGTAGGTCATTAATTTTAGGCGTTCCGCGATAATGGATAACCAACCAAAACACATTTCTGACTGTCGGAAAAATACATAGGAAAAAAATCGTGAGAGCCGCAGGGAACCAAACATCAATTGCAGATAATTCTGGTAAATGCTCCCCAAAGCCTTGTGATCAGCGTTAGCAATCAAACGGGGGTCCAAACCTCTCTCTGGCACAAAATCAATATCCAGACTGGTCATGCCCTCTATGGCCTTGTCATGCGCTTCCCAGTTCATCGGGCCATGCTCAGGACCATAATTGATAAAGACCTCCGAATGTACATGCTTAAAGACCAAATCTGAAAATGTTCGTTCCAGCTTAATCTTTAAAGACAATTCTTCATTCATGCCCGTCTCCCAAAACAAGAGATGCGTTAAATCCACCAAAGCCGGCTGCGTTCGACACAAAGTTACGAACTTTTTTAGACATACCACCTTTGGGGATATGGTTCAGGTTACAGTTTTTTGCCGGTTTTTTTAAATACAAGGTGGGTAAAAGCCAGGAATGCTGCATTTCCAGAATTCCCGTGATCACATTTAGGACACCTGCCGCACTTAGGGTATGTCCCACATAAGACTTAAGACTATGTACCGGTGGTTTGGATGGGAATACAAAATTAATGGCGGCTGCCTCACTGGAATCATTTACAAAGGTCCCTGTT
>DITF01000260.1 GCA_002422125.1 bacterium UBP17_UBA6191
CTGAGCCTCTAAACAGTTCATATCCCAGCCTCTCGACTTCCTTGGCCACGGGATCATCAGACCGTCCAAGCACCCCCAAAACCAGAGTCCTTGTTTGTGATAGTCCAGCCAATACCTGAGAGATCAGGCTAGTGCTACCAGCTTTCATCAAAACTTTACCCGGTAGTCGTGAAGCCAGAAAACGGGCCTGTACCAGAATCAGAACATCGTTTAGTTGAGATAAATCAGTTTGCATGGACTAAGGGTAACTTAAAGTGTTCAGAATCTCCAGTCGCTCTGGAAAAGTTGGGTTTCGGCTAAATCCGGTAAGCAAAAACACCAGCCGCCCCTCCGCGCGTAGGTACACCGTGTCCTCAATTTTTCGTGAAAACAGGCGATCGACCGCTGCGGAGGCAATTCCAAATGGGCGCACTGGCATTTGCTCAGCTATCTTATCGGCAAAATCCTGCTTTAACACAATATGTAATTTTTTGCCCGATACAAATTCTACTAACAGCCCATCAATTGCGGCTGACTCCGCAAATTGAAAAGGCGTGGGAACAGCCTCTTTAATTCGTCTCATCCAATAAAGTTCGCTATTTGTCCAAATGGTGACCCCGAGGTTAAGAGAAACGGCTGTCACAATTTTATCAGTGTATCCCGTATTTGAAGTCATGATCATCAAATATGGAGGGAGAACCACTAAATCTCCGAATGCGGTAACAAAGGCTATTGATTGTTTCTCATCGGGGAAAGCAGCTACGGAAGCTGCCGAGCTTAAACAGGTTTGCCAAGATTCAAATTGCAGTAGTATGGAACTTACGGAAGCACTGGACTGAGACGATCGGTATTCAGCCGCAATTGCGGAAACAAAGCCATCCAGATTTTTAATTGGCAACATGGATTTTAGGCGGTCCAGATCCAAGAGAATATCCCGTCCAAATAGATACAAATCCCCGTCCGACGAAAGTTCAAAAGGAGAACGGACAGAAATGGAAACTGAATGTTGATTCACATCTTTTGGCTGCAGAATTGTGACTGGTTTAGAGGCATCCAGAGCACGATTGGCATACCATAAAAAAAGAGTAGCAATGGCCAGAATGGCTAAGGCAAAACCAAAAATCAAGCGCTTCACGGAACTACCCTACGCAATCCAAATCTTTTAATCAAGGCTTCTTCCAGTTTGCGAAGTTCTTCCAGTTTTTGAGTAGCTTCAGCTTTGCGGATATCTGTTGGTAAATCCCGAAGGCCCCATACTTCCTGTAATTTATGCAAAAATTTAAGAAAAGCCTCTTGATCTTCCTGGTCTTCGGGAATCCAATCTTCCTGGTAAGGAAAGTCCAGTTTATCTAAAACTGGCAATGAAGAGTTCAGATCAGCCTCAAGTCTGACTAAAACAGGCGCAATCGAGCTATTGATGATTTCAAGTAGAATCTTTTGCTCTTTTTGCCTTAACTGAACCTGATGAAACACTCTTTGCGAATTGCGATTTACTTCATCATGCAAAACCAGTAAACCCAGACACAAAAACACAAACACCAGACCTTTGCGAAATCTTGAAGCCCGATTCAAAAATAAAAACCCTAGTACAAACCCAGATACCAGTCCACCAACATGGGACCATATATCTATCTGGGGTATCAGAATTGGTAAAAACCCATTGAGGGCCAAAATGGTTAAAAGGGACTGCAATAAGCGTTTGCCCTGATATTCATAAAACGGGCCATAGGCTGAAAGGTTACTTGCCAGAAAGCTTAAAGAACAACCGATGAGTCCAAAGATAACCCCCGATGCACCGATGGAGTTTAAAGGCTGTGTGTAAAAACTAAGCGAACACAAGGCCCCACAATAGCCGGTCACCAAAAGGACCAGAATCATTTGTAGTGAGGTCATAAATCTTTCAATCAGGGCTCCCAGAAAAAAGAGGGACAACACATTCAGTAAAAAGTGAATCACCCCGGAATGTAAAAATATCCCTCCTAACATAAGTGGCAGTTCACCCTTATGCCAGTTATAAAGGTTAATCCCATACAATTCTGAGGCGTTTACTCCCTGAGTGCTGAGGTATCCCTGCCAGGCAAAAACCAGGGACAAAACTAAAAAATAGCAATTTGTAATGGTTAATTTTGAAAGCGGCCAGGACCGGCGTACCTTAGCGGACAGTGCCGAGTCTAAAACTGTACCCACCTGTTCGCCATCCCACATCCAGGACAGTTTATGAATATCAGTTTTACCCTTCTGAAAATGAGTGGCGACAGGTGAACTTAGCTCAGTACATTCCAGGTGCCAGACGATTAAACTAGAGGGGGCTGCCTTTTGTTTGAGGTGCTCCTGAATCTTTTGATCCAACATAGAAAAATCGGATGTCTGGTGCATTCCGGTCAGGTAGACCACACCTAACTGCCACCCCTCCGGTCGGGGTTGGAATAAAAACCAGGCCGATCCCTTATCCCCCAAGTCCACTTTCCGGTATACTTCCAGTGAGGGTCCGAGCAAAAGAGAGAGGTTTTGTGCGCTATTCAAGTCAGCTGATATATACATGGGCTCTAATTTCCGTCTTTTCCTGCTCCTGGTCTAATTCTACCTATCCTAGCAATTTTTCTGCCCATTACAATAGCCATAAGGTATCACAGATCCTATTTGATATCACAAGCCATTTTCAGGCCAATTCTTTGATAATTGGGCTCGAGGATCGGGAAACCAGCCTCATATTTACAGACTGTGGTTTTGCGGAATGTATGAAACTGGCACTGCACACCAACAAATTTGTGTCTATTCCGGCCCAGAATTTTTTAGCCTTAATACCGGTGGAAACCTACAGGCCATCTTTAATGGATAAGATAGAAAGGATTCACCAAAAAGTCAGGACATCGAGCTCAAAACCAATTGATCTGGTGGCAAAACAAGGATCTTTGCCAATTGTAATAGGAAAGCTATTGGAAGTTCTTGAGATAAAGGCCGGAATATCTGCTAAAGTAAAGGGTTCGGTAAGTGTATATCTGAAATCTGCCGATGCTTTGGAAGTATTGGCCTGGCTTTTTATGCTGCATAATTTGGAAATTCGCAACAGTCATGGAGTGTTTGTAGTCGTACCAAACTACTTTACTCCTTAAAGGAATCATGTATGAAATTGCAAAATACTTTAGGTGCTGAAGTTTCTGTCATTTGGCAGCAGCTCGGATACGGAGAACCCCGGCAATTTGCATGCGGCTATTGTAGTGCAAATGTGGCTAGTGAACGCGGATATTTTGCCCAGGACCCCGTAACTGGAGAAATTTTGATGCAGTTAAACATCTGCCATCTATGCTCGCGCCCGACTTTTTTTGATGAGAAAGGTCTGCAACATCCACCGCCTTCTTCAACTCAGCCTATTCAGCATATCATTAATCCTGAAATTCGTTCCCTTTTAGATGAGGCCCGCCGTTGCCTCTCAGTGCATGCACATACTGCAGCCTATTGGTGCTGTAAAAAAATTCTGATTCTGGTGTGCAGGGATAAGGGACAAAATCAGATTCAGAGCACTAGTGAGGCTTTAGACTACTTGAAAGATTCTGGACACATTCCTCCAGCCCTCATAGAAGCCACGGACATGATTCAAAAGAGTATGCCTCCAGCCTCGGTACTTAGAGTTCAGTCCCATTCTGAATCGCTGGAGTTGTATCAGTTCACTGATATTATTCTTCGTCTTGTCTATGAGTTACCCCAAACCATGCGTGAGCTACAGAATCAATCCAAACGCGATACCAGCAAGGTCACGGTTGGAAGCCACACCAACCAAATTTTGAACAAACTGCAAAAGGGTTATATTAAATGAAAATTCATAACAAAATCCTGTTAGGAATGGGACTAGGTATTCTAACGGGTTGGCTATTTGGAGCCCACTCACCCATCGAGTTTTTTAATGGGGAGATAGGCCAGCGCTTGATGCTTAATCTGAATCTTGTCGGTGAGATTTTTCTAAAGCTTTTAAAAATGGTGGTAGTACCATTGATATTTTTTTCCATGGTGCTGGGGATTGCCTCTATGGACAATGTAGCCTCTGTTGGTAAAGCCGGCAGCCGCATACTTTTGTATTTTCTGAGCACTACTGCCTTGGCAATTACCATTGGAGTTGGGCTGGCTCTAGTGATTGAACCAGGAACTTACCTTGGTGAACAAAAAAGGTTGGAGTTAATGGCTGACAATGTGGAAATTGCCAAAAATGTCGGAAATTTGGCACATTCACAGTCGGCTGGAATGTTAGAACTGATTCGTAAAAATCTCTTGGACATGATCCCTTCCAATCCTGTCGATTCTATGGCAAAAACCCAGATTTTACAGATCATTGTTTTTGCTCTGTTTTTTGGAATGGGAATCACAACGCTTCAAGAAAAGAAGAAAAAAACTCTGATGGAGATCTGTCACGCGATCAATGACATCATGGTCTATCTGGTAGAAAAAATCATCCTTCTGGCTCCCTACGGGGTCTTTACCTTAATGGCAGACGCAATTTCCAAGCAGGGACTAGGAATTTTAAATGCCCTTATTGCCTATTTTTTTACCGTGGTTTTTGGGTTATTACTACAACTGTGTTTTTATCTGCTAGTAGTAAAGCTGGTGGGCGGGTTTTCCCCACTACACTTTTTGACCCAGATGCGTGAAGCCCTGATTTTAGCTTTCTCCACTTCCAGCTCCTCAGCTACATTGCCCGTGACAATGCGCTTGGCTGAAAAAGGGCTGGGGATTCCCCCTAAGACCACTTCTTTTGTCTTACCCCTTGGGGCCACAATTAATATGGATGGAACGGCTCTGTATCAGGGAGTAGCTGTAGTATTTATTTGCCAGGTATACGGTCACGCACTAGGGCCTCTGGAACTTCTGACCATTGTAATTATGGCTACTATGGCATCTATTGGAGCAGCAGGAGTGCCAGGAGCAGGCATTCTGACCTTAGTCATGGTCCTAGATTCCGTGGCTCCGGTTTTAGTGGCTGGAATTGCCTTGATTCTTGGTGTGGACAGAATTCTTGATATGTGCCGTACCACAGTTAATGTCTGCGGCGATTGTGCTGCTTGTATCGTAATGAATCTGTTCAACCGTGAATCATCAGAACCTAAGCCCTGATGATTCACGAAGAACAAATCTTAATAAACCATCGATAAACCAGCGGGGCCAGCGTAGCGCTTGCGGCTCTGAGAAAGTGCCTGTTTCACGGTTTCACCGATCATGGCTGGGGTCTCAGCCACAAACAAACCACACTCACGCATTACTTTCATTTTGGCATGAGCTGTTTCATCGCCTCCTGAAATAATGGCTCCGGCATGTCCCATTCTTCGGCCTGGAGGAGCAGTTTGACCTGCAATAAACCCAATCACGGGTTTACTCATGTTATCGCGAATCCAAGCCGCAGCTTCTGGCTCCAGCGACCCACCAATCTCACCGATCATGACCACTGCGTCTGTGTCCCTATCGGCTTCAAACAAGGCCAGAAGATCAATGAACTGAGTGCCAATAATTGGATCGCCACCAATTCCCACACAGGTAGACTGCCCAATTCCCAATTCCGTAAGCTGATTCACTGCCTCATAAGTCAGTGTGCCGGATTTAGAAATTAAACCCACCCGACCAGGCATATGAATAAAACCGGGCATAATCCCAATTTTGGCCTGGCCTGGAGTGATAATTCCTGGACAATTAGGTCCGATGAGGCGGGACTTGGAGGACTTTAAGGCACTGTAAACCTTAACCATATCATTCACAGGAATTCCTTCTGTGATACATACGATCAATTCAACACCGGCTTCAATAGATTCCAATATGGCATCTGCTGCAAAAGCAGGAGGTACAAAAATCAAGCTCACATTACAGGCAGTAGCCTGTCTTGCCTCATACACCGTATCAAATACCGGCATACCTTCAAATTCTTGACCACCCTTGCCTGGAGTAACTCCACCGACTACATTGGTTCCATATTCACGACACTGGGAGGCGTGAAATCCACCTTCTTTTCCAGTAATCCCCTGAACAATAACCCTGGAATGATTTCCTACTAATATACTCATGCCCTACTCCCTCAATTCCTGATGGCCTTGACCACTTTTTCTGCAGCATCCTTGATTCCGGTCGCTGTGATAATACTGATACCAGAATCATTTAGCATGCGGCGGGCTTCTTCAGCATTGGTTCCAGATAATCTGACCACCAAAGGTACCTTCAAAGAAACAATTTTCATCGCATCCAAAACGCCTTGAGCCACACGGTCACAACGAANNAACGAACAATGCCACCAAAAATATTAATCAGGATAGCCTTAACATTAGGGTCTTTGGTAATGATTGAAAATGCATTAGCCACAGTGGCCGCACTAGCACCGCCCCCTACATCCAAAAAGTTGGCAGGTTCTCCACCACAATATTTGATGATGTCCATGGTGCCCATTGCCAGA
>DITF01000283.1 GCA_002422125.1 bacterium UBP17_UBA6191
CAATGGCAGCTTTTCTTTGAAAGCCGTTTTCATTGTCGTCTACCCCACGGATAGTAAGGTTGGCGATGATGTTAGCATTATAATTTGGTTGGGTCAGAAGGTTTCCATCTACAGAAATGACTTCAAAGGCTTTTCTAGTAACCAGATTGACAAATATGCAGCAAATTCTGCTGGTACCATCTCCTACATTCACACCCGGTTGTGCTGTTGCCGCACCGCTTAAAGGAATTTCTGTTACCGGGATTGTGGCATTAAAATGTCTCTGAATTTTGGTTTTTTGTGATGGAATACCCGTTTGAGGATTGCCGTTCCCATCAATGTAGGAAATCTGCTCTCCTTCAGCCGGAGAATAGTCAATTTCTAGATCAGTAAGGTTTACACCTACACCATTATTGATCGAAAATTGGATTATGGCGGCCTCATACGGAAAAATGCCTCCGTCTACCAAAGTAGAATTGGCACTGATTTCATCTGAGCCACTAGCTGAGGAAACCGAGCTTATACGAATGTCAGACTTGGGACGAAAGGGTGGGGTGGTACAGCCTTGCAGGAAAATCAATAGGGTTATTGTCCAAACTATCCACAGATGCATGCCTGCGTTCATTTTCTGCCTCGCTTGCTTGTAGCTTCCGCAGTGTCGACGAAGTGATAGGGCACATTGCCTACTGGGGCTTCGTCATCAAAGCGGTATTCCAGTTTGTCATGAGGATGTTCTTCAAATTCTGAGTAAATTTTAGGCGTAATCAGAAATACAAGTTCTGTGGATTGAGAGGTTGCACCGTCGCGGCGAAACAGCTTGCCAATCCCTGGAATTCGGCCCAAAACCGGCAACTCTGAAGCTTCTTTGGAGTTACTGTGACTAATTAGACCGCCCATCACGATGGTGTGATTATTGCGTATATTTAGTGTTGTTTCTGTTTCTTTGGTTGATACGATAGGAACCCCATCAAATTCCCCGTTTCGAGAACTTATGATTGGTTTTATGGCAATATTCACAAAGTCGTTTTTAAAAATTACTGGGGTGACTACAAGTTCTACACCAGCATTTTTAAAGTTCACAGTGGACTGAATCACACCCTGGTTTACAGTAGAGGTCCTGTAGGGGATTTCATCGCCAACCTTTATGGTCGCGGTAAAACCATCCAGTGCCGTAATCTGGGGATTGGACAATACCTTGGCTTGAGAGTAGGTTTTCACAAAATCAAGAATGATTTGAACATGATCCGGGCCTAGGGATCCAAATTTGAGTCGACCGCCAGTTGATGTGTTGGCCAGTGGGGAGAAAAATTCGCCCACAGGAAGATTACGACCGGATGCCGTAAAGATGCTTTTCCAGTCTACCCCTAACTTCTCATCATTCGTCAGAGTAAATTCGATCATTTTTACATCAATCACAACCTGGCGAGGAGGGGTGTCAATTTTTTGCAGGAGTTCTTCAATTCTTTGAATATTGGCAGGTGTTTCCTGAATCACAATGCGTTTTTGTGCCGCAGAGAGTGATCGAGAACTTCCTCCCGTAGACCCCTCTAAAAAGGTTAGAATCTGGGTATCATCAATCCCTGGGATTAAAAATTTAACTGATTTTCTAAATATATCCGGGGAGATGAACTTAAGTTCAAACATTCTTGAGGTATAGCGTTTAGGTGGTTTGTCCATATCAAGTTCTGGAAATACCTTTTCAACCTTTCGGTGATCGGAAGGAACAGCCGTAACCACAATTTGTCCGTTTAACTTATCTACACCTAGTCTAGCATTTCCTTTGGTGATGGGTTCTCTCTTGCCGGACGACTGCTGTTCTTGACCTTCAGCCCCTGGTTGTGCGACTTGGGCTACGGTAGCTCCGATTAAATCGCGCAATAGATCGGCAATTTGAAGTGTGTTGCCTTTAAGAACGGAATAGGTCTGGGTGTAGGAAGGGTCCTGTTCATCCCCAAAGACAGTAATTATAGTCCCGTCCAGTCTGTATTCTGTGTTAGTGGAGTCAGAAATGATGTCCAATGATTCGCGAATACTGCGTCCTTTCAAGGTTAAGTTCACGGTTTTGGCGATTTCTCCCTTGGTGACAAAATCGTAATTCCCAATCTGGGCGATCCCCTTCATTACTGTCACCACATCGGCGTCCTGTAAAAAAATGGAAATGACTCCAGGCTGGTCCAGAGGTACAACCGAGCTGACATTAACTTCCCGGACGGCAAGAATCCGGTTGTCATCTCCCTCTGCCTCATCATTACCGATAAGCCTTGTGCTCAAGAGCAGAAGAATTGTAAGAGCATTTATCAGTCTGAACATTTTTATCCTCGAATCGATCAAATTCCTGTGGTCTATCGACAGTTTTGGGTGTGTCATTTATGTATTATGCTGTACAATCACATTCTGGGATTTACATCAGAGGAGACAGGAATATGTCACAGAGCAGGGCCAGCAGATCGAACTATTTTATTCAAGCAGGGTTACAGATTCGTTTTACATTTGTTCTAATCCTGATTGTGGTTCTAGTATCTATGATTACCTTTGTGAATTTGTATGTTATCGGGGACTATGTGGTTTCTAACACTGCCACTATTGTAGATCTTCGCGATATGCAGAGCTTTATGAAGACCATATTTGAGGTAGTAGGTTGGAGAATCATGCTGGTGGGAGTGGTCTGTTTTATGATCATTTGTATTATTGGCATATTTTTTTCTCATCGGTTTGCGGGACCATCTTTCAAACTCGAAAAGTGTTTGAGGGAAATGTCTTTAGGCAATTTGTCCTTTGATATTCGTCTTAGGAATGGGGATGCTTTGCACAATGTGGCCGATTCTGTGAACTTTCTGGTAGATCGTTTTCGCTCTGTTATTGGTCAGAGTCGTGAGATTTCTCTGAATCTTCGCGAAATCTGTGTTTCTGTTCCTGAGGAGCAGTCCCAGAAGCTATTGGAGAAAATTGGACAGCTAGAAGATTTGTTGGCTGGTTTTCAAATTTCCCGTGAGGAAGCCGATCGCAACGGTTCAGAGTCTTCAGAATCGGAACAGTAAATTGAATGCACCCAGTGGTAGCGATTGGTTTAACAGGAGGGATAAGCTCTGGAAAGTCTTTGGCGGGAGCTTATTTGTCCCGCTATTTCCCGGTTCTGGATTCTGATCATCTTGTGCACGAACTTTATAGACAGGATCAGGAGCTGATTGAGGCCATTGCCTATGCTTTTGGAAAAGATTGTGTGGGAACAGACGGGGTGATGCGCAAAAAATTGAGGGACATTGTCTTTAAGGATTCGGAAAAGCTGGAAGTTTTAAATCAGATTGTACGACCTAGAACCTCCCAAGTGTTAATCACTAAAATTAGGGCTTGTAAATCATCTGGGCAGGCACAGATTTTTATGATTCCGCTTTTGTTTGAGAATGAATGGCAAAAGGAACTGGACCATGTACTATTACTGGGTTGTTCTGTAAACACCCAGATCCAAAGAATTTTGAAGCGAGATGGTACAGATACCGAGGATGCAAAATCTGTAATTGCCTCTCAGATGCCTCTGGAACAAAAGAAAAAGCTTTGCAACTACTACATTGAAAATGAGGCCGATCCCCTGGATTTATACCGCAGCCTTGAGGTCTGGAGGCAAAGGCTCTTTTTAGGTTCAGCATGACTTGGGCCTCATACCAGCAATTTACTTTTTTTGTGCTTCTGGTATGTATCGTTTTAAGTTTTGTTTTAAGGCAACTGATCCGCGAGGTACAGGAACTAAGGCAATTGATGCATAAGGATCTGCACCAATTTGCTGAGAAACTTGTTCGTGAAAATCCGTCCATTGAGAACTATCATCAGTTGGGATCTTTGTATTTCCGCAACCGCGATTATGTTTCGGCCCATCGCTACTTTGAAAAACTTTTGTCGGAACGGGTATATGCCAAAGAGGCAGGCTATTACTTGACCTTGTGCCTGATTGAAGAGGGACAGCGACAAGAGGCATGGGCCATGTATCAAAGGCTGGACCAAAGTCGCTACACAGATTTGGAAAAGAGAAGACTGTTAGTTGCCCTAAGGACACCGAGATTTTTTGGAGCTCTAAGGAACTATTTTTTGAAGATTCTTTTGACCCAGGTTTCATTGAAGTATCCATTACTTGGCGAGACCTATACCTCTGCACGGGAGCAAAAAATTGCCAAACTCATGGCTTCGATGCCCACTAGATATCAGAAAATGGAGTGGATCAGTGAAGGGGACAAGGACTGGGATTTACAAGCCCTTGACTGGCATTTGGAGAGAAAAGTACTGCTAAGAGTGGCTAAATCTGGGCAGTCAGATTTAGAGATTGAAAAATTTTTTGAACATCCAAGAATTTTGGCCCAACTACATTCCCGTGCCTTTCCTCAGGTATACGACCTACAGCAGGGTGAACTTTGTTACTATTCATTGGAGCTGCCATTTGGTATTGACTTGTTGCAAAAAATTGCTGAATCTAGGGCGGATCACCGCCCCGATGATTTATTGCGTTGTTTTTTGTCTTTATGTAGGCCACTACTCCACATAAAAACTGGAGGTTTTTGGCTTAGTGAGTTTGAGCCTGCTGCTATATTGTGGCATTCTCAGAGGGATAGCTTTTGTTTTCACGCTAGACTTGAATGTTTTGACAAAAACAAGTCTTCTGAAATTATGCAGGCGATAGTTGAATTGTTTCAAAGGCAATTGACGGACCGACCACATTTAAAAAATAGGGCCCAGATGGCTAAAATTGAGTTATGTGATCTGGAAGATTTTGTCCACAATTTGCAGGCATGTCTGGAGGACTGCCTCTTGGAAAGAACACAAGACAGACAGTCTTTGCTTGAAGAATTGCTGGAGATTGAGGTTTTGCATCGGGCCTCTGTGCATGGGCTTAAGGGTAAATTTGGAATTTTTAGACGCTATGGCACGGATAGTAATCGCTTGCTTGAGACTTTTTTTCGTTCCCAGAATGTAGAAGATGTGATTCAGAAGCTTGAGTCCATGAGTCAGTTGATACTTCAGTTGTCCCAGCGTCGCTCCAATCGAAGCTTTCCAGTGTTAGATGAAGTGTTAAGTTTAAATTTGGACTCGATTATCTCAAGAATCCGAAAGTTGGCTTCCGAATGGCTTCCATCTAGGCATGATCCGCAGTTTGTTGAGTTTTTGAAACAGCAGCATCAACATTTTGAAAAGCTCAGTGATAGTCTAGGACATTTTTTGCATCGACACAGCCTGTCATTAGATCTGTTTTTACAGCAGTTTATTGATAAGTTTGTGGAGAAGGACAGACTGCATCTAATAGGGACATCAGGGGCCATGAGCACCAAGCTGGCTTTAGTCAGTCCCGAGGAAATGATTCGTGATTTATTGATAATTTTGGAGAATCTTTGTCACAATGCCCTAGAGGCTGGTGCTAACAGTATTGAGATTTTGGTAATTCGTACGGAAGCATCATGGGTAAATTTAGAAATATGTGATAATGGTCCGGGTTTTTCTGAGGCAGTCTTGTCTGAAATAAATGCAAGAGATGGTATACGCTTTGCATCGACTGGAACTGGCTTGCCTACCAGTCAGGCTTTGTGTGAATCATTGGGAGGCAAGTTCTCCGTGCAATCTCCCTCTGGCAATGGGGCTAAAATTACCTTAAGTCTACCGTGTTTTATCGCTTAAACAGGAGGGGTTAGTGGATTCACTTAAGGTTCTAGTGGTTGAGGATGATGAAAATTACAGTTACGAAATTGCTCAGGAACTTGAGTCTCAGTTTGGTGAGGTAGATTTTTATTATGCGGGGTCTCGTAGGCAGGCTCAGTCCTTGTTTTTAGAGTGTAATCCCTCCCTAATTCTTCTGGATATAATATTCCCCGAATCCGAAAATGGTGGGGTGGATTATTTGTCAGGGGTCAAATTTTTGGATTGGTTAAAAGAACAGAATTTTTCAGGTGGGATTTTGGTTTTATCCTCACAAGATAAAACCTTTGCCGTTGATCTTCTGGTTCGTTACCGTCATGTCAGGGACTATATATTTAAAGACTCTTCCTGGATTGAAATTGTCTCTAGGGTAAAGCGGCACCTCGAGGATATCGCTGATAGAGTCGGACTTCTACGGGAAATCAGTCGATCCAATCCTTTCATTGGCAATAGCGAATCCATGAAAAAAGTGAAGTCTATGGCCCAGAAGGTCAGTGGTATGGATTCTGGGGTTTTAATCATGGGCGAGTCAGGCGTAGGTAAAGAAGTTTTGGCGAGAAGTATTCATGCTCAATCGCCTAGAAGAGCAAGAAATTTTGTAGCTGTAAATTGTGCGGCTGTTCCCGAGGGACTGTTTGAGAGTCACTTTTTTGGACATAAAAAGGGTTCTTTTACTGGAGCAATTCAGGATCAGGATGGATGTGTGAAGGCTGCCCATGGTGGGACATTGTTTTTAGATGAGGTCGGTGAAATTCCTTTATCCATGCAGGCCAAGCTTTTGCGACTATTACAGGAAAAGACCTATATCATGGTGGGCGATCATCGGGAATTTCAAGCCAATGTACGGGTGATTGCTGCCACAAACTGTGACTTAAAACTGGCTGTGGAACAAAAACTTTTTCGTGAAGATCTGTATTATCGATTAAATATTGTGCCTATTTCCATCCCTCCGCTTAGAGAGAGAATAGAAGATCTTCCTGAGCTGGTTCAAAATTTTTTGAGACAGGCTGTGGAGACTACTGGGATTCAAAAGACTATCGACCTAGACAGTATCAATTTATTAAGTACTTGGAATTGGCCGGGAAATGTCAGAGAGTTAAAGAACTCCCTGGAGAGACTTCTGATTTTGAGCGAGAGTGATCCCATTGGCGTGGAAGATGTGAAAATGATTCTGCAGAATTTTGGAGGTGAACCTGTACAGGTTCTATTCCCTTTGCATATTCTGGACTACCATAGCTTAAAGCAGAAGGTAATAGATTCGTTTCACAAAAGGTTTTTCTTGCATCAGCTTAGAGTTCAGGGGAATTCGATTCGCAAGACCGCTGAGGCCACTGGTTATAATCGCAATGACTTGTCTAACATTGTTAAAAAACTTGGTTTAAAATCAGACGACTAGATGGCAACCTTTTCCTGACACATGTTATAAAAATGCAAGCGGATCCTTGCCACTCTTGCTGGTAATATTGGATTATATGAGGATCGAGCGTGATGGCATGACTCTTGCAAGTTGAAGGGTGTACGCTCCAAAGGAGGAAGCATGGTTTTGCAAAGATTATTAAGAAAAGGTTTTACCTTAATTGAGATTTTGGTGGTAATTGTGATCATTGGGATTCTGGCCACCATGGGAATTGGAAAATATGCCCAGTTCTCGCGTGATGCCAGAAAGTCTGGTTGTGTGAACAACCAAAATACCATTGACAAGGGTGTGGGTATGTGGGAGTCCAAGTACATGGTAATTAACTCTGCCCCAGCCGCAGAACTGTCTATTACTTTTTTTATGAATGGTGATAAGTCGGCAGCGACGGCAGGTTTACCTTCTAGGCTCAGGAATCTAACCAATTACAAGTCTGAAGTATTCGATCAGATTCAGGACGGCGTGGTTTTCATCTGCCCGGAATCGGTGAATGCCTTTGGCGGCATGGATAACATTAAAAACGCTGACAAAGAAGCCAAAACGGATTACAAATGGATTCATCACCCTAAAGGTTCTGATGATACTGTAATGAACAGCACTAGCGGTAAAAAACGCGGGGTTGGCTGTCTGGTTTGGGGTACGATCGCAACAGCTGGAACCTCAAAAAGAGGAGATGTTGATGGGGGACTTGGAACTGAAGGCCCGTCCGGAACTGCTGACGATTTGCATTCTGGCAGACTATAAGACTCAGGCGCATAATCGCGCTGGATAGCAAGGAAAGACATTCAGGCATTGCCTGAATGTCCTTCCTTTGTCATACTGATCGGAAGGCAAGCTGAATTTGGAGGTTCTTATGAGCTGGTTTAGAAACAAAAAAGGGTTCACATTACTTGAGTTGATTGTATCTATTACGGCCTCCTCCGTCATTATTGGTGGTTTTCTGATTGCCTTTTCCAGTGTCGAGAAATCCGCCCGCGCTATCGATATGGAATCCAGAAATATTGCTCGTGGCAACAATGTCAGGATGATGATTCACAAACTATTAGCCGGAGCTTCCTCGGTGCGCTTTGAAACAGTGACTTCAGGCGGGGAGAACTATAATGTTCTTTATTACTACCGTTGGGAGAAAGACACTACCGGAGTCGAGAAATTAGTTGAGTACGGCTACTTTTTTACCGATCAGCCTTTGAGCGGTGAAGCTGGGTATGAAATGGCTTTGAATGCGGCTACCGGAGTATATGACAGATTACCGACAAATCTGTATTTCAATCGGGTGACTGGTGATAATTTAACACCGGTGGCAGCCCCGGATTTTAATTATTTGGATGCAAACCGTTTTGCAGTGATGGAAGGTGTAACCAATTTTTATGCCAAAGTGCAATTTCACGACACGATAGAAGGTGCATCGGACCTATCCGAGAGGTTTCAGAATTTTACCATTGATTATCAGATTACCTCAGAAACGGATTCTGGAGTGACTTTGTCTGATGGCTCTGATACCGAGCGAAGACAGACCATATTTAAAGGAAATTCATTTGCCATGGGCCGAGTAACAGAGGGTTAGGCATGAATTTTTGGGATCGTAAGGCGCTGACACTAATTGAGGTATTGGCTGCCATGACCATTTTAGTAATTGTGGCTGCGACCTATGGTTCCACGAACAGGGCCAAACAGGAACTGCTTTACAGCCTCAAGATGCGTTCTGCCTACCAAAGATTGGCGGATGTGCAACTGGAACGCATGTTAAATATTGTGCATCGTAACAAAACATCGGGCTGGACATATGCCAGTAGAGGCCTGGAGTCCAATCGCAGCTCAGTACCCACCACTGGGCGCACTGCCGCAGATATTTTTTCATTTGAAGGTAGGGTATCTGGCCTTGATGCCTATAATGCAGCATCGTTTCCAAATATTCCTCTTTTGCAGCTTCAGGTCCACGGCAATGACCTTGCTCCCGCTTTAGCAAACAACCGATTTCTGTCGCTACCCTATCCTACGGAACTAACCTACGACTTTAATCCTGCCAATTTGACTGTTGTCTCACCGACTTTGCATAACATTACTGAATATTTGCGTAACAATCACCCCGATGTACTGCCTATGGTTTCTGAGGAATTTTTGGTATACAACGGGGGGGCAGTTACTGGGGGTTTTCAGGACTTGTTTGACGAGGTGGGTTGGACGGACTCTGGCGCACAGGGTGCGGAAGATGTAAGCCTCAGTTCTCCAATACCTCTGTTTGTGGAAGGTCAACCAGATGGAACCATTAATAGAGAGCTGGTTCGCCGCTATGTCTATTACCGAAAAATCCGTGAAGGCAACCTTACCTTTGTAGACAGAGTTGGCATTTCGGAAGAGGCCGGTATCAATCGTGAAATCCGAACGAGTGTAGATATGCTGTTAATCCAACATTTGAATGACTGGAGTGCCGCAAATGGTTCTTCTGCTAACAATCCGGCTTTGAGTGATGTTAGTGGTACTGCCATTCCTGAAGTTGGGCCAATGGGCGCTCACAGTATCTTTGTGATGGTTGTAGTTCGTGCCATTCGCGACACAGGATCTCTAAATCTGAGTGATTTAACCGAGAACTGGTTTTTACAGCACAGCGCCGTCAAGGCTGTGGCCGTAGGCATAGCCACACCTACCTTTAATAAAAATGTTTTGGAAACTAAGGATCTTGATTTTCACCGCTACGGTAGTACCAGAATTCCTGGAATCCGAATGGAAGGTATCTGATGCGTGTGAAAAGACTTAGATCGCGCGGAGCCATGATGGTAATTGCCATTGGAATGATGGTTTTGGTTTCCATGATGACTGTCAACCAGTTGCAAACTTTAAAAGTTAATATGGATGGTCGCTCTCGTGTGGATCAGGCAAAGATGGCAGACATAGCGGCCCGCTCAGGCGTGGAATATGGTTATGCCATGCTCAAAAATCTGATGGATTCCATGAGCCTGATTCATCTGCGTTTTGCCACCCATTATTACGGAGATGGGACAAACCAGTTGATTGCTGATATCCCCCCCTCATGGCAGGAAATTATCAATATTCATTTTGATCGCAAGGCCGCACAGACTACGGTAGGGGTCCCACTAGCGGATGGTAGCAGCTCTGATATGGGAAATTGGGTAGGAACCGATTCATATTTTACACATTATCACGAATCTCCAGAAGAAGATCCTAACCCATCAGCAGCTCTTTCTACGGACACAGGAAACTCAATTCCCAAGCCTTTTGACTATTTGGTGGCCATGGAAGGGGGCAATGCGGAGGTGGCACTAAAGACGATCCTTACGGCTACTGGGGCTGTAAATTCTTCTAACTCTCATTTGGCAACAACCAAGGCACCCAGATTGGGTTATTGGGCCTTGGATACTAATAGTCACACTAGGCTTAGGGAATGTGCCCGAGAAGATGTTCAGTATGCTAATGAGCCGGCAGCAAAGGTCAAACTCTTGTATTCCCAACAGGCTTATATCGATCCGTCTCAAGTAAATACACAGTGCCATTATCTAAGAATATGGAAACAGATAAATGATGCTGTTAGTGGTCCTGATGCAATTACACAGGCTAGGGCTGACCCATGGCCTGTAGTGCCCACTGGTCCGATGACCTCATTTGATGGTACCAATAACTACTATCTGGATGGACATTTTGGAACCAAACGCTGGCATTATTTTGATGCCTTTAATTTTCCGGTAATCACTGGGCCAGATGCCTCGGAATTTTCGATTAACTCCCTGCGCAGTACCGGGGGCTCGATTAGCACTACTAGGGCGGATTTTCCACTTGATGATTCCGCTGGTTTAGGTACTTTTTTGAATTTCAGGGATATTCTTTTTGAACGGCTGATGAACTACCGTTATGACGCGACTGTCACTCGGTATCCGCACGAACCAAAAGATTATTCTCAAACCAGTGACGATTTGGCCGAGGCCTCGGCAGATTCTTACAATGTACAGATGTTTACAACCCTTGATTTGGATTTTGAGAGACCTACTTTAGGGATTACTGAGGATGAAGAACTGTATAACCACACCGACTATGACAATGTCAGGCACAAGATATTTTTTAAGTTGTGGATAACTCGAGATCAAAACAAGGATGGTTATAATTCAGAGGCCTTTACGCCTCCTGCAACCTGGCCACCAAAAAATCATCCTCTGGATACGGATATAAAATATTACAGCTACAAGGGTACAATTGTAGACAATCCGGCAACAGATTTACATCCAGTCTGGATGGTTCCTAGGGATAGTGGTAGCATAACAGGTTATTCTGGTTCCCCAATTGCCGTGCAGAACACCAGCTACTGGAAACCTAATTATTTAAATGACTTTCTGGATACAAACCGCAATGGTAACACCGCAGACTTGTTGGGTGTTTTGCAGTTTCCTGTACCTTATCTAGCAGTTCAAAGAGGGGATTATGACATTTTTCCGGCTACGGTCATGGGTCAGCCTGATTTGACGAATCCTCCTGTGCTCAAGGATGAATACACAAAATTTACACTTTGGTCTTTAGGAACAGTTAAAGAAATTAGTCCAAATGTTTATGTAAACCGCTCTGTTACAGTAGGCAGTAGTCTTTTGATACCGGAAAATCAACAGAGGATCTCTGATTTTCAGACCGTGGCTAGAGTGTTGTACAAAATGGACTTTTTTGTGGACATTCGAGCCGTTGATGTCCACTCGCAGAATGATTATATTGATTTTGGTCAAGATCTGGATGGGGCGGAAACCAATCCTAGCAGTATTATCACTACGGATGGCTCTTGTTCAGGGACCCCTGCCAAAAATCGAGCCAACCAAGCATTTTATAATTCGCGTTTCATTCCAATCTGTGATGTGGATAATCGTTCTCCGGGAGGGGCTCCCGCGCGCTCAAAATTTAAACATTTTGAGCCGCTTGGAATTGTAGCCATGGCCATGGAAAGGGTACCGTATGTCGATTCAAAGCGTCCCTAGGCGTGGCTTTACCCTAGTTGAGGTTTTGGTAGTTGTCATGATTGTGGGAATTATGGCCGGTTGGGCTATCGTGAGTATCAACAAAGCCATGCAATCCCAGCGACAGCTACAGGGGGCAGAACTAATCGGAGCCATCATTCGGTCGATTCGCACCAATGCGTTGGCAATGGAAGTTGATTCTAACAACCCAGTCTATTTTGTCTCTGATGCGACTCAAAAAGTACCCACCAGAAATGCCTTTGCTTTGTACATTTGCGAAGGCTGGATTGATCCAAGAAACTCCAGAGAAACGGTAGGCGATCCTGCTGATACTACTGAAACATATGATCGAGGTTATACTATTCTTGGGGTCAATGATCCTGGATATGAGGTGGCAAATCGAGTCATTGGGCCTGATTTGAGCACAGGCACCGGGCCTGCGGTGGCTAATCTGCGACTCATTGAAAGTGGGGTGGCTCTGGAGTCAAACCTTCAAATTCGTCCAAATTTTATAAATCTTCCCGAAGGTGTGTTACTGCATTATGGTAGTACTTCAGATTCTTCCTTAACTGCTGCGGGTGCCTTGATTACGGGCTGTCAGCATGTAACATATACTCATTTAGGCCAGCTAAATACCAGAGTTTCTTTTCCGGGTTCACCCCCTTATACCTCCGCCGGGTTTGTGAATCAACAAACACACATTGCCGTAAGTATTGGAATGAATGGTGTCGTGGATACAACTATTGCTCCTGTTTATGTGGATCTTAGAACAGGGGACAGAATTAAAAATACGGAAGCCATGGCTACAGTCAGTCGGGCTTTTCAGAACTAATATACAGGTCTCGGAAATTTTGATTGCGAAGTCCGAGTGACAGATATTGTTTCATGGCATCATCGGCCTTTTTTACTTCGCCCATTGTGATATAGATTTCGGACAACAATAGGTAGTTTTCTTCTTCCATGGGGTGCAGATCGATAGCTTTTTCTACCCAGATCAGGGCCAACTCTGGTTCTTGTTTAAGAAGATACAGCCTTCCTATGATGTGCTCCATAAGATAATATCCAGAAAACAACTGGTGCAACTTTAGTGCACCGGCCAAGGCCCTATCATAGTGTCCCTCTTCGATTAAAGAACCAAGCTTTAAATACTGCACCTTTAGTACCGGAATTGGCCAGGGATTAAACTCCAGAGTCTCCCTGTATTTTTTTAAGTCCTGGATATCCTGTGAAGACATCAGAGTTGATTTTAAAAAACCAGCATATATCTGCTGATGCAGCATCAAAGGTGCCATAATACCAAGGGTCAATGCAGCAGGCAAAAACAGTGGTTGCAAAGTTATTGGTATGGTTGGAATTTGTAGTGGCCCTTGCTGGTGAGTGGCTAAGAGGTAAATCAGAAGTATCTGAGAAGAAAATTGCTGAAGGTGAACATCAACTAAAGATGTACCCACCAGTACCAAGATGCTCAGGGATCGCCTGCGGTGAAAATCCAGAATACAATAGCCGGCAAACATAATCATCGGAATTAAAATCAGCCACCCAGATTCACATACATAGTGAAGAACTGTGTTGTGGGCGTTGTGTAGGGAGTTTTTGGCCGGATTTGGCATCCAATAGTGAAAGGTCTCACTAAGATATGGATTGATCCGTTCCGCTATTAGCCCTGGTCCCAACCCTAATGGATTGTCTTTAATGGCATTGATTACGGACTCATAAACGGACAGCCTAACATCCGTGCTTATACCTGAATTCAGGCGAAAATTTTCCATGGAATCACTGGAACTGTAAAACCAGAACCCAAATATTAGAGGGGAGAGTAGCAAAAGTACTACTCTGGTTTTTTTGTTGGAGTAATAAACCAGTATCAAAACAAGGGCGCCCAAGGCAGTTCGACTCTGGCATAACCATACGGACAATAAAACCAAACCCAGAGATAGGGCTAACAGTTTGCCTCTCACCCTTGCGTCTAGTAGAACACAGAAACATACACAGGCATATATCCCCTGCAGATTGGGATGAAAAAATTGAGCTGAGTATCTGTTTTGAAGTACAGGTTTAAAATATTCTGGTAGAACCCACTGGCCAAAGTTTACACACACGATGCTAACAATTAGAGCAACGGCCATAGTGGTCACTTTTTTCTGTTTTGTCACCTGAAGACGCAGAAATAGATAACTCAGGCCAAAGAGACCCTCCATAAGTACGGTTGGGAAACTGTACCAAAGATACTCGGTTCCCCATTTACAGGAAAGTACCCTCAGGGTTAAAAAAATCAGGATAAACCAGTCACATGGACTAAATCGGGTTGTTTTATGTTCTGAATCAGTATTAGCTATGCCTCCGCTAATACCTAGGCTTACAGCCAGTAAAAAAATAAATTGCCTGAGGTTGTCGGTTTCAAGGGTTAGAGATGAGAAAATAAAGGGCCCTAACCCTATCAGAATTAGAAAAGCTTCAGGCATTGCCTACTTTGGCCTTGCTAATACGAATCTCATCAGAGGGAATTTCACGGGCTTTAAACCGTCGTGTCATGGCATAATTTTGGTCCCCAAACTGAAGAATACGAACAAATTCCTCATCCGGTATGCGTTTTGAGCCTAAAATTGCCTTGCGTTTCACCACAAACTGCGAAGCCCTACGCATGCCTTGATATGTACCTTTGACAAAACTGGATATTTGTCTGGAGATCAACAAATGATAAAAAAACTGGTAAAGAAAAAAGCCCAGAAATTTCAGGACATTGGCTTTTAAGATTTCCTTTGGGAAAGTTTTCACCAATAGAAAAAACCAGTTTCTAGCCAGATGATAAGTCTTTATGCCGGGAATTTGGGAAGTGGAGGCTGAGCCAATATGGGTGGCAATGGCTAATGGCTCGTAGACACATTTATAGCCTTTAAGCTGACAGCGCAGGGAGTAGTCCATATCTTCCAGGTATAAAAAGAAATCTTCATCCCAGTCTCCCACATCTTCGATTACACTGCGCTTATAAACTGAGGCAGCAGCCGTGGCCGCAGGCACCCATCGTTTGCGATCAGTATCTGGGCTGACCAAGTTAAAATGGGCAATATTAAAACTTCTACCCTTGCTGGTTATGGCGTCTCCAGCCGAATCTAAAACCTCGGGACGAGCATGGTTTAAGACTTTACCACAGGCAAAACCCACTCGGGGGTCTTCATCAATAGCGTTAATCAGATTCTGAAGCCATGTTGATTCGGCCTTGGCATCGGGATTTAACAGGGCAATATATTCTCCCTGAGCTACTTTAATCCCACAGTTAACAGCATAAGAAAACCCATAATTTTTAGATAGCTCCAATAATTTCACCTCTGGAAAATGGGTTTTTATGATTTCTCTTGATTTATCACTTGAGCCATTATCAACTACAATTACCTCGCTATTAGGCCAGGACTGGGACAAGGCTGACGAGACGGCATTGCGGATAAAGGCCTCCCCGTTGAAGTTGGGAATGATGATGGAGGCTAGATTTTTGCGTTTGAAGTTGTATCCCACACCAGATTTTGGCATCTGTTTGGCTTTGTGAATTGCCCAGCGATTTTGGGCATAGGCCACAAACTCCTCCAATTCATCAGCACTCATGGCTTCGGTACGAACAACCGAAGTGCGAAACCCATCAGCATTGGTGACTTTGTCTACCAAATGGCCTTCTTTTTCCAGATGCTCCATAAACTTGGACCCAGGAAAGGGAGCTGCCACCGTCATTTGCAACGACCATGGGTTAAGTTTTAGAGCCAAATCCAGAGTGGCCTGAGCCGTTTCTTTAGTTTCTCCAGGCAGGCCAAACATGAAGGTGAGGTGGGTACGAATCCCATAATTGTGAACCAGATTGATATTTTGCACGGCCTTTTTCAGACTAAGATTTTTCTGCATGTGATTTACAGCATTTTGGTCTGCGGACTCGATCCCAAATTTGAGGGATTGCAGCGAGGATTCTTTCATAAGCTTAATTAAAGGCTCATCTACTAAATCGGCCCGAGACATAGCCCCCCAGGGGACCTTTAACCCCCTTCGGGTCAGTTCCTGACAAAATGCGGCAATGCGCTTTTTGTTGACATTAAAAGTGTCATCATCAAAATATACAGACTGAAATCCCCATTCCGATACCAGCCATTCAAACTCATCGGCCAAATCTATGATATCTCTGGTCCTGTATTCATTATTTCCATACATAATCTGTGGCCAGGCGCAGAAAATACATTTGTAGGGACAGCCCCGTGAGGCCCACATTTGAACGGAGGGGCAAGGTATATTGCCTGGCTCATCATGATAGTTATACATGGGAAGCTGATCTCTGGATGGCCAGGGGTAGATATTGATATCAGGGGCTAGTGGCCGCCTTTCAAATCCAGAAAATGTCCCATCCTTTTTTAAAAATGCAGCTCCAGGTAATTTGGAGGGGGTTTCACCCGTTTCTAGTTTTTGTATCAATTCCAACAATGTCTCTTCGTACTCACCCACCAAAAAGTAAGATACCGAAGGGTTGGCTCTTACAAACTCCTCTTTCTGCATTTCGCTGGCCAACCCCATAAAAACAATGGTTCGGTTGCTTCTCTCCTGCTTAAGCCTTCGGGCTATATGCAAATCATTTTCCATGGAAAAAGAAGATACTTCCATAGCAATGAGATCAGGGTCGAGAGTTTTAACCCTTTGATAGAACTCATCATGTTCCATCTTGAGGGCTAAGCAATCTAAAAGTTTAGGATAAATGCCGTGTTTTTCCAGCCAAGCTGTAGCATGGGCTAAAAAAAAAGGAAACGGCATATACTGCATCGTTTCCTCTTCAAAGTGGGGCCATCTTGATCCTGCCCTGACGGCAAAAAAACCCTTTTTGGTCCAAGGTGGGTTGGTTAGGAGTACTTTAAACATAAATCACCTGTTTGTCTTTTTGACGGATCGCGGAATAAACCACAATATCTCCTACCTCAGCCTGAATCCGAGAGGCCATCAGATTTGGAACCAGTGAAAAAATTCTTGAGCCTGCCCCGCAAAATATACTGGGGGGGGTGATGTTTGAATTGATTCCAGCCTTTTGAAAAAAGGCCACACCTCGGCCAGCAATCATATTTCCGAGTTCAGAAATGATTTCTCTGGTCATGTCTTCATCGACAGAATTTGGGTCCATATCCACTTTTTTTGCAATTGATGTAGCTGTACTTAAGGACATTGATAACAAGAATACGCCCTCAACTTCTTCAGTCATATAAATCAAGACATCCATACCTCGAGTCTCCATAAACTTGGTCGGACTAGGCATGGGGTCCTGTGCTTCGATAATTTTAATATCATAATCCGTAAAAATTTTGCAGGACGCTTTGACAAAGATCGAGGCAAAGTCGGAGGCAACTAAGTTGGTCATAGGGTTTCGCTCCTAGTTAACGCATAGAAATATTTAATTCAGCTGATTTGTCCATCTGAAACAAGACTACAAAAACATCTTGAGCAACATAACACAACTTATTAAATTCACCGGCAGTAAAACGAAACTGGTAGCTGATGAGACGATCCTGCTCCACATTTTCTACCGGGGTCTTTCGGTATTTAGTACTCAGTAAATCCAATAGATTTTTGATCAGGGTCTGGCTGTAAAGAAGAGGGCGTTCAAAATTCTGTGTC
>DITF01000337.1 GCA_002422125.1 bacterium UBP17_UBA6191
TTTTGGAATATTTTTTGGATCATCTTGATGTTTCCCGTGATGTTTTTATCACGGAAGGAATTGTGGACGCATTGGATCATTCTGCCCCACAACCTTTATACGGGGGCAAGATAGGATTTGATATATCTCATCCTATTGTGGGCGAGCCTGGTTATGCTGAGGAAAGAGTCAGAGAAAACTTTTCCGTGAAAGCAGATTATTTAGACAAAGAAATAGGTCTATTTGAGCGCTCAGTAACAGGCATTCATGTTTATGGCTTAAATCTCAGAAATCCGCTGCTGATTTTACGGGTCAACAAAAAGAGAAATCCCTATGTTGCCAAAAGGCTGGCCGAAAAAGTTTTTCTTAAAATTCACTTAAAGCCCTTCAAGATTTTTGTGGTAGTAGATGAAAAAGTCAAAGATATTAAAGATGCTCATCATGTGGCCTGGAGGGTTTTTAATAACACGGATTCCCAAAGAGATATTTTTATTGAAGGGGATAGAATGTTAATAGATGCCACTTACAAAATCGCTGAGGAAGGCTTTTTAAGGGTCTGGCCTGATGATTTAGTCATGAGTGAGGAAGTTGTACAGAAGGTAAGTGAAGAATTTTCCGAGGTGCTTTTGTGAAAAAAATTCGTGTTTTGTTTGTCTGTTTGGGAAATATCTGTCGTTCCCCGGCGGCTGAAGGAGTGCTAATTCATCAGATTCGTCAAGCAGGGTTAACCGACCGTATTGAGGTAGACTCTGCCGGCACCGGGACTTGGCATTTAGGCAAATCTGCCGATCCCAGAATGCTGAACGCCTCAGCTAAAAGAGGAATCCACTTGCCTTCTATCTGTCGTCAAATTACCAAAGAGGATTTCTGTGAATTTGATTGGATTATTCCTATGGATGCGGACAATTTAAAAAATGTTACGGAGATTCGTCCCGAAAATGCCACAGCCGCGCTTGTGCCTATGAAAGATTTTATTAAAAGTCGCGAAGTTGCGGGCATACCAGATCCATATTTTGGAGGGCCAGAGGGCTTTGAATTGGTATTGGACTTACTGAATGAGGGTTGTAAAAATTTGTTGCAAAACATTTGTGAAAAAAGAGGCTTGGTATGAAAAAGGTTCTGATTACTGGAATTAACACAGGAATTGGTCTTGGTTTGGCTAAACACCTGCTACAAGAAGGCTATTTTTTAATTGGCTGTGTCCGAAAATCTGAGTATTTTGATCTTCTGATAGCGGAGTTTCGAGATTTTAAAAATCAATATGCCCTATATGCCTTTGATTTGAAATCTGATTTCACAGATAAGCTCCAGGAGATAGAAAAAAACCACGGGGTACCAGAAGTAATCATAAACAACTCGGGGATTTTTTTAACTGATACTGGGGATTTTGATAGTGTTTATAACAATATCATCAACAGTTTGGAAGTGAACTTGAAGGCTCCCATGCGTATTTGTGAGTATTTTGCAGCAAAGATGCGTAGTTTGCCTTGGGGAAGGATTGTCAATATTTCATCCAGGATGGGTTCTTTAGGCGACAATACCTCGGGTGGATATTTGAGTTATCGTAGTAGCAAAGCTCTTTTGAACATGTATACCATTAACCTAGCGCATCAGATGGCAGATACCAATATTGTGGTTCTGACTATGCACCCAGGTTGGGTTAAAACCAGAATGGGGGGCATGGTGGCACCGGATGAAATTGGTACATCTGTGGAACGCATAGCCTTTGCTCTCACGGAAGAGGCCCGTGAATTTCATGGGGAGTTTTTGGTAGGCAAAGAGAAGCTTCCGTGGTAGACTGATGGCCCGAATTATTTTGTGAATAAGGCGAATTTATGAGTAGCAGATTATCCATTCTTAGCGTTGCGGAACTAAATTTTGTTCGTCAGAAATTGATGAACAGCCGTAGGCAGCAGCTTGAACAATTACCTCTGGATATTACCCTGCATGAGTTTGTCTTAAGTGTTTCTACTCAGGATGAGCTAACCGCTTGGAATCAGGACGGTTCTTTGGTGACATGGAAAGCCGACTCAGGTTTTTCTGTAAAGTTCCCTGAAGGCTTTTTTGCCGATGTTCAAAGAATAAGTAATTGCTTTAAAGCCGTGCGCCAATGCTACTTTGAGAATTTTTTAAGTTCTGAAGACAGGCAGCTTCTTAGTCAGGCCGGTGGGGCATCCATAGTTTGGCCGGAGCCAATGCCTGGGAAGTCTGTGGTTTTCTCAGAGCCTCGTACCATATCTTTTTCTGACTCTGACTCAGTTAATGACTCTAACTCGGACTCAGGCAATGGTTTTGACAATGATTCAGCTTCTGGATCGTTTCAGGCTGAAGATGTACAGGCTGAAGAGGTGACCGATATTCCTTCGGAATCAGATTCTATGGCAGCTTTGTCCGAAGAACCACCCGCAGAGCATCATTTTGAGGATGAGGATGACGATGAGGATTTGCTTTCAAAAATGGAAGATTTGGGCTCTCGTAAGATTGTAGATCATGATGGGTTGGACGCGGATGAATTCTCTAACCTTGACACGGATGAAGAATCCTCTGAATCTGATTCACATAGCCCATCAGATAGGATGCCGGAAGAAAATCAGGACGATGCCATGAATGCCTTATTGTCTGAGTCTGAGCCACTTGATGAGGTGGAAATCCTGAAAATGGAAATGCTGGCTACGGGCATGGATGAAGGCAAGGCCAACAAGCTCTTAGCGGCCGTCCGAAGTGGTAAGGCCACAGTTGGTGCTGTTCGTCAGACCTTAAAAAAACTCGCGGGTTCCTGATTCTTTTATGGAACCCTTTATCAATCAGTTTCCCGCTCTACCAATTGTAGGTCTGGGTGCTGCCTATTTTTTCTTTAAGACATTTGTAAATTCTTTAATCCAGAGTTACGGTCGTATTACCACTCGTACTTTTACCCTGGAAGACAATGCCAAATACTTTGGCAAGAGTGATGCAGTTGCGACCCAGGACACACCTTTGGTCCAAAGAGCTAGCGGCTGCTGGAGAAACGATTTGGAGAACATTCCATCCTTTTTGTTTTTGGCTCTGGTATATGCCCTGATGGGTGGAGATTCCCAGATCATGGGCTGGATGATGGGCTTTTATTGTGCCACCAGAACCCTGCATACTCTATTTTATATCAAACTGATTCAGCCTCACCGTATGATTGCCTTTCAGGCTGGTATGGTTTGTCATGTGGCCTTGGTGGCTCAGGTGGTGCTACTGTCGCTTAAGTTAATGGGAAAAAATCTATAAGGAAGTATTTATGAGCACGGCTATTCATAAAATGGTGGATTCTTGTCGCAATGGCAGTTTTTCACGGCTGATTTGCAAGGTGTCTTCTGGTTGGTTGATTTTAGGCGAAAAGCAGGTTGTACCGGGGTATTGCCTCTTATTGCCGGATCCGGTTGTGCCTCATTTAAATGCTTTAGAAGGGGGCCACAGGTATAAATTCTTAAGTGACATGATGTTGTGTGGGGATGCCCTTCTTATAGCTACCAAGGCCTTAAGAATCAATTATGAAATACTTGGCAATCTCGAGCCTGCTTTACATTGCCATTTGTTTCCCCGCTACGCCCATGAGTCCGAAGAGTTAAAAACCAAGCCTATTTGGTTTTATGACTGGGATAAAGCACCATTAGCTGATATGAACTCACAAAAGCATTTTGTTGAACTGGTGAGGGATTGTTTAAGTTAAGTTGGCTTTTATCACCTTCGTACAGCTTCTAAAGCTTTTTTTGCATCCAGATGGAACTGATATATTGTCCATTTTTTTAGCGTACTGATCAAAGATTCCAATAGTCTCAAAACCAAATTTTTGATGCAGACCAATGGAGGCTTCATTTGGCAGGGCAATCCCGCTTAGGGCCCTATGAATATCTTGTTTACCTAGCAATCAAACAAGGTCCGATAAAGTGCTGTGCCCAATCCCTTTTAGACCACGGCTGGTTTTACAGCTCACATTCTGCACATAGCCCCCCAGTACAAATTCGTACCAATACAAACAATACACGAGAAATTGTTATGCCAAGACAATGAGCCGTCCATGATTTTTTTGAGATTCTGGCAGAAGTCCAGAACTCAATTCTTGATCCCCAGCTTCCGCCTAAACTGCTCTAATAAAGCCAAGGATCTTTCAATCTCCTCCCTGTGATGCAGGTAGGTATGATGTATGGAACAAAGGGTGGTTAAATTCTCAACTGTATTTTTGCCCCCATCCTTGACGGGCTTTATATGATGAATGTGTAAATACCTACGATGATTGCAACGCTTTCCGTTCCTTTCAAAGCTGCACTGGCCCTTATCTCTAAAATGAACCTGATTTAAGAT